>JACQWQ010000064.1 GCA_016209205.1 Chloroflexota bacterium
CTGGAGGTAAAGGGCGTCGTCTTTAACGACAAGAACGCCAACTGGGTGCAGGATCCGGATGAACCGGGTGTCAAGGGAGTCCAAGTCAAGCTCAAGCCCAAAGATGAGGGAGACATTCGGAAAACGACGACTGACCAAAATGGGAACTATGCCTTCAAGAATGTCGTCGCGGGCAGATACGTGGTAAGTATCCGCGTGCCGCGCGGTTGGACCAACACCACCGACACATCGCGCGACATCCGAGTCCCACTGTGCATCTCGATAAATTTTGGTCTCAAAAAGCTCCCGCCGCCAACTGCAACGCCGACGCGCACCAAGACCCCCTGGCCTCCACTCAAGCCCCCCACCGTCGTCTTGCAGCAAGGGCTAAACGCGTACACCGGCGCTGCCGATACCTTTATGGATACCGATGCGCCCGATACCAACTATGGCGACAGCGCCGAGCTCGACCTCCGCGCCAAAGACAGCATGGCGGCGCTCCTCTACTTTGACCTCGCTGACCAACTTCCGCCCAACGCCAACATCATCGGCGCGACTCTTTCGCTGTACGTCTACGAGTACGGTCCGCCCGGATCCGGCGCAATGACCGCGGACGGCTACCAGATGCTGCGCGCGTGGAAGGAGGACCAGGCGACGTGGAAGATGGCGACGAACACGGCGGCTTGGGCCAAGCCAGGCGCAAATGGCATCGGCAGCGACCGTCGTGGAGAATCCTCCACCTGGGCGAATTGGCACAAACCCCGCTGGAAGTCGTTGAACGTGACGCAGTTGGTCCGCGAATGGTACGCTGCCCCGGCGCGCAATCGCGGCGTAATCATCAAGGGGTACGGCGCGACAGGACTGTTATCTCGAATATACAGCAGCGAATACGCCGTCATCGCCCGGCGACCCAAGCTGGTCATCACCTATTGGGAGTGGAGATAAGTTGCAATGAAAGCAGCGTCATCTCGACGCAGGAGAGAATGGTCCCGCTGGGTCAGCCGTAGATTCCAAACCGCTCGAGAATATTTCGAGCGGCTCAACCTCGGCTTGCTGCGCCGCCTCGCGCCCTACGCCAAACCCTACTTGGGGCTAGAGGTCATCATGTTCGCGGCGATGCTGACGGCGGTACTCTTCGAGCAGGCATCTCCGCTGCTCATGCGCGGAATGATTGACCAAGCGATTCCCCAAGCCGACCTGTGGCTTATCAACCTGTACGCTTTGGGAATGGTGGTACTGCCTCTCGCACGCGGCTTGGTGGGGCTTTTTCAGCAGTACGTTTCTGCGCGCATCAGCCAGGGGATGGTCTTTGACCTGCGGCTGGCTTTGTACCGACATTTTCAACGCCAGAGTCTGCGCTTTTACACCGCTACTCCCACTGGCGAGCTGCTGAGCCGCCTTAACGATGTGAGCGCGGCGCAGGGCTTTTTAACTGCCACCCTGCCCAACATCCTCCTCAATCTCATCACTCTGGTCACGACCCTAATCATCATGTTTGGTTTGGATACGCGTTTGGCACTGGTGGGACTGGCGATGTTGCCGCTGTATGCGCTGCCCACGCACTGGGCAGCGGGCTTTTCGCGCCGGATGGCGAAACGCGCCATGCAGTTGTCCAGTCAGATGTACAACCTCACCACCGAGACACTGGGGGTAAGTGGAGGGCTGTTGGTCAAGGTCTTTGGTCGGCAACAATACGAGTTCGCGCGTTACACCGCGCGAGCAGCAGCGGAGCGCGAGCTTGCCATTCAACAAGGCGTGGTGGGCAACTTGTTCGGCTTGTTCACCGGTCTGACCAGCGCGTTGGGTCTAGCTCTGGTCTATTGGGTCGGCGGTTATCAGGTTGTGGACAACGCGCTGACCATCGGCACGGTCGTGGCATTCGCCGCCTATCTGTCGCGCGTCTATGGACCCTTTTCTAATCTGATGAACGTGCCAGTCCATCTGGCATCGTCGCTTACCTCGATGGAGCGGCTGTTCCAAACGCTGGATTTTCCAGTCGAAATTGCAGACCGCCCGGGGGCGCGCGCGCTTCCGCGTGTTCAAGGACACATTCGTCTCGAGCACGTCTATTTCTGCTATCCTACCCCAACCGCAGAGCAAGACACACCAAAAGCTAAAACTGCGAGCGTCAAGCGCGAATGGGCAGTGGAGGACATTTCTCTCGAAATCGAACCGGGGCAACTCGCTGCCTTTGTCGGTCCAAGCGGCTCTGGCAAGACCACCCTCACCTATCTCGTGCCGCGTCTCTATGATGCCAATCATGGAACGGTGTACATTGACAATCACGACGTGCGCGACGTCACGCTGGCATCTCTCGCCGAACAAATCGGCATGGTCACGCAAGAGACGTACCTGTTCAACGACACCATCCGCGCTAACTTGCTGTATGCCAACCCCAACGCGTCTGAAGCAGAATTGCGCGCAGCGCTCGACGCGGCTTATTTGACAGAGGTCATTGCGCGGCTGCCGGAAGGACTGGACACTGTCGCCGGTCAGCGCGGCTATCGTATGTCCGGCGGCGAACGGCAGCGGCTTTCGATTGCGCGCATCGTCCTCAAGAATCCGCGCATCCTCATCCTCGACGAGGCAACCTCCGCGCTCGACACTGAATCCGAGCTGGCGGTGCAGGTGGCGTTGGAGCGACTGTTTCAAGACCGCACCGGGCTGGTCATCGCCCATCGGCTTTCGACCATCCGCGCCGCCGATGTGATATTCGTTCTGGACGATGGGCGTCGCGTGGAGCAGGGAACGCATCCGCAGCTCTTGGCGAAAGGCGGGCTGTACGCGCAGCTCTACCAAAAGCAGTTCAAGGATCAAGAAGGACTCATCGGCATCAAACCTGCCGACATTCTCGCCTTTCCCGAACCCGCGCGCGGGGTACTGGTCGCGCTGCTGCGCTTGGGAAATGCCGTTCCCCAAAAAATTGCCGCCGAGACAGAGCGCCGCGTGGGGGATATTGTACAAGTGCTGACAGAGTTGGAAGCGGAGGGGCACGTGCGGGTCCGAGACGACGGCTCCTATGAGCTCGTGTTGGCAAAAGCAATGTCACCCCGAGGAACGCGGGGGCGGCATAAAGAGCCGATGGCTGCCAGTGGATGATTTGCCATAGCGCGAAAGGGATGAGCATGACAACAAGTCGTTTCAAAAAGCCGCTGCTCGTATTCTTTATCACTCTGTCAATTTTGTGCCTTGTCATGGCTGCCGTTCTCTTGCTGCTGCCCGCGTATACTCCACCCATCCAGGATGCGCAAGGGAATGTTTTGGCGGGGAGCATCGCCTCTCTGGAAAGAATCAAGCTGGGTGGAGTGGAACAATGGATTCTGATTCGGGGGCAAGATGTATCCAAGCCGGTCTTGCTCTTTTTGCACGGCGGACCCGGCGCGGGCGCGATTGGCTCATTTCGTCATAACGCCCAAGCCCTGGAAGAGCATTTCGTGGTCGTGGTTTGGGACCAGCGGGGCGCAGGCAAGTCGTATCCTTCCCTTGAGCCAAATTCGGCAATGAACATCGCGCAGTTCGTTTCAGATACGCATGAGCTGACGGAAATGCTCAAGCAGCGCTTCAAACAAGACAAGATATTTTTGGTGGGGCACTCGTGGGGCAGCATCATCGGATTGCTGGCGGCGCAAGAGCGCCCTCAATCCTATTATGCGTATGTCGGCGTTGGACAAATTGTGAATATGGTAGAGAACGAACGGCTGTCCTACGACTGGACATTACAGCAGGCGACACAAGCAGGAGACACAGAAGCGATTCGCAAACTCCAAGAAATAGGAGCGCCGCCTTATGCCGACCAATGGCTGGACAAAACGATCGCGCAGCGCGGATTGTTGGGCAAATATGGCGGAGAGCTTTACGGCAGTACCGAAGGCAGCCAAGGGCTGCTGATTCCGGGACTGTTACAGGCGACCGAATATACAATGTTGGAAAGGATTAATTTCACGCGGGGTTTGATGGATTCGATGCAAGTGCTGTGGCCCCAGGTGATGGCAGTTGATTTGGAAAAGCAAGCGCCCACTCTGCAAGTGCCAGTGTATCTGCTCATGGGCAAGCACGATTATGCCGCGCCGTCTGTATTGGCTGAGAGGTACTATGCTCTTTTGAGTGCGCCGCGCAAAGCGTTGATTTGGTTCGAGGACTCGGCGCATTTTCCCTATCTCGAAGAAGCGGACAAGTTCAACCGCATTTTGATTGATACGGTCTTGCTTGAAACGAAAGAGGAATGATGTCTAACCGCAGACCTTTTGCGCTTGGACGACGCGAGCTGCTTGCGATGCTCGTTGGAGTCCTGTTGTACGGCGGCATGTCATGGCTCACCAACAGTTTCCTGCTAACAAGCGCGGCGCAAGTCCAAATCGGGTCGGGCGTGGCGCTCTCGATTTCGGTCCGCCCCGCTGTCGCCGTGCCGATCTTTTTCGGACTCGTCTTTGGTCCCATCGTCGGCTTTGTCACCGGCGCGTTCGGCAATCTACTGGGCGATAGCTGGTCCGGTTATCTCGTCTATCCGCCCGAGCCGTCCACCGGCAATTTACTGCTCGACCTCACGCAAGGTTATTTATTGAATTGGCAAGTTGGCAACGGGTTGATGGGGCTGATTGCGGGGCTTGTCGTGCTCTATCGGCGGCGGTTTTTGTCGTTTGGCGACCAACTGCGCGCGCTGCTCTTTGTCGCCCTGGGCATCGTCGTCGGGATGGGCTTTGCGTCCTTTACCGACATGTTCCTCGACAACCTGACGTTTGATTTTGCGCTGCGCCAGTATTTCATTCCGGTCGTTTTGGTGAACCTGGCGAACGCCCTGATTCTCGTGCCCATCCTGTTGTTCAATTACGCGCGTCTCGACCTCCACTCGCTCGGCTGGTTTCGTTCGGGCTTGATGCGGCGCCTGCTGCTCATCATCTTGATTTCCGCCGCCGTGCCGATGGCGCTTGCGAGTCTCTTTCTGGTCAACTATTGGAGCGACACGGGACGCGACCCAAATGAACTGATGGCGAAACTTGGCTTGACGATTTTGCTGATGCTGCTCTTTACGATTGCGAATGCGGCGTTGGTGGCGCAGTGGCTCTCGCGTCCGCTGCTGCGGGTGATGCAAGCGGCGCAGTTGATGGAAGCGGACCAGTTGGGCAGCGCAGAGGCAGCCGAGCTCGAAGCGCACCGGGGCAAGGACGAAATTAGCCGCTTGTGTCAAAGCTTTGGACGGATGGCGCGCCAGGTCATTCTGCGCCAAGAACGTTTGCGGCAGCGGGTCGAGGAACTCTCCATCGAGATTGACCAAGCCAAGCGCGCGCGCCAGGTGGCAGAGATTACCGAGACCGAATACTTTCAGCAATTGCAGCAAAAGGCGGAGCAGTTGAGGCGCAACTCGCAACCGAATAGACAGGATTAACAGGATTGACAGGATTATGGGGATGTATCCAATCGCAGCGAAAACAGATTTGGAAAATCATGTAAATGGCGATGATTACATCGCATTAATCCTGTCAAAAACCCCCTTCCATGTCCAAAATTGTTTCCATTCATTCTTTTCGCGGCGGCACGGGCAAGTCCAATCTTGCCGCCAATCTCGCCGTCACGATTGCGCAGCGCGGCAGCCGCGTCGGGATTATTGACACCGACATTCAATCGCCGGGCATCCACGTCCTGTTCGGGCTGGACGAGCAGCGCATGGACAAGGCGCTCAACGATTATTTGTGGAGCCGCTGCGCAATCGAGGAAGCGGCTTATGATGTCAGCCCTTTACTCCAGGTCGGGGCAGGAGAGGTCGCGGTGATGAGCGGCGGCATCTACCTCATTCCCTCCAGCATCAAGGCAGGCGAAATCACTCGCATCCTCCGCGAGGGCTATGACGTGGCTTTGCTGAACGACGGCTTTCGCGCGCTGATTGAGCGACTAGACCTGGATTACCTGTTCATTGATACTCACCCCGGTTTGAACGAAGAGACGCTGCTCTCTATCGCCATTTCTGACATCCTACTCGTCATCCTGCGCCCAGATCAACAGGACTATCAGGGAACTGCCGTGACGGTGGACGTTGCCCGAAAGCTGGGGGTGCCGGGAATGATGCTCGTAATCAACAAGGTCCTCGCCGATTTTGACTTTGCGGCGGTGCGGCAGGAGGCGGAAAAGAGCTACGCTGTTCCCGTCGCCGGAGTTCTCCCGCTCGCGGAGGAAATGATCCGCCTGGGCAGCCGGGGTCTCTTTTGCCTTCATTTCCCCGACCATCCTTTAACTCTAACCGTTCGGGAAATCGCCGCGCAGCTCGCGGCGTAAAGAATACGGCAAAGAAATGTGGTTGATGAAGGAAGAAAGTGCAGCCGGAAATGGACCCTCAAGCGGAATCGGCGGGACGGAGCATGTTCGATGTGCTAACTGGATGCTCCGGCAGGGACGAGTAGGATTGGTAGAGATTGCGACCTTTCTCGAACTGGAACAAGACGCCGCGCATACTATCCTCGCGCCGCTCATCGCGCAAGGATTCGTTCAGGAGGTGAAGAGTGGAGATGAGGTCCGCTTTCGGGTGCGTCTGCTTCAGCGGCGTCGGTGAGTTTCACCAGAAATCTGGCGCGCGGTAAATGAAAACGGCGCCAAGGATTCGCAAAAAATAAGCTCCTGCTCGCGTGGATTTGTCGAATGGAATACATTCGCGTCCACGCCCGAACCGCTGGATTACTCGGATGCAGCCGATGCACTTCATCGGAGCATCCGCCATCCAGCGCGAGCAGTCGGGAAGTTGTTCTTTTACGAACCCCAAGGAGGCGTGAAGGAGAGAAAAAGATGAACATTCAATTGTCTAATGTCCGCTGGCTGCGCGTCGTGCTGACGGCGGTGCTGGTCGTCGTGCTCAACTATGTGCTGGTGACTTTGCTGGTCACGGTGTATGCCTTTGTGCTGTCCTTTCAAGCGCGCGGTGCGCCTGACCAAGCGCAGATTACCCAATTTGCCAATCAATTCGCCCCGTGGGCAACACCCCTCCTGGGCATTCTGCTCACATTCGGCGCGGCAGTGTGGGTGGCGCGCAAAGTGGAAACGGCGCCGCAGCTGCACGGCTGGCTCGTCGGCTTGTTCGTCGCCATCATCGGCCTGCTCCTCGCCGTCGTCTTTGGCGGCGCGGAAGACCTGTTCGCAGACCTGCTCTGGTTCGTCGTGACTATCGTGGCTGGCGGCGTGGGCGGTATGTTGGGCGCTCGGAGGAAACTGCAACCAGCCCACCAGTGATCTACGAAGGACACGAAGGGCGCCAAGAAACCCTTCGTGTTCTTCGTGTCCTTCGTGGATCACTCAACATCAAATCGAGAGGAGGGTGAGATGAAGTATCTTGTGACCATGGAACTGGTCGAGCCGCTGCCCGCTTCACTTGAAGGTACACTTGAGCATCTGCAAGCGATGATTATCCCTTCGCACAAGATTCTCGCGCAGATGGAGCAAGACAAAAAATCGCGGCGGGAGGAGTTCTGGTGGGACAAAGGGGCATCGTGTTGATATTGGAAGCCGCGTCTAATGCTGAGGTGACACAACTCCTGGCAGGCATTCCGCTCTGGGGCTCGCATCGCGTCGAAGTGACACCGCTCGAAAGTTTTGAAGAGCGTCAGGCGCTGCACCGGCAGTTGGATGCGCAATTAAAGGCGCTGGTCGAGTGAGGAGCGGACGAGGAGGATGACAATGAAGTATTTGATAAAAATGGAGCTGTTCGGCGCGCCGCCCGGCGCCCCCCAAGAAACTCTGCGGCATCTGGAACAAATGGTCATGCCCGCGCACGATGAGTTGATGCGGATGGAGGCGGAGCACAAAATCCTGTCGGGTGGAGTCCTGTCCGGTCGGCGGGGTATCGTGATGGTCGTGGATGCGGATTCTCACGCGGCGGTGACGCAGCTCTTGGCGGGGCTGCCCCTCTGGGGTTCGCACCAGGTCGAGGTCAGTCCGTTGGAGAGTTTCCAAGAGCGGCTGGCGCTGTTGCGGCAGCAGGCAGACTATCTCAATCAGGTCGTCGGGCGCGGTGTTTGAGCGGACAGTGGCTTGTCCAAAATCGTGGCACACACAACCAAAAAATCCGACATGCGCGTGTCGGATTTTTTGGTTCTATGCCATTGCTTTTTCCGCCTCGCGCGCCTTTTCCGCCGATTTCTTTAGTTTGCCGCGTTCTTCGTTGTTCAAAATCTTTTTGCGGAGGCGGATGTTGAGCGGCGTGACTTCCAAGAGCTCGTCTTCGGAGATGTATTCGATGGCGTCGTCGAGCGACATGTTGCGCGGCGGCGTGAGTTGAATCGCAATGTCGGCATTGGACGAGCGCATGTTCGTGAGATGTTTTTTCTTCGCCACGTTGACGACGACATCCTCTTCGCGCGGGTTTTCGCCGACGACCATGCCCATATACACTTCGGCGCCGGGACCGATAAAGAGAATGCCGCGTCCTTCCGCGTTGCTCAAGCCGAACGTCGTCGCCGTGCCGGGTTCGTGCGCGACGAGCGAGCCGTGCGTGCGGGTGGCAATGTCGCCCGCGAGCGGATGATAACCTGCAAACAACGCGTGCATAATGCCCGTGCCGCGCGTCGCCGTGAGAAATTTGCTGCGGAAACCGAGCAAGCCGCGTGTCGGCACGCGATAACGCAGGTGCGCGCTGCCGTCGTCGCTGTGGTGCATTTCGGTCGTTTGCCCGCGCCGCGTGCCGAGCATTTCCATCACCGCGCCCAGCGAATCTTGCGCGACTTCGATAAACACATCTTCGTACGGCTCTAATTTTTCGCCGTGCGCGCCCGTGTGAAAAATCACTTCGGGTTTGGCGACTTGGAATTCATAACCCTCGCGCCGCATCGTTTCAATCAAAATCGCCAGATGCAGTTCGCCGCGCCCGCTGACAATGAACGTGTCTGCGTTTTCGGTTTCTTGGACCGTCAGCGAAACGTTGTGCTCGAGTTCTTTGAACAAACGCTCACGCAATTTGCGCGAAGTGCTCCATTGTCCTTCGCGTCCGCCAAAGGGCGAGGTGTTGACGGCGAACGTCATGCGCACGGTCGGCGCTTCGACGCGAATCGGCGGCAACGCTTTGGGCGCAACGGCATCGGCAATCGTTTCGCCGATAAAAACTTCGGGCAAGCCCGTGACGGCGACGATTTCGCCCGCTTCGGCTTGGTCCACCGGAATGCGTTCCAACCCTTGATGCACAAACAATTCGGCGATTTTATTTTTTTCCATGACGCCGTGGACATCAATGCGCATCACTTCTTGCGCCTTGCGAATTTGTCCGGCAAAGACGCGACCGATGGCGATGCGTCCTTTGTAATCGTCGTACGCCAGCGATGTGACCAACAACTGCAATGGGTCGTCGGGCGCGATTTCGGGCGCGGGGATGTATTCGAGAATGGTGTCGAACAGCGGTTGCAAATCGCCCTCACCCCCGACCCCTCTCCCTCTGGGAGAGGGGAGCATGAGCGAGGGGAGCGCATTGAACGCACGCTGTGCGAGATGCGGGTCAAGCGTCGCACGTCCCGTCAGCGCGTCGGTATACACGATTGGGAATTCGGCTTGTTCATCCGTCGCGCCGAGGTCCACAAACAAATCAAACGTCGCGTTTGCCACATGATTCAAGCGCGCGTGCGGGCGGTCCACTTTGTTAATGACCACAATCGCCTGATGCCCAAGTTCCAACGCTTTACGCAACACAAAACGCGTTTGCGGCATCGGACCGTCCACCGCGTCCACCAAAAGCAAAACGCCGTCCGCCATGTTCAAAACGCGTTCCACTTCGCCGCCAAAGTCCGCGTGTCCGGGCGTATCAATGATATTGATTTTGACGCCGCGATAGGTGATGGCGGTATTTTTGGCGAGAATCGTGATGCCGCGTTCGCGTTCCAAATCGTTCGAGTCCATTACGCGTTCTTGGACGACTTGGTTGTCGCGAAAAATGTGGGATTGTTTCAACATCGCGTCTACAAGCGTGGTCTTGCCGTGATCAACGTGCGCGATGATGGCGATGTTACGAATGTCGTTACGAGTGGTCATGGAAATTAGAAATTAGAAATTAGAAATTGGAATTTGGAAATTCGGTATTCGAATCCAATTTCCAACGTCCAACATCCAACCTCCAGTTTGCAAACAAAAACCTCGGCGGCTGCCGAGGGCATCATGTTTACAAGAGCGTGAACACCTCAATAGTGCGCCAGCATTATATACGTGACGCGGTGGGATTCAAAATCGCAGGGTGAAACGCGGAATCCCGTAGTAACGAATTTATTCGTTGAGCGGCATGGATGGACATTCAACGGGTGTGCGTCAATTTTGTGGGTCGGTGGTCGCAAGCTCCTGCTCGCGTGGATTTGTCGAATGCACTTCATTCGCATCCACGTGGGGCACGCTGGATTACAAATCCAGCGCGAGCAGCGTCTTACCCAAAAACGTGACGCACACCCACATTCAACCAAACAGTTGACAATTCGGCAGACCTGCGATAATATTCAACCAAATGGTTGATGAAAAATCACGTGCGCTCGATCGCGTTTTTCACGCGCTGGCAGATCCGACGCGGCGCGAGATTTTACGCCGCGTCGCGCGCCAAGCATACACCGTGAGCGAACTGGCCGAGCCGTTCGAAATGTCCCTGGCAGCGGTCTCCAAGCACATCAAGGTGCTTGAGAAAGCCGCGCTGCTCCAACAGACCGTGGAGGGACGGATACGGCGCTGTCGTCTCAATCCTGCGCCGCTCCGCAATGCGGCTGCCGAAATCGCGTCGCTGGAACAGTTCTGGGACCGCCAGCTCGCGGCGCTGGATGCGTTTCTGGCGCAAAGCAACGCGGCGGCTGGCAAATCCGGCAAAACGACAAAGCGGAGCAAAAAATGAATCCAACGGCGGCAGTCATGCGGCGCGTGTTGCGCGGGTCGCGGGACCAAGTTTTCGCGGCGTGGAGTGACCCACATCTCATGGCGCAGTGGTTTTTTGTGGAACCGGGATGGTGTGCGCAGGTTGAAAACGAGTTTCGCGTCGGCGGCAGCTACACGATTGAAATGCGCACCGGAAACGATGCGCTGTTCGTTATCTTTGGCGAATACCGCGAGATCGTGCGGGATTCCAAAATCGTGTTCACGTGGAATTCGCCGCTGGTGCAAAACACGTTGGTTACGATTGAACTGCGCGCGCTCGGAGCGCAGACGGAATTGACGCTGACGCACGAATTATTTCCGGATGCGGCGGCGCGGGAGCGCGATGCGGGAGGTTGGCAAGGTTGTCTCGACAATCTCGCGCGCTTTCTGGAAATTCGATATGGAGTATAAACATGCCACGTTTTCAGCATACGCAAAAGGTTAATGCTACGCCGGAACAGGTTTGGTTAATCCTCGGTGATTTATCAAAGGTGGATCAGTGGATTCCGGGCATCACCTCGGTGCGCGTACAGGGGAAGCGCGAACGCATTTGCACGTTTGCAAACGGCGCAGTGCAGCACGAAGAAATCTCGGATTACTCGGACGATACTCGTGCCTACAGTTACCACATCGAAGGGAGTCCGCTTCCGGTAAAAAACAATCGCGGCAGGTTCCAGGTGCAAGTGGAGGGAACGGGGGCGCGCATTGTGTGGGATTCGGAGTTTGACGCGCTCGACCCGGCGCAAGAAGCGCAGCTGGTCGAAATATGGGCGGGCGCCGCGCAAGG
Source organism: Chloroflexota bacterium (assembly GCA_016209205.1). Taxonomy (GTDB): domain Bacteria; phylum Chloroflexota; class Anaerolineae; order UBA4142; family SHND01; genus SHND01. The sequence goes on from JACQWQ010000064.1 coordinate 11,615, forward strand.
TGTTTTGCAGTCGTTGGTTCAACTGGTGGAGCGGGCCGAGGCGGACAGACGGAGGTGAGGTACGTGCGAACGGAAAAACAAATCGCGGCAATTTCCGCCGAACTGGCGAATGATCCACAGGTGACGCAAGGAAAGATGTTCGGCGCATCGGGATTCAAGCTTGACGGCAAAGTGTTTGCAATGTTTGTCAAGGGCAAGTTGGTGATTAAAGTGCCGCAGGCACGGGCGGCAGAACTCGTTCAAACCGGCCAAGGCGAATTTTTTGATCCCGGGCATGGTCGGCGCATGAAAGAGTGGGTTGCCTTTGAGCACGGGAGCAAGAGTGTTTGGCGGCAGTGGATTGCGGAAGCCAAAGCGTACGTCGCCGCGAGCGCGGGGGAGAAACGCTAAACGCGTCTATGCTTGAAGCGGCTTGGCAAATTACTCCGAAGGCGGTGGCGTAGCCGTCGGCGCGCCTTTGGGTGAGGGAGATGGGGCTTTGACGTTGAAATACTTTTCAATGACCTTGCGAAAAATTGGCGCGGCAACTTTGGATCCTTCGCCGCCGTTTTCGACCATGACGCAGCAGGCGATTTGCGGGTCTTCGTACGGCGCGAATCCGGCGAACCACGCGTGCGGGTCGCGATTGCCGGGGACTTGGGCGGTGCCCGTTTTGCCCGCGGTGCTGATAGGCAATTTTTCAAACACGTAGGCGGCGGTACCCTCTTTCGACAGCGTGACGCCTTTCATGGCTTCACGTACGGTCTGCAAAGTTCCCGCGCTGACGGGAAGAGCGCCGCGCTTTTGGGGCTGCACAGTTTCTTCGGTGCCGTTTACAAAATCCTGAATTTTCGTAATCAAGTTCGGACGCCACAAGGTTCCGCCATTCGCGACCGCGGCGATAAAGTCTACGACCTGAAGCGGCGAAACGAGAAACGTATCTTGTCCGATTGCCGTGTCGGTGCTGTCGGTCGGCTGCCATTCCTGCACCTTCGGGTCGGGCACGTTGCCCGCGACTTCTTCGATTCCAATGCCCGTTTCGGAACCGAGACCAAATGCTTTGCAAAAATCGGTGAGCAAGTTTTCGTCTTTGTCGTGCAAAATCAGACCGATTTCGTAAAACGCGATGTCACAGGATTGAGTGATCGCGTTCTTGAGCGAGATGCGTCCATGTGTCCTACCGTATGCCCAGATCCAACATGCTTTCGGATAGCCGAGCTTGTTCCAAATTCCCGTGCACAGAAATGGAGTGTTTGGGGACAAGCCGCCGCGCTCGAGGGCAGTGGCGGCGGTAATCACCTTTTGCATCGAGCCGTGCGGGTACGCGCCTTGCGTCGCGCGATTTAGCATGATTTTTTGCGGAGCGGTCAAATACTGTGTGCGTTCCTGATTGCGATTGCGGTCCGCGAATGCGTTCGAGTCGTACCCGGGGTTGCTGTACAGCGCGAGCATGTTGCCGGTCTTGACATCCATCACGGCGATGCTGCCGCGTTTCTCGCCGAGCAACGTCGCGACGTGTTTTTGGAGCGCGCTGTCCAATGTGGAATAAATGCTCTTGCTTTGCTCTGCCGCGCGTTCGGCAATCACTTCGACTTGCCCGCCTTCCGCGTTCAAGGCGACCAGTTTGCCGCCGCGTCCGCCCGAAAGATATTGTTCCCCCAATTGTTCCAGTCCCGCGCGTCCGAAAGACTCGCCTTCACGATAGCCGCGTCCGTACAATTCACCCAATTCATCCGCCGTGATGGGTCCGACATATCCCGCGACATGTCCCGCCGCGGCTGCTAACGGATATTGACGCGCGTCCTGCTCTTCGAGAACAATGCCGGGCAGGGACAATGCTTCGGTGTTTTGCTGCGCCACTTCGGGCGTGATGGTTTGAATCGGAATTTTCCATTCCGCGTTTTGACCCGCGTAGCGTTTTTTGATGTCGGCTTGCGAAAGACCTAAAACGGGCTCGAGCGCGGCGAGCACCTGCGCTTCGGCTTTGTTGCGCCGCATCTCGGCGGGCCATAAATTCACGACGATGGCGCGCACGCCGATGGCGACGGGCGCGCCCGCGCGATCATAAATGTTGCCGCGCGTGGATTTGGTGACATACAATTTTAGGCGATTGCCGTTTTCGAGCTGTGAGAGAATCAAGCGCGGCGACCACACAATGCCCCATTTGCCGCGTTCGCGCACGAGCGAAAACGCATTTTCTTGATCGAGCGGTCCGAGCAGCGCAGTTTCAAAGCGCACCTTGAATTGCGCGGTCGCGGTGTTACCCTCTTCGGCAATGCCGGTGAGGGCGGGCACGACTTTGGTGATAGTTGCCTCGCGCGTAATGTCCGTATAGCGCTGTACGAATTCGGCTTGCGAGATCTTGGTGTGTGCCGCGGGGGCGAGAGTGGCGTACATCGCGGGGAAATTGTTTTTGCTCCACGCATCCAAAAAAAGGCGCGCGGTCACGTCCGCGGGCTGCGGCGCCGGAGTTTGCGTTGGCGATAGAGTGGGGGGCAAGACCGGGGCAGTGGCCGGTTGCGCTGTATCGCACGCGTCGAGCGCGACGACAACGCCGCTCAGGGCAAGAATTTTGAGAAAGGCGCGACGCGAAAAAATTTTCAGACTGAAATCGTACATTGGAGACTGCTATAGCAGCAAACGCGAAGCGGTCAGGACGCAAACATTATAGCAGAGTCGCGCGCGGCGAACAATATCACGTTGCTGGAGGGTGTGCGTCACAATTTTGGGCGAATCAATTCGCTCGCGACAAAATCACGCAACCTGCCTTCGCAGGTTGGGATTTCAGTGTGCGGTCGCGAATCTATTCGATTCGTTGCGAACTGTGTTCGCGAGCACACTTGTGTAGTTGTTGGCGCGATTTTTCCGATGAAGGCGATGGAATACATCGCACATCGGCAGCGCCCGCCGCGCCGACCCAAAACTTTGACGCACACCCGTTGCTGGAGGCATCCGTACATGCCCCCAGCAACTGCGGGAGGAGAAGAAGTTCAAGCGAAGGTTACGGCGTGGGCGACGCGACGCTCCAGATTCGTCCTTGCATAACCTGACCACCCGCTGTCGGATCGTCGCCGATGTACAGATTGCCCGCGGCGTCCAATCCCAATCCGCTGATGTTTTGATAAGGGACGTTCGCGCCGTTATACGATCCAAAGGCAGAATTCTGATTGAGCGCGGTTGTATCCGTGGCATACTGCCACACCAGGGTCGTGTCGGCAATGAATAGAGTCGCGCCACTCGCGATGAGGGTGGCGGGGGCAGTGATGCCGGCTAGTCCCAACCCCGCGCTGCGACAGCCCGTCGCGCAGCCGGGCGCGTTGGCGATCATTGTAATCGCGGCGGTCTCGGCGAGATACAGATCGGTCCCCACAAATGCCAGTCCCAGCACGCGGCGTCGGTCTGACGATGTTCCAATCGTCCGTGCAGTTTGTGTCGCTGCGGCGGGATTATTGATGCGGACGAGGTTGCCCTTTTTCAAGAAACTGACGTACAGGTTGCCATCCGGTCCGAGTGCAACGGTGGTCGGGCGGTTGCCGCCCAAGCCCGCATTGGGCGCCAGCAATACCGGATTGCCGACGGTCTCGGTGACCGGATTGAACTTTAAGCGCCACACGCCGCGACTCTTGGACGAGTTGTCGGGGACGTAGACGAAATGGGTCGCCGGGTCAAAGGCGGGTGCGCCGGGAGAGGTTGCGGCGAGATTGCAGGTGGCGGGATTGAGGGCAAGGATTCCGTTTGCGCTGGCGTCGAGACGGCAGAAACTTTGGGCGTGATCGGCAACCCACAGGTGTGCGCCCAACGCCACCGGACCAAAAGGATTCGTGACCCTTCGCGCTGCTCAGGGCAGGCTCGGCAACAGGTGGCAGGGCAACCCAGTGGCACATCCAGAAAACAAGTTCAAGTGATTCCAGTATTACATCATTCTCGTTTGGTGGGGAACGTGCCCAAGTCCAAACCTATGTAGTGATTTAGGTGGGCGAAACAAGAACAGCGCCTCATTCCACTATAGTACAAGCGCCTGCGAACGGATATGGCTAGACACCAAAAATGGGCGGCTGACAGCAGACGGGGTATAATATAACTCAAGTTGTGATATAGTTTGTCGGGAGCTCCGCACTTCTGGACATTCAAATGGTGGACCGTTCCAATCAAGAATGGCTTGACGCGCTGCGCGTGACGTCGAGTGAAGCGCAGAACGAAGCTTTGAACGATCTGCGCGATTTAGTGTTGCGGGCGATTGTGATTTACCTGTCGCGTCGCCGCGCCAGCTTGCGCGGTTGGACGCGCGAGCGTGTTCGGGAATTAGCCGAAGACCTGACGCAGGAAACGATTTTGGACATTCGCGCGGGGTTGGACTCGTTTCGCGGAGAAGCCAAGTTCACCACCTGGGCGTACCGGTTTGCGATCAACCGCACGGCAAGCGAGCTGCGCCGCCACCGCTATCGCGATATCTCGCTCGATCAATTGCGCGACGAAGAAAAGCACGTCTTTCAGCGCGTGCTTCAAACCAGCGCCCAAGTTGCGGGCGAAGACATAGAACGCCTCGTGGTGCAGCGGTACTATATCAAGTTGTGCAAGGAAATTATCGAAACGGAGTTGAATGAGCGCCAACGCCTCGCGCTGGTCGGAGTACTGGTGGAAGGGCGTTCGATGGATGAAGTTGCCGCTGCCTTGCAGCTCAACCGCAATGCGTTGTACAAGCTGTTGCACGATGCCCGCAAGAAACTGCAAGCACAGCTGCGGGCGCGCCATCTCAGCAAGGGCGATGTTCTGGCGGCTTTTCAAGAATGAGGGTGCGCCGCGTGGACTACTAGAGCGAATTCCTAATTCGTATGTGGGCAAAAGACCTTTCGGGTTTCCGAAAACCCGAAAGGTCTACCCACCAATCAAAGTGGAATCCGCTCTAGAGCGAATTCCTATTCCGTTTATGGTCGGCTAGCCCCCTTCGGCTACGCTCAGGGCAGGCACTTGTGGGCGTCGAACTCGGCATACACGCGCACAAGGCGCTATACTACATACCATCAACCAACCTGGAATGCGCTCTACCTGTTCAAAGCCCCTTGTGGGCGTCGAACTCGGCATACACGCGCACAAGGCGCTATACTACATACTATCAACCAACCTGGAATGCGCTCTACCTGTTCAAAGTCCCTTGTGGGCGTCGAACTCGGCATACACGCGCACAAGGCGCTATACTACATCCCATCAACCAACCTGGAATTTGCTCTAATACGCGTTGAGCCCTACCCGATTGTAAGAAATTCGACTATACGAGCGTCTAACCCAATGTGCGCTCGTGCATGAACTCTCGTGCAAAGGGCCTCCTGATTTTGCACAGGGGGTTCAAATCCTCCAAAGGAGCAACGAAGCGATGACTTTGGATTCGAAACATATCGCCCGCGCACTGGACCTTATTTTCGAAACAACCGAACAGGAATTGGATTGTGACGAATTGCAGTCTCTTTTGGCAGAGTATGTACAATTCGAAGTTGCCGGCGGCAATCCTGCCAAAAAATTCCCCGCCGTTGCGGCACACCTGTTTCAATGCGCCGATTGCACGGAAGACTATCAGGGGCTTCTCGACGTTGCACGTTTGGAAACCCAAGACCGTCTGCCCCACCCCGACCGAGTCCTCAAACAGTTTCCCGAGACTGAAGCGGTATCCAAAGGTACAGAGATAGTACTTGAGGTACAATCCGAGCTGGTTCCCGTCGCGGGACGGTAAGAAGCGGCGCGTTCGCGGCGTCTCACCTGTCAAGAACAACTGAACATCTCGCCGCAGATGCACTGTGGCGCGCCTTGCTTTTGTCATTTGCAGCAACTTTGCAAAGGCCCTCGTCGTTTCCGTACATTGCACGCTGCTCTCACTACGTTCATCTTGGCGCACGCGAACTGAATCGGCGCGGTAAGTAAAGTAGGGTTTCGGGTCGGTCTAGAGTTAGCGTGGCGTTCGCGAGCACATCGCCTCGCGCGATGTGCGACCCAATAATTTCATAGACAAAAGTTTCGGGCGCCGCCGCGCGTTTTCGCCGTGTTCTGTGGCAGCGCCCTGATTCCTGTATGCCGTGAGGGGCGATTCCAATCGCCTCTCTTTTTTTTAGGGAGGAGAGAGCAATGATTTTGCAAGATTCGCTCTTGACCAAAATTGAACGCCTGCAAGACACGACCGGTTTCCGTGATCTCCATTGGGAAGGATCGTTCGAGCAGTACCTCGATATTCTGCGCGCGCAGCCACGCGTGGCGCGCACAGCATTTCAACGCCTCTACGACATGATTCTCTCGTACGGCGGTGACGAATACACCCGCGAGCGTGAAAGCTATGTTCACTATCGCTTTTTCGATGATCCGTTCGAGCATGGTAAAGATGCGGTATTTGGTCTGGACAAACCGCTGATGGACCTGGTGCGGATTTTTCAATCCGCGGCGCGCGGTTATGGCACCGAACGTCGCGTCCTTTTACTACACGGACCCGTCGGCACCGCGAAAAGTACGATCGTGCGCTTGCTCAAAAAAGGTCTCGAAGCGTACAGCCGCACCGAAGACGGTCGGCTCTACACGTTTTATTGGCAGTTCGAAGATGGCGAACGTCTCGACTGTCCCATGCACGAAGAACCCCTGCACTTGATTCCTCCCGAATTCCGCGCGGCTGTGTTGAATGATCTGAACGCGCAGCTCCCCGCGGCAGAGCAAATTCACAGCGAAGGCGATCTCTGCCCCGCGTGCCGCTATACGTACAATCGCATGCTCGAAAAAGCGGGCGGCGATTGGCTCGCCATTTTGCCGCACGTGCGCGTAAAACGACTCTTGCTCTCGGAAAAAGATCGCATCGGCATCGGAACGTTTCAACCGAAAGACGAAAAAAATCAGGACTCGACGGAACTGACCGGCGACATCAATTATCGCAAGATTGCGGAATACGGTTCGGATTCCGATCCGCGTGCGTTCAATTTCGACGGCGAACTCAACATCGCAAATCGCGGGCTGGTCGAATTTATCGAAATCCTCAAACTCGACGTCGCGTTTTTGTACGATCTCCTCACCGCCTCGCAAGAGCATAAAATCAAACCGAAAAAATTCGCGCACACCGATATTGACGAAGTGATCATCGGGCACACCAACGAAGCCGAATATCGCCGCCTGCTGCACAACGAGTACATGGAAGCGCTGCGCGACCGCACGATCAAAATTGACATTCCGTACGTCACGCGTTACGGCGACGAAATTAAAATTTACGAACGCGATTTCAATGCGCGCCGCGTCGTGGGCAAGCACATCGCGCCGCATACGCTGGAAATCGCCGCGCTGTGGGCTGTTTTGAGCCGCCTCGAAGACCCGAAACGCCCGGGGTTGACGCTGCTGCAAAAATTGAAATTGTACGACGGACGCACCTTGCCCGGTTTCACCGAGGACAGCGTGCTCGAACTCCAGGCGGAAACGAAACAAGAAGGCATGGTCGGCATTTCCCCGCGTTATATTCAAGACAAATTATCCAACGCGCTCGTCGGCGATCCGAATCGGACGTGTCTGAATCCTTTCCTCTTGATACGCGAACTCGAAAGCGGATTGCGGCATCATTCGCTCATCACCAATGAAGAACAGCGCAAACGCTATACCGAGTTGTTTGCCGTGGTGCGCGGCGAGTACGACGAAATCGTCAAGAACGAAGTCCAGCGCGCGATCACGGCGGATGAAGCGGCGATCAAACGGCTCTCGGCGAATTACATTGACAACATCAAGGCGTATACGCAAAAACAAAAAGTGCGCAATCCATACACTGGGCAAGATGAGTCGCCGAACGAACGCTTGATGCGTTCCATCGAAGAAAAAATCGAAATCCCCGAAAGCCGCAAAGACGATTTCCGCCGCGAGATCATGAATTACATCGGCGCGCTCGCGATTGACGGCAAAACGTTCAGCTGGGATTCGAACGACCGGCTCCGTCGGGCGCTCGAACTCAAGTTGTTCGAAGACCAAAAAGACTCGATCAAGCTGACGAGTCTGGTCTCGAATGTGATGGATAAGGAGACACAGGAAAAAATCGAAATCGTCAAAAACCGGCTCATCAAGAACATGGGCTACTGCGACGTGTGTGCGAGCGATGTGCTGAATTATGTTGCGAGCATCTTCGCGCGCGGCGACGCGGCGCGGTGAGGAAGGGTGCAAGGTTAGGGCGTGAAACGTGAAACGTGAAACGTGAAACGTGAAACGTGAAACGTGAAACGTGAAATGTGAAATGTCAAACGTGAAACGTGAAACGTGAAATGTCAAACGTGAAACGTGAAACGTGAAACGTGAAATGTGAAATGTCAAACGTGAAACGTGAAACGTCAAACGTGAAATGTCAAACGTCAAACGTGAAATGTCAAACGTTCCAACTTTCTAACCTCATGACCTGAAACGCAGAGGTGCTGTGATGGCGCTGTTAATTGATCAGGATGCGAGCCGCTTTCGTCAAATCGTACGCGGCAAAATCAAGCAGAATTTAAAAAAATACATGTCGAATGGGGAATTGATTGGGAAACAAGGCAAAGACCTGGTGAGCATTCCCATTCCTCAAATTGACTTGCCGCATTTTCGCTTTGGCGATCCACGCGACGGCGTGGGACAGGGCGAGGGCGAAGTCGGAACGTCGCTCGGTCCCGGCAGGCCGGGCAATGGAACGGGGAAAGCGGGCGATCAGCCCGGCGCGCATATTTTAGAAGTCGAAGTTTCGCTGCAAGAACTGGCGGAAATTTTGGGCGAGGAACTCGCGCTGCCGCGCATTCAGCCGAAAAGCAAAAACAATGTCGAAGGCGAAACGAGTCGCTATACGAGTTTGCGCCGCGTCGGTCCGAACTCGCTGCGCCATTTCAAGCGCACGTACCGCGAAGCGCTCAAGCGGCAGCTTTCTTCCGGCGTGTACTCGTGGGAGCGTCCGAACATCGTGCCGATTCGCGACGACATGCGCTATCGTTCGTGGAAGACGTACCCGCGTCCCGACAGCAACGCGGTGATCCTTTACATGATGGACGTTTCCGGCAGCATGACCCAGCAGCGCAAAGAATTGGTGCGCATGACCGCGTTTTGGATTGACACGTGGCTGCGCGCGCACTATAAAAATCTCACCTCCCGTTATATCGTCCACGATGCGAATGCCCACGAGGTGGATGCGGAAACATTTTATCACGTGCGCGAAAATGGCGGCACCAAAATTTCGTCGGCGTACGAATTTTGCAAAAAAATCATCGAACGCGAGTACGGCGACGGCGCCGCGAATCTGTACGGGTTTCATTTTTCCGACGGCGAAAATTTCAACAGCGAAGATGACAATCGCTGTTTGAATTTGCTCACCGAAGCGCTGCTGCCGCAGATGAATTTGTTCGGCTATGGCCAAGTAGCGAGCGGGTACGGCGCATACTTTTTGGGGACCTTGAGCCGCATCCATGACGAAAAACTGGTGACGGCGCACATCGGCGATCCGGACGACATTTTTGACGCGATCAAAACGTTTTTGGGGAAGGGGGCGTGAGATGACGCTGTCTGCGGAAATGCTCGCGCTCCAAAAAGAAATTGAAGAGTATGCGCGCGAGTTTGGGCTTTCGTATCCGCCCGTTCATTTTGAAATGTTGGACTATCGCCTGATCAATCAGGTCGCGGCGTATGATGGCTTTCCCGCGCGCTATCCGCACTGGCGCTTTGGGATGGAGTACGTACGCTTGTCGAAATCGTACGCGTATGGGCTGCACCGCATCTATGAAATGGTCATCAATACCGAGCCCTGTTATGCGTACTTGTTGGCGAGCAACATGCCGATTGATCAAAAATTGGTGATGGCGCACGTGTACGGCCACGCGGATTTTTTCAAAAATAATTTGTGGTTCGCGCACACGAATCGCAAGATGCTCGACGAGATGGCGAATCACGCGGGGCGCGTGCGGCGGCACGTTGAACGTCACGGCCAAGAAGTTGTCGAGGATTTTATAGACGCGTGTCTTTCGCTCGATAATTTGATTGACATTCAAGCGGCGGGGATTCGGCGCCGTCCGCTCCTCGAACCGGCGGACGAAGAGGACAAAACACCCACGGTTCGCAAGCTGCGCGCGAAAGACTATATGGACCCGTTCATCAACCCGCCCGAATTTCTCGCGGCGCAGCAGCGACTCTTACAAGCAGAGCAAGAGCAGCAAAAGCATTTTCCGGCTGAACCCGAACGCGATGCATTGCTGTTTTTGCTCGAACACGCGCCGCTCGAAAATTGGCAGCGCGATGTGCTCGACATTGTGCGTGAGGAGGCGTACTATTTCGCGCCGCAAGCGCAGACCAAGATCATGAACGAAGGATGGGCCTCGTACGTGCACACGCATTTGATGACGGAACGTGCGCTGCTGCCTTCCGAACTGATTGATTATGCCGATCATCACTCGGGCACCGTTGCCATCCAGCCCGGGCACATCAATCCGTACAAAATCGGCTTGGAACTGTATCGGAACATCGAAGACCGGTGGAACCGTGGGGCATTCGGACCCGAGTATGAAGCGTGTGAAGATGTTCAGGCGCGGCGCACCTGGGACACGCTCGCGGGCTTGGGACGCGCCAAGGTATTCGAGGTGCGTCGCATTTACAACGATGTGGGCTTTATTGACGAATTTCTCACCGAAGAATTTTGTCGCGAGCAGCAGCTCTTTACTTTTGAATACAATCAAACGACAGAGGAGTACGAAATCGCGAGCCGCGAGTTCCAGGACATCAAACGCCGCTTGTTATTTCAACTTACGAATTTTGGACATCCGCTCATTGACATCGTGGATGCAAATTACGAAAATCGCGGCGAGTTGTTTCTCGTCCATCGCTACGAGGGGATAGACCTCGATGTGCCGTACGCACAGGACACCTTAAAGAATTTGTACACCCTGTGGACGCGTCCGGTGCATATTGAAACAGAGCTCGAGGAGGGCGGCAAGCTGCTCTTGAGCCATGGTCCGAACGGCAGTTCGAAACACACGCCCTAGCGCAATTCGTATTTCGTTTGCGGTAGCATAGCCCCCTTCGGCTACGCTCAGGGCAGGCACTTGTGGGCGTCGAATGTGGCTGCAAGCGCGCACAAGGCGCTATACTACTGCATTCTTCAAAGGCGGTTCAAGAAACCCGTTTTCTCGCAAGCTGCGCTTGCGAGAAAACGGGTTTCTTGCATCTTGTTTGGTCATTTCACCGGTGGGATACAACCGGCGTTCCCACCGGCGCCCACTCGTAGAACCATTTGGCTTCCTCTGTCGGTGCGTTGACACAACCGTGACTCATTGGATGACCAAAATTGCTGTGCCAGTACGTGCCGTGAATCGCATAGCCCTGATAAAAGAACATGGTGTAAGGCACATTCGGCAGATCGTAGTAATCATACCCTGGTGTGCCGCCCGTCATGTGTACCGCAGGATATTTACGCAAAATTTTGAACGTGCCGAGCACCGTCGGCGTACGCGGGAGCCCGGTTGAAACCAGAACCGTTTTGAGAGGCAGCGTGCCTTCATACGCCGTAATCGTTTGTTGAGTCACATTCACGTCAATCCATTTGCCTGTGGTCGGCGGGTTGACGGCGGGTGCGGCAAGCGGATTGGGCGGGGGAGTGTTGGGCTGCGGCGCACTGGGTTGTGAATTCGCGGCGGGGGGGGGGGCGACGCCATTGACATTCGTCGCGCCCGGAATTTGCAGGCGCTGCCCGTACCACACAAAATTCCAATTCGTCAAACCGTTCGCTTGCGCAATCGCGGCGGGCGTGACGCCGTAGCGCAGCGCAATCGCGGCGAGTGTGTCGCCGGGGCGTACTGTGTAATAGACCGTGGGCGCGGTTTGCGGCACGGTCGGCGCATTGGACGCAGCCGGCGCGACAGATACTGTCTCCGCGCCGGGAATAAACAGCCGTTGTCCCGAAAAGACAAAATTGGGATTGGGCAAATTGTTGGCGCGGATTAACGCGTCAACCGTTGTGCCATGCCGCGCGGCAATGGAATACAACGTTTCTCCGGCGCTGACGATGATCCAATGTGGACCGGCAGCCGACGCGGCAGGAGCAAAAGAGATGATGAATGCGGCAGCGAGAACACTGCACACAAACAGAACGAGCACACGCTTCATGAGGATATCCTTGTCGCAAAATGACGCGCGCATCTTAACACAAGCCGCACGCGGTTTCAATAGATTTCCGCGCGAAAGTGGGCGTGGTGCAAAAAAAAATCCGTTACTATCCGAAATAAAGATGCCGTGCGCGCGTGTACGGCGAATACATGGGTGTAGTTCAGTTTCGGGGCAGCCGTGTTGTTGGCGCACGACTCCAATCCTGTGGTGAGCAAAGCCGAACCATCGTGCCATAACGTATCTTCACCCCCAAAGTGAACTGCACCCGAATACGTCCGCGCATTGATAGACGCGTTCGAGTTGGAGTATAATGCGCGCAAGAATTCAAAAGGAACATTTTGAACTATGGCGGATAAAAATACAGAACTGGAAAAAATTGCGAATGACGTACGCGCGTGTACACGATGTCCGCTCTACAAAGGTGCGACGAACGCCGTGCCCGGGGAAGGTCCCGTCCATGCAGACATCATGATGATTGGCGAAGGTCCGGGCGCCAACGAAGACAAGTTAGGTCGCCCGTTTGTCGGACCGGCGGGCAAGGTCCTTGACGAATTGCTCGCGGGCATCCAGCTCAAGCGTTCCGATATTTTCATCACCAACGTGGTGAAACATCGTCCGCCCAACAATCGCGATCCGCTGCCGGAAGAAATCGAAGCCTGCCGCGGATGGCTTGACCAACAGATTGAATTGATTCAACCCAAAGTCATTATTACCATCAGTCGGTTTGCGATGGCGCGTTGGTTTCCGAACGAAAAAATTTCCGCCATTCACGGCAAAGCGAAACGATTCGGGAATTTGCTCGTCGTCCCGATGTTTCATCCGGCGGCTGCCTTACACAACATCAATTTGAGACCGCAATTGGAAGCGGATTTCAAAAAACTGCCGCAGTATATTCGCGATATCAGCGGCGCGCCCGCAGCAGAGCCACCGAAAAAACAAGACCCGCCCGCCGAACAACTAAAAATGTTCTAAAAAAAAGAAAGAGGTGACGGGTGACGGGGAAAAGCCCCGTCACCCGTCACCCGTCACATTACCCATGAGCAAGACGTTGCGGATCATTCCGCTTGGCGGCGTCGGCGAGATTGGGAAAAATATGACGGCGGTAGAGTATGCGGACGGCACGCCATCCGGCAGCGCTATCGTCGTCATTGACGCGGGCATGATGTTCCCCGAAGCACACATGCTCGGCGTTGACCTCGTCATCCCCGATATTACCTACCTCCTCGAAAATCGTGACAAGGTGCTCGGCATCGTCATCACGCACGGACACGAAGACCATATCGGCGCGCTGCCGTACATTTTGCCGCGCCTGAACGTGCCGTTGTATGCGACGCGTCTCACGGCAGGTTTGGTCCAGGTCAAACTCAAATTAAACAGAGTGCGCGACGCGACCATCCACATTATTCAGGAACGCGACACGTTTCAACTTGGACCCTTTACGGTTGAAACCTTTCACGTGAGCCATTCGATTCCCGACGGGGTGGGCATTGCGCTGACGACGCCGCTGGGGACCATCGTGCACTCGGGCGATTTCAAATTTGACCCGAATCCGGTGGACGGCGAGATGACCGATTTCGCCAAGCTTGCCGAACTCGGCGCGCGCGGTGTGCTGGCGTTGCTGAGCGACAGCACGAATGCGGATTCGCCGGGGCACACGCCGAGCGAGCAGGTGATTGCCGATACGTTTGCGCGCGTCTTTGCCCTCGCCGCCGGACGCATCATCATCGCGACCTTCGCATCCAACATTTCGCGCATTCAACAGGCGATTGACGCCGCCGCGCGTTTCGAGCGCAAGGTCTGTGTGATCGGGCGTTCGATGCAAGACAATGTCAAGATGGCGGTCGAACTCGGTTATCTCCAAGCCGATCCACAGCGCGTTGTTCGCGCGGACGAATTGAGCGATTATGCGTCGAGTGAAATCGTGATCCTTTGCACGGGCGGGCAAGGTGAGCCGACGAGCGCGTTGACCAAAATGGCGAATCGCGAACACAAGCAGGTGACGCTGCGCACCGGGGACACGGTCATTCTTTCCGCGAGCGCGATTCCCGGCAACGAAGAAATGATCAACAAGACGCTCAATAATTTGTTCCGCGAAGGCGCAGTGGTGTACTATGATCGCTTTTTGGACGTGCACGTTTCGGGACACGCGAGTCAGGAAGAAGAAAAGTGGATGATCAATTTAGTGCGGCCGAGATATTTTGTTCCCATCCACGGCGAATATCGCCACTTGGTGATTCACGGGCGTTTGGCAGAATCGTTGGGCTATCGCCGCGAAAACATTTTCATTGTCGAAAACGGAGACGTGATCGAGTTTGACGAACAGGCGCGAGCGCGCGTGCTGCGCGAAGACGTCAGCGCGGCGGACGTATTGGTGGACGGCATCGGCATCGGCGATATTGGCAGTGTGGTGCTGCGCGATCGGCATCAGCTGGCGCAAGACGGTTTCTTTATCGCGATGTTGGGCATCAACCTGCGCACGGGCGAAATTGTGTTCGGTCCGGAAATCGAAACGCGCGGCTTTGTGTACACGCCCGAAGCGGAAAGCATTATCGAAGGCGCGAAACAAGTGATTCGCGACGCGGCGGCGTCCAGCGCGCACGATACGGGTTTGAGCACGACGTTGAAACAAGTGCTGGGCGAATACTTGTACAAAACCACGCGCCGCCGCCCGATGGTGATTCCGGTCGTGACCGAATTGTAAATGGCTTTGCCCCACACATTTGGAGTCCGACGTGAAACGTAATTTGAGTGAGCGTGGCGATTTCTTTTTGCTGGAAGGCCATCCCGGTGATTGTCAGAAACGGCGGCATGAACACTAACGTCGTGTCCGACGCCGAATTGATGGCGCGCGTGGCGAAACAAGACAAGCGTGCGCTAGAAGAATTGTATGATCGCCACGCGGCGGCGGCGCTGGGCATGGCGCTCAAGATCATGGGCGAACGCAGCGCGGCAGAAGAAATCGTCCAGGAGGCATTCTGGCGCGTCTGGAAACGCGCGCCGACGTTCGAACTCGGGCGCGGGCAATTTCGGCCGTGGTTGTTTGGCATCGTTCATAATTTGGCGATTGACGAACTGCGCCGCCGCCGCGTGCGCCCCAATACGATTTCGACGGACGCCGCAGACGACGCGCGGTTGGAATTGCCCGATAGTGAAATGGATGTTGCCGCCACGGCTTTTGCGAATGTTACCCGGGAACAAGTACGCCGGGCGCTCGCGGGGTTGCCCGCCGCACAACGCAGTGTCATCGAATTGGCGTTCTTTGAAGGATTAACGCACCAAGAAATCGCCGCACACTTGAACGAACCGGTAGGCACGGTGCACACACGCGCGCGCTTGGCGCTGCAAAAATTGCGCCAGGTTTTGCTGCCGTTGGAGCAGGATCAAGTATAGCTCACATTGCAGATACGAGATGGACATGGCATCGCACGATCAGTATCAAGAATGGATTTCCATGTATGCGTTAGGCGGTTTGTCCGGTCCCGAGCGCGTACAAATGCAAGCGCATTTAAGCGAATGCGCCGCGTGTCGCCAACGTTATCGGCAGGCGCGCGCGCTGGTACAAATGCCGCCGCAAGCGATTGAACCCGTGGAACCATCCCCGGAAACGAAAATGAAATTGTTTGCGCGCGTGGACGCCGATTTGGCGCGGGCAAACACCGCTTCACAATCGCGCGTGGCGCAGCGCGCGCCCGCGCCCCCGGCCAAGCGCGGGTGGTTTCGCCGACCGGCGTTGGCGTTTGCCGCGCTGGCGCTGTTGGGATTGCTTGCCGTTGCAGGTTGGCTGTTGTTGAATCGGTCATCGCCCGAGCAGCAGCAAATCGCCGCGATCCTCTCCGACCCGAACGTGCAAAAGGTCGCGCTCGCCGGAACAAAGGATGCGCCGAACGCGTCGGCGGAAATTTACATGGCGCCGGGACATTCTGCGGCGGTGTTACAAGTAAATGGTCTCGCGCCATTGCCCGCCGACAAGGGCTATGAATTTTGGTTCTTTCGCAATGGCGAACCGCAGCCGTCGAATGTATTCACTGTAACCAGTACTGGCACGACGACCGTATTGGTGAATGCAAATGACAAAGTGGAGAATTTCAAGGGCTGGGGCGTGACGATAGAGCCAATCACGGGCGTGCCGAAACCGACGGGGACGATTGTGATTTTGGGAGGGCTGTAAAAAAAAACGCGAGCCATTAGGCATGGCTCGCGTTTTACGTTGGCTGCTCGAATTCCTGTAGATACACAACGCGATCAATCATCTCTTCTGCTGAAAGTGAATTGAGCAACCTCAAGGTCAAACGCAGCAATTCGCCAAACCTTACATCGCTAAATTGCTTCGTTGAAATGACGATACCAAAGTGATGCTTTCCTTCCGAAGCATACCTTGTTGCGAGCGGCATAAAGTGTTGACGATTGTAGGTCAAGATTGTCATCTGATTGGCAATCGCATAATCCAGCTGCACGTCATCGTCTGCGCCCAATAGCCCCGCCTCGATAGCGCTCTGTGCGCGAAATCCGCGCTCGTGCAGCTCATTCGCCAATTCGCGACTCACGTCTTCATCCGTATAAATTGCAATGAAAAGTTCAAGTGGTTGATTCATGTGCAGTGGTGGATTTGAAAACAACAAAACCGCGTTCGTCCAAATGCGCGTCCATCTTGGCAAGAACAACATCGGCGCGGTTCTCGATGATTTCTTGTACGATTTCCTCTTTGTGGTCCAAAAAGTAACTCAAACCGTCATACACGGCGGCTGGATTCAAATGCGGATACGTCTTGATAATATCTTCGGCGGAGTCGCCTTGACGATAGAATTGGGCGAGCAGCCAAATTTGAATGCGTGAGCCGCGCAAATACAATTTGTTCCCGAATTCCGTCTCGACGCGAACTACATGTGGATGTTCGGTGGGAATTTCGACCCGTTTGCGCGGAGCCTCTGTTTGAACTGTATTTACCGCTTGCATAAATAATTATCCTTCGGATTCTTTTCCTTCAACCTGCACTGGTTTGTCGAAAACGATAAAGCCGCCTTCGACAATGCGTCCATTGTGTTTCCGCAGCACATTCTCTAATTTGTTGGACTCTATCTCTGCTTCGATTTCCTCTTTGTGGTCAAGATAATAACTGATGGCATCGTAAATTGCCGCGCGCTTGAGATGGCGATAGGATGCGTGAATGTCCTCCGGGCTGTCGCCTTGTTTGTACAACGACGCAATCAACCACACAGGAATGCGCGAGCCGCGCAGAATTGGATACCATCCCTCACTCTCGATTCTTACGATGTGGGGATGTTCGGTGGGAATTTCGACGCGCTCAGTGGGCTGTTTAATCGCTTCCATTTCGGGCAGAATTTGTGTAGCCATAAGTTGCTCCGAGAGAAATTATATCATAACCGCTTTAGCCGGTGTTTCCCCGTCATTCTTTGCGCACGCGATACCGCGTGCTGCGTCCTTCGCCCACGCGCTCGATTCGTTTCAAGCGCAACAATTTTTCCAGCGCCTGACTTACCGTCGGACGCGCGACGTTCGTCGCGCGCGCGATTTCGAGCGGCGTCGCTTCGGGGCGCGTTTGGAGATACTGCCAAACTGCCAGCTGTTTCGCGGACAAGGTCTGTGCCCATTGCTCCCCTGCCATGAGGTCGAGCGCCATTTCTGCTTGCAGGCGGATGATTTTCAGAAAGAACGCAAGCCAGGGCGTCAAATCCGCATGTTTGGTCTTGAAAGTTCGCTGACTCGTACGCAGGGCGAGATAATAGTCGCTCTTGTTTTCTTCGATCAGTTTCTCGTGCGAGACGTAGGGCATAAAGCTATAGCCCGCCTGCAGCAAAAGCAAGTTCATCAAAATTCGTGAAAGGCGCCCATTCCCGTCTTGAAACGGATGAATGTTTAGAAACTCGACCAGAAAATTCGCAATGGTCAAGAGCGGATGATGGGTGTTTCGCCGCAGCGCGTTCTGCGTCCACTCTACCAAATCGCGCATCGCAGAGGGTGTCAAGAAAGCAGGCGTCGTGTCAAACAGAATGCCAACGGCTTTGCCCGGGGCATCAATCATCTGTACCTTGTTCGCTGTCTTTTTGTATTGCCCGCGAGGGAAGCGATCCTTCGCGACATATTTCAACAGCTCTTGATGCAAGTGCTTGATGGTACTCTCATTCAATCCCAGCGCCTCCCACGCGTCGAAAACATTCTGCAGTAATTCAAAATAGCCCTTGACTTCTTGGGCATCGCGGTCGGCAAATTTCTCAATAGCAATCCCGCGCATCAGATTTTCGACATCTTGATCCGAGAGGCGCGCCCCTTCGATCCGCGTGGAAGCGCCGGTGGAGGTAACCAAAACAGAACGCTTGAGCCGCCCCAAACCTTGCGGGCTGGACACCGCGCTGGCGTCCCAACGTCCTTTCAACTCTTCAATCCGCGCGATTTCGGTCCAAATCGCGGCAGGCAGATTTTCCAAACGTTTATCCAAGGGATGCATGCTGTATTCTCCGATTGCGATTATATTCGATTATATGAGATTGTACGAGTAAATCAACAGCGAAAAAAATTGGGGCGACAGTTGCCTGCCGCCCCACGACTATCCGACTAACCGACCATCCGACCCCGCGACTACTCCGCTTCCGCTTCTTCCTCTTCCTCGTCCTCTTCGTCCATTTCGTCGTCGTCGAGTTCGAGCGAAGCGTCTTCGTCGAGGTCGAGTTCTGCTTCTGCCGCTGCCGGTTGTTCTGCTTCTTCGTCGGCTTCTTCGGCTTCGGCGATCACATCCGCCGTTTCCAGTTCACCCTCCGCCGCTTCTTCCACTTCGGCTTCCACTTCGCCGATCAGTTCTTCGTCGAGCGCTTCGACTTCGGCGAGTTCTTCATCTTCGAGGCGAATGTCTTCGTCCAGCTTGTGCCCGAGGCGGCCCATCGTGCCGATCTTCATTTCCGCGATTGCCGCGCGGGTGCGCTGGCGGAAACCAGTGCCCGCGGGAATCAGCTTGCCGATGATGACGTTCTCTTTCAAGCCGTACAAATCATCGCGCTTGCCTTCGATTGCCGCTTGTGAGAGCACGCTGATGGTGTGTTGGAACGACGACGCGCTCAGGAACGAATCGGTGGACAGTGATGCTTTGGTGACGCCGAGCAGAATCGGCTGCGCCGTCGCCGGAGTGCCGCCCGCCTCGGTGATTTTTTCGTTCACGTCTTCGAACGCGAGCCGGTCCACCAATTGCCCCGGCAAGAAATCCGTGTCGCCGGTGGATTTTACGCGCACGCGGCGGAACATTTGGCGCAAGATCATTTCGATGTGCTTGTCGTTGATGTTGACGCCTTGCGAGCGGTACACGCGTTGGATTTCTTCCAAGAGATAAATCTGCGCCGCATCGCGTCCGAGAATACGCAAAATGTCGTGCGGATTTTTCGGACCTTCGGTGAGTTGGTCGCCCGCGTTCACCACTTTGCCGTTCTCGATGCCGCCCTTGAGACGCGCGGCGGCGGCGATTTCGTAGCGATGTTCGTCGCGGATTTCGCGGCGAATGGAAAGGAGACGCCCCTCGCGCAGGACTTCGCCGCCGTTCAATGCGACGGTTTCGTTCCCTTCCTTGTCGTGGAACAAAACCGTTCCGGCGGGCGCGAACTCGCCTTCTTTGACCAATGCTTTCGCGTGCGGCGGCAGCTCGTAATCGTCCGTTTCGATTTTCGTCGCGACGACCTGCAAAACGCGCTGCCCCTCTTCATTCAGCACTTCGACCACGCCGTCAATGTCCGAGATGATGGCTTGCCCTTTCGGATCGCGCGATTCGAAAAGTTCCTCGATGCGCGGGAGACCCGTCGTAATGTCTTCGGCGCCCGCCACACCGCCGGTGTGGAAGGTGCGCAGCGTAAGCTGTGTGCCCGGTTCGCCGATGGATTGCGCGGCGATGACGCCGACCGCTTCGCCGATGCGAATCAAGCCCCCGCGCGCCAGGTCACGTCCGTAACATCTCGCGCACAAGCCGTGACGCGCGCCGCAGGTCAAGGGACTGCGCACGAACGCGCGATCCACGCCGCTCGCTTTCATCTGCGCGAACATTTGCTCGGTAATCAATTCGGCGGCGTTGACGATGATTTCGCCGGTCTTGGGATTCGGAATCGGGCTGGCGGCGACGCGTCCCACCACGCGTTCTTCGAACGATTCACCGGTGCGTTCCTTCGAGTCTGCGCTGAGCCAGATGCCCGCGTGCGTGCCGCAGTCGTCTTCGTTGATAATGACGTCTTGCGCCACGTCCACAAGACGACGCGTGAGATAACCCGCGTCGGCGGTGCGCAGCGCAGTGTCGGCAAGCCCTTTGCGCGCGCCGTGCGTCGAAATAAAGTATTCCAGCGCGGTGAGACCTTCGCGGAAATTGGAGGTGATGGGCAGCGGGATGATGCGCCCCGCGGGGTCCGCCATCAAACCGCGCATCCCGGCCAATTGGCGCAGCGGCGTGAAACCGCCTTTGGTCGCCCCCGAGTTTGCCATGACGCGCACGGGTGAATCTTGCGCGAACGATTTTGCCACCGCGTCGGTGATTTCTTCCGTCGCTTCGGTCCACAGTTCGACCGTCTTGACATACTGTTCGTCTTCGGTAATCAGACCGCGCCGGTATTGCTTTTCCACTTCGGCGACTTTGGCTTCGACCGTTTTGATGATGTCTTCTTTGTTTTCGGGCACCGTGATGTCGTCAATCGCGATGGTCAAACCGGAGCGCGTCGCGTATTTGAAACCGATTTCCTTGATGCGGTCCACGACTTCGGCGGTGCCCTCGGGTCCGACCACTTGGTACGCGCGCGCGACGAGTTCTTTGAGTTTCTTTTTTTCTTGGATGTCATTCACGAAACGCATCTCTTCGGGAAGGATTTCGTTGAACAAGACGCGCCCGACGGTCGTGTCAATCAATTCTTTGGAAGCCGTGCCGCGCCCGGATTTTTTGGTGAACTGTAGTTTGATTTTGGCGTGCAGTTCCACGACGCCGAGCTCGTACGCCAGCGCAACTTCTTCCGCCGAGGCAAAGAATTTACCTTCGCCGCGTTCCCCCGGATGGTTCATGGTGAGATAGTAGCAGCCGAGCACCATGTCTTTGGTCGGTTCGACAATGGGTTCGCCCGAGGCGGGCTTGAGCAAATTCGCCGCGCTGAGCATGAGCGTGCGCGCTTCGTGCTTGGCGCTTTCGGACAACGGTACGTGCACCGCCATTTGGTCGCCGTCAAAGTCCGCGTTGAACGCGGCGCAGACCAACGGGTGAATTTGAATCGCGCTGCCTTCGACCAAGATGACTTCGAATGCTTGAATGCCCAGACGGTGCAGCGTCGGCGCGCGGTTCAACAGCACGGGATGATCTTTGATGATCGTTTCGAGCACGTCCCACACTTCGGGCGACATGCGATCCACGAGCCGTTTCGCGCTCTTGATGTTGTGCGCGAAATTGTTTTCGACCAGTTTGCGCATGACGAACGGTTTGAACAATTCGAGCGCCATTTGTTTTGGCAGACCGCACTGATTCAATTTCAATTGCGGACCGACGACGATCACGGAGCGCCCCGAATAGTCCACGCGCTTGCCGAGCAAGTTGCGGCGGAAACGACCCTGCTTGCCTTTGAGCAAATCCGACAGCGATTTGAGTTTGCGCTGCCCGCGTTGGCTCACGGCTTTGCCGCGCTGCGAATTGTCAATCAACGAGTCCACCGCTTCTTGCAACATGCGTTTTTCATTGTTGACAATGACTTCGGGTGCGCCCAATTCCAACAACCGCTTCAAGCGATTGTTGCGGTTAATGACGCGGCGATAGAGGTCGTTCAAATCGCTGGTCGCAAACCGACCGCCGTCCAGTTGCACCATCGGGCGCAGGTCGGGCGGGATGACGGGGAGAACGGTCAGTATCATCCACTCGGGACGATTGTTGGATTTGCGCAGCGATTCGACGACGCGCAATTGTTTGATGGCTTTTTTGCGCTGTTGTTTGGAACGCGTGCCGCGAATTTCGCGGCGCAGCGATTTTGCCATGTCGTCCATCTGCATCCGTTTGACGATTTCGAGCACCGCTTCGGCGCCCATGCCCGCCTTGAACACGTGACCCCACTTGTCCGACAGATCGCGGTACTGCGATTCGGTCAAAAATTCTTTGACCGCAATTTCGTGCAGCTCGTCGAATTTCGGATCGTATTCGCTGCGCAAGGCATTGGACTTGTCTTCGATTTGACCGCGCAACCCGACGGCTTCCTCTTCAAAATCGGACTGCATGGTTTCCATGCGTCCCTGCATGTCCAGCCGCTTGTCTTTTTGGCGCTGCTTGATTTCGTTTTCAATATCGGCAATGTGCGCCTGCATCACTTCGGCGAGTTTCTTGCGATGTTTGGGCGCGATTTCTTCGCCCTCTTCGACAATCACTTCGGCGGTGGGTTCAAAGACAATCGCCTTGCGCACTTCTTTGCCGCGGTCCTCGAGTTTGCGCTCCAATTGCTTGCCCAGTGAAACGATTTCGTCGGTTTTTTCTTGGAGCTGCTCGTCCAATTTCGCGATTGCCGCTTCGGTCTTTTTCTCGAGTTTTTCTTTTTCTTCTTCCAGAGCAAGTTCGCGCTTTTCGAGCTTGTCGGTCAGCGATTTGGTGTCTTTGGCGATTTTGTGCTCGAGGTCTTCTTCGAGTTTGCGGAGGGCTTTGTTGCGCGCGCTTTCGTCCACGTGCGTGACAATATATTGCGCGAAATACAGAACGCGGTCCAGATTGCGGCGTGACACGTCGAGCAGCAAACCGAGATACGACGGCACGCGGCGCGTGTACCAAATATGCGCGACGGGCGCGGCGAGTTCGATATGTCCCATCCGTTCGCGCCGGACCCGCGACGGCGCGACTTGGACGCCGCACTTTTCACAGATCATGCCCTTGTAGCGAACTTTTTTGTATTTGCCGCAGTAGCATTCCCAGTCCCGCGTAGGACCGAAAATGCGTTCGTCGAACAAACCATCGCGCTCGGGACGCAAGCGCCGATAGTTGATCGTTTCAGGTTTCAACACTTCGCCGTGCGACCACGCGCGAATAGTTTCGGGCGAGGCGAGCGAAATACGAACGGCGGAAAAATCTTTGATTTCCATGAACACCCCTTGTATGGTTTAAGGTGACAAGCGACGAGTGACGAGAAATAGTAATCAGTAATCAGTGATCAGTAATCAGTGATCAGTTGTTGAAAAGACTATCGCACAATTGCACTAACAAACTATCGCACTATTGCACGGGTTCGATTTGTCTGTGTAGCGGATACGGTCGAATCAAAATATCTCCGGACAAGTCGAGACCCATGTGTAATTTGCTAATCATCTCCAAGGTGAGTGGGCGCTGACGATTGAGAACCTCCGTAACTACGGGTTCAGGCCCCAAGAACGACTCCATGTCATGCACAGTCAATTCACGCGCTTCCATCACGTGCCGTATCAGTTCGATAGGGTCGGGCGCAGGAATCGGATAATGTTCGTCTTCGTATGCTTCCACCAAAGTTACCAGCACGTCAAGGCGGTCTGCTTCCGGAGTGCCGGACGCCGCATCCCACAACGCCTCGATTTCTTTCAGAGCGGTTTCGTAATCTTCTTCCGTTCGAATCGGCAGAATTGTCATGTGCAGATTTCCTCAAATTGTCTCCGCGTCAATGCGGTCATACTCGGCAGGTGTCCCGACAAAACGAATGAACATTCTTCCTTTGCCGTATTCGACGGCTACAATCAGACGATAGGTGTTGCCTTTGATATTAAAAACGACGCGATTCTTGCCAACAAAACTCGCACTGCGATAAACTGCTTTGATGTCCGAAGGAGCCTTCCATTGCGAATGTTTTGCAATGGCATACCATGAGTGTAATGGCTGTTCCGCATCGGGATGTGTCTCCCAGTACGTGCGCAATGTTTTGAGGGAAACGATGTGCATAAGGTTGATAGTGATGGCGCATCCGGCAAACTATTTGTACTTATTTAAAGATTCCACACTCTTGTGCCCCAACCATTTTGCCACTTGTTCGGGCGGATTATCATCCAGTAATTTTTTCGCGCAGGTGTGACGTAAACTGTTGGCGCATACATCTTCCAATTGCGCGGCGTGGGCGTACGCTTCGACGAGGCGTTGAATGGAACGCGTGGACAGGGGTTTGCCCTGTTGACTCACAAACACTGCATCCACTTCGGGCAGGGCAGGGCGCACCTGGAGATAATCGCGCAGTGCACGGGCGAGCGTTTCATTCAAGGGAACCTGGCGATAGTGATGCTCTGCCGTACCTTGAATCACGAGACGCATCCCGTTGTGCGTGGACACCAGGTCCTCTTTTTTTAACTGCGCCACTTCGTTCACACGCAGGCCCGCTTGCAGCATCAATTCAATAATCGCATAGTCGCGGCGCATCAGGCGGCGGCTAGCACTGGCGCGCACGGCGACGATCAGTTGCGCGATTTCGTCGTCGTCCAGCACGCGTGGTTGAGCTTCGTCGTATCCGTTCGCCACCAGCTGCAACTGGCTTGCCGGGTTTTCTGGCGCATACCCTTTTTCTTGCAAGAAACGTCCAAACACACGCAGCGCCTGCAAGCGGCGGTTGATGGTCGCGGGCGATTGCTCGGTGTCTTGAATCAAGTGTGTGCGGTACGTTCCGAAATCGGTCGCGCGCGGTACGGCTGGGGTACTGCCATTGTGCTGCCCTTCCAACCAACGCACAAAACCCCGGATATCCGCCGCATAGTTGCGGATGGTCGCGGGGGCGAGTTCGACGCGTTGGAGATGCCCTTCAAATTCTTCAAGCAGCGTCGGGGCGTGAATGGGTAAAGAGTTCCGGGTGCGCGTCACAAACAATCCCGATTTCAAAGCAGAAAAAGACGAGCCGTGTTGCCAAGCCATGGCAATTACGCCTCGCCTCAAATTATGCGTCAGTATTATATGCAGTTTTTGTAATTTGTCAACCGGGAAATAGCTGGCGATATCCTACGTCTTGTTAAAGCGCAGTTGGACCGCGCGTCCCCCTACGGCAGTACAACTGCCTCCTAACATTTGCGGGTAACCACCAGGAAAATAAACCCTTCGCCATGCCACACCGGGGAAAGGAGGTTAAACCCGATGTGCAAACATGGCGAAGGTAGGGTTCGGAAGGAGGAGTCCCGCTCACCCAAGCGTTGGTGGGCGGCTGCCGTCTTTTCTTACCGCAGCTCCTCCAGTCGCTGCCACATTTCCTCAAAGGTGGGCCATGAATTTTCCAAATCCATCTGCGCGCAATCTTGCAGCACCTTGAATTCCTCCGCGCACGGCATGCATTCCTGCAAATGCTGAAGAATCGCGAGCAGTGGCTGTTCTTGCGCCGCGCCGTCGAGCAAGACTTCGACCAGATGGGCAGAGAGCTTTGCACAATCATCACAACTAGCTTCCACCTCGCGGGTCAGCGCCACTTTGAGGATAAAGGTTTGGATTTCGCTGGGGATTACAGGCATACCACCTACCTCTCTGTGGGTGTAGTAAACATTTTCAATCTTACGCCGCGTGTCGGGCGATTTGTCGCATGCCGACTTTGCAGCAAATACGGTCTACACCGAACACGGTTGGCAGAAATCATCCTATGCCAAACCGGGCGCGGGCGTACCCCCAAACAAATTCAAAATGTCGCTCACCTCGAAGCCGCGTTCCTCCAATTGTTTCCGCATTTTCGCCCGCGCGTCGTGCACCATTTTATACACCGCGTTGCGATTCATCTTGAACTGTTTCGTGACCACATCCACGGGCACATCGTCGAAAACAATCGCCGTCAGGATCGCGCGCTGGCGCTCGGTCAATTCGTTTTGAATCACCTCGCGCACGGCGTTCCAAATCTCTTGCTGCTGCGCCGCCCGGTCGGGATCGGGCGCGTCCTTGTCGTAAAATTGAAAATCGGGCAGTTCCGCCTTTTCCAAAATGCGCTCGAGCGATACATTTTTCCAACGCTGGCGACGCGCCTCCACCAGCGAGATGTTGATGGCAAAGCGATAGGCCCACGTCGTGAATTTGCTCTCGCCGCGAAAATCGTCGAGATTCTTGAGAATCGTCAGCAGCGCATCCTGCGCGAGGTCTTGGGCAACCTGCTCGATCTCTGCGCGCGCCAGCCCGCGCAAATCGCCGGGGCTTGTGCTAAAGAAATACAAAACCGCGCGTAACAGATACAAACGCAGGTCCTCAATCGCTTGCGCTTGTTCCGCGGTGCCCTCGGCGCGCAATTCACGCAGCCATTCTTGATTGGAGCGCTGTTTGCTGCGCGTTTGATTCATCGCGGCGCTGCTCCTTGAGTATGCTTTGCCATCGTGTGCTTGCCGTTGCCGTTGCTGCCAGGAGAATGAATCATCGGTCATTTCACCAAGGTCGCGCCCGGCGAGGCGCGCACGGGCGAAACCCACGGCGCGATTCCGGTGCGGGATTGATATTGCTGTGCTAACGCTTGTATAAACGATGGGACATTTGCCTCGCGCACCAGATTTACGGTTGCGCCGCCCCAGCCCGCACCCGTGAGTCGTGAGCCGAGACACCCCGTTTGTTGGCGCGCCAAAGCGACCATCATTTCCAATTCCGGCGAACTCGCGGCATAGTCCTCGCGCAAGCTCGTTTGGGATTCATTCATCAATCTGCCAAATTCGACCGCGTCGTCGCGTTGCGCTGCCCGCGCGGCTTGTTCGACGCGTTCGTTTTCCGTCAGCACGTGTCGCGCGCGTTTTCCCAAGTTTTCGGGCAATTGCGCGGCAACGCCGTTGAAATCCGAGAGCGACACATCGCGCAGTGCTTGGAATGGTTTATCCAACAGCTGTGACAACAACGCGACCGCGTCTTGGCACTCGGCGCGCCGCGTGTTGTAATCCGATCCGACGAGCTGACGTTTCTTGCGTGTGTCTGCAACGACGACCGTGACGCCGCGCGGTAAGCTCACAGCTTGGTAGGTGAGCGCGCGGCAGTCCACTATTAATGCTTTGTCGGCTTGCCCCAACGCCGCAGCGTACTGATCCATGATGCCGCTCTTGACGCCGACAAAATCGTTTTCCGCGCGTTGACACAATTGTGCGAGGGTCACGCCGTCAAAACGCGGTTCGCCAAATGCTTGCAGGATCGTCGCGGTGCAAACCTCGAGCGCGGCGGACGACGACAGCCCCGCGCCAGTGGGCAGAGTCGAAGCAATCACCGCATCCATGCCGCGCAACACCGAGCGAGCTTGCTGTAATTGATCGGCAACGCCGCGCACGTAATTTGCCCAACGATACTGGGGATGTGGTTTGATTGCATCCAGCGAAAACTCGTCGTGTGGGCTGCCCGCAATGTCGGTTGCCGTGATGCAGACCAAACGGTCGTGACGCGGGCGCGCCGCAATCAAAACCTCGCGGTCAATCGCAATCGGCATGACAAATCCGTCGTTGTAATCCGTATGCTCGCCGATGAGATTCACGCGCCCGGGCGCGCGGGCAATGTGCTCGGGCCGCGCGCCGTACAGCCGCTGAAATTCTGAAACAAGAAATTCTAATTTTGACATGACGTCCTTGTTGCGCACTGCAGATGTGCGATTATACCATAGCCCCTCACAGCCCGGGCGGAAATTCGCTCTCCGGCGGCGCGGGTTTGGGTTGCCCGTCTCCCGGTGGGGGAGGGGCAGCCGGAGTTGGAGCAGCGGGGGCTGGAGGGGGGGGGGAAGGGGGCGCTGCCGCTTCCTGGAGTCGTTCGGCGACCACGAGACGATGATATGCCACAATCGCATCCACGATTTGGCGCGTCTGATCGCGCGTGGTGCGGTCTGCCGCGCGTATTTTCAGAACTTCTATGCGTTCCGAGATTTCATCCGCGACGAGATTTGGACGCGGCACGCTGGTAAACGTGAACGGTTCCGCGCTTCCGGCGACGCGCACATCTACATTGCCAAAATCCAGGAGCGTATTGATGATGCCCGGACGTTCGGTCTTGATGTCTTGAATTTTCGACAGCTCGGCTTTTTTCTCTTGGTACTGCAATCCAAAGGGCAAACTTTCAATGTCCACAATATCGCTTTCGCTCAAGCGGTAGAGATCGCGACGCCAATCCGCCCATTCCCACGCAATATACAAGGCGGCGGGCGCCAAAATAATGAGCAGCGCGGCATAGATGCCATTCAACGACAATTGCAGCGGGACACCGCCCAAAAAGACAAAAATGCCGAGCGCGACGATGCCAATCAACGCGACGAGACCCCACAAAATTTGTTGTAACAAGACC
Source organism: Chloroflexota bacterium (assembly GCA_016209205.1). Lineage (GTDB taxonomy): Bacteria > Chloroflexota > Anaerolineae > UBA4142 > SHND01 > SHND01. Next base: position 39,900 of record JACQWQ010000064.1, read on the forward strand.
CAATGCGATTTCCGCCACGTGACGGTTCTGCCATCGCGCATTTCTGTGCCATAAAGCGATTTCCAAAAACTGCCCCATCCTTGTTTCTTTGGCGATTTGACGACGATTTTTGGCTTGCGCCTCCAGAGACGGGGCAAGCGCGGTCGCCAGCTCCTCGAACGTGACGGGGCGGAAGGGGGCGGCGCTTTCGGTTGTTCCGGTCGGCTGGGTTGTTGAAAAACATAGTGGCGAATCTCGCCCGCGATTTGATGGCGCAAGCGTTCGCGGTCTGCCGCGCTTTTGCGTTCGGCAACGTGGAGCTGCTGAGACGAAATCGCTTTTTGTAAACGCTGCACGTCGCCTACCTGCTCAAAGTCCACTCCGGCGGCGTTGGCGGCGGAAGTGATCCGCAAATCCGAAATGTTCAAGAGGACGGAAATCGGGCCCCCACGCGAAACAATTTGTGACTGGATTTTTTCGATGGGAATTTCACTGCGCGAATCAGAAAAGAAAAGGACTTTGTTGAGACGAATCACGCGTTTGTTCGTGATAATATAGGTATCGTTCCACCAGTCGGCAGATTCGTAAAGCATCCACAGCAAGAAAACGCCCATCGCAAGCCCATAGACGGGCAAGACCCAAGGCAAGTCCTGTGTCACATTCAGCCCGCGCGAAATGATAAAAGCAATTGTAAAGACGAGCGCCAGTATTGCGGGCAGGCGCACCATGAGCGCCAACGCCCACCAGTGACGCCGCATCACGAGTTCAACGGCTTCGCCGGGCGCCAGCCAATCGAGACCGCGCGTCAGCTTGCTATACTCTTCGCGCAGCTCGGGCATATTTTCTAAAATGTCGGGATGTGTTTCGAGCAAGGCGTCCCAATCCGCACGGGCGATCACATACACGGCTGCGGCGCCAACCGCCTCGAAGGTATAGTCGGCGGGTTCCTGGGTGGTGAACATCTTGACGCCAAAATATTCGCCGGGGGCTTTGGAGCCAATCGCTCTCTCGAAACCGCCGCGGTCGGTGTGCCTCAAGTTGACATAGCCCTCATCCACAACGTAAAAATGCGTCGTCAGTTCGCCCTGAATGAGAATCTCGTCCCCCTCGACGAAACGTTTCAAATGACAAACTTGCGCCAACGCCTCAAACTCTTCAGGTTTGAGATGTTCCAGAAAAGGAACCTGGTATAAACGGCTGACCGCGTCCATAGTGAGGAAATGGTTATTTGGCTTTCAGCGCGCGTTTGCGTGAGACGACATGATGTTCCATGTCAATCACCAAACGGAAATCTTGGAGCACGTGCGTGCCAACAAGCGGTTCACGGCCCACTGGTCCGATGACCACGTTGCCCGCAATTGTTTCACCGCCAAAGTCAAACCAACATGCGCCGTACGGAAAAGTCTTGACTGTTCCATCTGCATGCACGAGTTCCACCTCCCCCACAGGATGAATGTCCAAATCTTCCGCGTCTTGCGGCGTAATCCAAGCGCGCGTTGCACCAGTCTCCACGAGAAACGGGATTTCCTTTTGTTTCTCGCGGTCTTCAATATTCGCTACGGTGAGTTCAAGATAAAGTTCTCCCATTGTGCGCCTCCTACAAATTATCCTTCAGTTTCTCCGCCGCGCTTTTGGTCATGCCGTCAACGGCGACCAGTTCCTCAACGCTCGCGTCGCGAATCGCGTCGAGCGAACCAAATTTTTCCAGCAACGCGCGGCGGCGGCGCGGACCGATGCCGGGAATCGCGTCGAGTTGTGAGTGCAGCCCTTTTTTTGCGCGCAAGCTGCGGTGATACGTAATGCCGAAACGGTGGGCTTCATCGCGAATGCGCTGCAACAAGTGTAATGCGGCAGAGTTTTTGGGCAACCTTAGAGATTCGGCGCGCGCGGGCACGAACACTTCTTCTTCGCGTTTCGCGAGCGAGATCAATTTTACGCCTTCGATGCCCATTTCGCGAAATACCTCTTCCGCCGCGTGCAATTGTCCCTTGCCGCCGTCAATGATTACTAAATCCGGCATCCGCGCCCACGATTCATCGTTTTTGCGCTCGGCGGTCTTGAATCCTTTCGACAAAGGCCCCTTTTTCTTGGGGGTCGGAGACTGGAGGTTGGAGGTTGGAGGTTGGAGGTTGGAGCTTGGAGGTTGGAGCTTGGAGGTTGGAGCTTGCTCGCTTCTCGCGGATGGCGTGTCGCTTCTCGCGGATGGCGTGTCGCTTCTCGCGTATTGCAAATCGCTTCTCGATTCTCGCTTCTCGTCGCTCTCGCGCTCTCCCTCTCTCGCGCTCTCGCGCTCTCCCTCTCTCGCGCTCTCCCTCTCTCTCCCTCTCGCCCTCTCGCCCTCTCTCCCTCTCGCCCTCTCTCCCTCTCGCCCTCTCGCCCTCTCTCCCTCTCTCCCTCTCTCCCTCTCCTCCTCCTCTTTCCCCTGCCACTTGTCACTTGGCGCTTGTGCTTCCTGATACCGCTTGAATCGCCGCCGCAGCATTTCTTGTAAACTGGCGAAATCGTTCGCGCCGATCACCGTTTTGATTTTGAATTTGCGATAGTCGCTCTTTTTCGCCGCGCCGTTTTCAAAGACCACCATCGCGCCGACGGAATTGGTGCCTTGAATGTTGGAAATGTCGTAACACTCCATCCGCAAAGGCGGGTTGTCCATCTCCAATGCCTGCTGCAATTCTTCTACCGCTTGCAAATGTTTTGTCTTGTCGGCGAGCCATTGCTGCTTGATGGTGTCGAGTGTGATGCGCGCGTTCTCGGCTGCCATGTCCAGCAGTTCGCGCCCGCCGTTGTTGGGATGCGGCACGCGCAGCGTGGTCGTCGCGCCCTTGTTTTGTTTCAGCCACGTCTCGATGATTTTGGCTTCGTCAATCATTTCGGGCAGCAAAATTTCGGGCGGCACGTACGCGGCTTGGTCGTAAAACTGCTGCACAAAGGACGACAATACGTCGTCGTTGTTGGCGTCTTGCGTGCCTTCCAACACAAAATACTCGCGCCCCAACAGTTTGCCCGCGCGAATGAAAAAGATTTGCACGCACGCGTTCCCGTCGTCTTTCGCAAATGCAATCACATCTTGATCAACCATCTGCGGCGAAACAACTTTTTGATGTTCGGTGATGCGCGCGATGGCTTGCAGTTGATCGCGGTACACCGCCGCGCGTTCAAACTCCAGATTCTCTGCCGCGCTCTGCAACTTGCCGTGAATGTTTTCCGTGACCTCTTCGCTGTGTCCCTGCAAAAATTGCGCGAGGCGGTCAATCATCGCGCGGTATTCTTCGCGCGACGCCGCGCCGATGCACGGCGCGAGGCACAGCCCGATGTCGTAATACAAACACGCGCGTTTGTCTTTGCCGGTGATTTCGCGGTCGCACGTCAAGTACGGAAAAATTTTGCGCAGTGTGTCGAGCGTTTCGTGCACCGCCCACACCGCCGTGAACGGACCGAAATAACGCGCGCCGTCGTCGTCCATGCGCCGCGTCATGAACACTTTGGGGAAATTTTCTTGCCACGAAATTTTGATGTATGGATAGGTCTTGGCGTCCTTGAGACGGATGTTGTACTTGGGGCGATGTTTCTTGATGAGATTGTTTTCGAGGACGAGCGCTTCGAGTTCGGTATCCGTGACGATGAATTCGATTTTGGCGACGTGCGCGGTGAGTGAAATCACCTTGGCGTCAAACGCGTTGCTGTGAAAGTACGAACGCACGCGGTTGCGCAGGTTCACCGCCTTGCCGACGTAAATGATCATCCCGTCGTCGTTTTGCATCAAATAGACGCCGGGTTTCGTCGGCAGGGTGTCGAGGGTTTGTTGGATCGCGGGTTTAATCGTCATTACCGTTCGCCCAAACGACGCTGGTAATCCGCCAAAATTTTCTCCCAAATATCTTGCGCGCCAATTTCATTGACCCAATATGCAACATATTCCAAATCCAACGCATCCCCTTGCGCAAGAAGCATCGCCCCAATATCGCGCGGATGCTTTTCCATTCTCCCTTCCATGTACCATTTCAGTTTATAAATAATCACATCCTCCGGTGAGTACAAGATTGCAGAATCGCCTGTCTTGGGGTCATAGACCAAGCGTTGACGCCGCTGAAAGATGGATTGTTCGAGTGGAGTGGTTTGCTCAACCAGAAAGAAATCGGCTTTCAAACCGGTCGTCGCATCGATCACATTAAACGGCGTTTTCCAAATGATGGCATCCAAAATCGAATCCCATGTAACATAGTAACCCAATTTTTCAACGGCGTGCACAAAAGAATTTAGTTTTTCGTGCGGGAGAAAAATCGAGATGTCTATGTCCACAGAAGAACGCGATTCGCCGTACATGCTGCTTGCGAATGAGCCGCCTACAGCATAGTCAATTTCCAGTTCTTCAAGCAAATGGATAATTGTACTTGCGAAGACGTTGTATGGTTGATTCATCATAGCTCAGTTCGATTCGTCTGCGGACGCGTCTCTCAAGTTCCTCTTCCGTTGCGTTCGGGTCGCGCTGTTTCTCGAACGCATACATTTTTTGTCGCTGAAACTCGATGAGGTCGAACATGATTTGGGCGCGCTGCGCAGGCGTCATACGCGCAAAGATTTCGATCTGCTTCAAGTTGACATCATCAAAGGCAGCCCGAATCACCTCCTCAATCGGGCGTGGTTCAAACGCAGATTTTTGACTCATCGTGCAAAAATTATATCACACTTGCGAACACGCGTTCGCAGGGAATTTTTTTGTAGGGCAAACGCATTTCGACCTGCCCTGTTCCGAAGAATGGAATTCATCGGCAAAAGAAGGAATGAAAGACCAAAGAAAGAAAGAACGCCCAAAGAATGATCTAGCCCCCATGATACCGCAGGAAGAGACCATTCTTTGTGACGCCTTTTTTTCTTCTTTTGCCGTTGTTGCGGACGCAGTTCATCCGACCAAACTACGGTGGGCAGAAATCTACATCCATCACAAATGGAAATAGAAAAACAGGACATCAACCTGTCGGGTCAATGTCCTGCGTCAAACCATCGCGCCGCATTAACTTTTTATTTGAGCGTGAAGCGCCACCAGTCTGATTTCGTGCAGCCGAAGGCGTTGCACGCTTCGACTTGCCAGTAATAGGTCTTGCCGGACTTGAGGGATTTGGTAAGGAATCGCGCGACGTTGAGTTTCTTTTGCGCCTGAATTTGTTTGCCGGTGGGAGAATCTCTGCGCACGACAATGTTGTAAGTCTGTTTACAGTTAGCGGTCTTCCAACTCAGCCAAACCTGTGTTTCCTTGACAGGGTAGCCATTTTTGGGGCGATTGAGCAAGGGTTGAATTGGGCTTGCGGCGCACATTCGAGTAGTTTGACTCAACTTGCTCACAAAGACATCTTCATAGCCGCGTATCGTCGTTTGGAACGCGCCAGATGTGGTCGGAAAGTTGGGGGACGACGTCCCACCTGTCAGATAAGCGTTCCCAACTGCATCGAGCGCGATGGCACTGCCCCAATCATAGCTAGCGCCACGAAGGAAGGTGGAATAGACCAGTGCGGTGCCTGCTGCATGCAACTTGGTCATAAACGGATCAAGATTCTTTCGCCTTTTCGTCGTTTGGAACGCGCCGGTGATCGTCGGAAAGTTAACGGATGTTGTCCTGCCTGTTACGTAAGCATTCCCATCTGCATCGAGCGCGATGCCTACACCCGTATCATAGCCAGAGCCGCCGAGGAAGGTGGAATACTCTAACGCTGTGCCTGTTACGTTCAACTTGGTCACAAAGACATCAATCCCGGAGCCGCCACTCGTCGTTTGAAACGCACCGAGTGTGGTCGGAAAGTTGTAAGAATTCGTCTCGCCTGTCACATAAGCGTTCCCGGCGGCATTGAGCGTAATGCCCCAGCCCCATTCCGCATTATTGCTGCCGAGGAACGTGGAATAGACCAATGCCGTGCCTGTAGCATTCAACTGGGTCACAAAAGCGTCCTCGCGTCCGCCATACGTTGTTTGGAACGCACCGGTCGTGGTCGGAAAATTGGCGGACTCGGTGTATCCTGTCACATACGCATTCCCGTTAATGTCGAGGGCGATGCTATAGTCCGCATCAATGGAGTCGCCGCCAAGGAACGTGGAATAGACCAATGCTGTGCCCGTCGCATTCAACTTGGTGACAAAAGCATCTTGGTTGCTGTTATACGTCGTTTGAAAGGCGCCCGGAGTGATCGGAAAGCTGGCGGACGACGTGTATCCTGTCACATGAGCGTTTCCACCAGTATCCAACGAAATGGCATTGCCCCAACTACTGTTGCCGAGAAAGGTGGAATACTCTAATGCCGTACCTGTCGCATTCAACTTGGTCACAAAAGCAGCTCCGCCGCCGTTATACGTCGTTTGGAACGCGCCGAGCGTAATCGGAAAGTCGTCGGACTCTGTGTATCCTGTTACGTAAGTATTCCCTACAGTGTCAAGGGCAATGCCTCTGCCCCATTCATCATCACTGCCGCCGAGGAAGGTCGAATAGATTAACCCTGTACCCGTTGCATTAAATTTGCTTACGAAAGCATCAAAAAAAGTGCCGCCAAACGTAGTCTGAAACGCGCCGGGGGTGGTTGGAAAATAAGGAGCGCTGGTTCTGCCTGCCACATACGCATTGCCGGCACTATCCGTAATAATTCCATTCCCCTGATTGTAGAATTCTCCTCCAAGAAACGTCGCATAAAGCAGAGCGGAAGCATTGTTGATTTCAGATTTCTGATTGCCGATTTTTGATTTCACAAACGGTGCGCGAACAACATTTTCTGCAAGCGCGGGCTGCGGAACGCGGTCACTCGCCACGCCGCGCATTTCAAACAACGGCATTGCATATTCACCCACCGCTGTTTTCAAACGCAGCGTCTCATTTCCCAAATCAATCACATCCGCGCCTTCCACACGCAATTGCACCGCATCGAGATTCGCACCTTCACGCGCGACGAAACGCTGCACCATTTGTCCGTTCTCACTCGTCAGTTCCAAATCAATCCCCGGATACAAATCCTTGTAGCGCACGCCGCCCCACACCGGCACATCGGGATGCCACTGCGACGCGTCACTGCCGGTGAAATACGAAACGTGCGTGTCGAGCCGGTCGAAGGGTTCGAGGTGCGGCTGCGGATTCGCGCCGACGAAACTTAATCGTAAGTTGACGCCTTTTTGCGGCGTATTGGCTTGCGGCGCGTTGGCGCGCGTTGGGTCGTGCAATTCGGGCGCGGGTGCAGCGTCCGCTTTTGGTTTTTCAAACAGCGTCACCCACAGCGCGTCGTCGGCGAGAAAGAGCGCGCCGTCACCGCCGCGCACTTGAAAGCGCGCGCCCGCGTCGAACTGACCTGCGTTTTCGATGAACATCACGGGTGTGTGCGCGAGCGCGGTAGAAACACGCGCGGGATTGACAAGTGGTGAATCGTGCGGTGTTGCGGGGAGAGTTTGTGCGAGAACTGCGGGTGTGCTGGAACTCGAAAGAAACAAAAGATTGATCAAGACCAGCGGGCAAAGCCAAAGCCAAAAGCGGGTGTTCATGTTGTGCTCCTTTGAAAACTATCAATTGTTTGCTGCGCGATTCGCAGTGTGCTTGAAATATAGAGCTGCGGAATTGCAGAGTCAAATGCACGCGCCACCGCGCTGGGGCGCTGTAAGTCATCCAGACCCCAAGTGTTTGGGAATTGCTTGCGATTCTTGGAATTGCTTGCGATTCTTGGAATCGCAAGCAATTCCGGCGCGTTATGCGACGCGTGGAGCGAACTCCGCTCCAGCAAGATCGCTGCGATGTGGCGATGTAGTTCATCGCATTTATCGCCAAACACTTGGTCTGGGTCGTCGCGACTTGTATTTTGACCAAAAATGCTATTGACAAGCCCATTAAGAATGCTAACCCAAGTCGAATCAATCTGGCGCACTCATCCTGCGGCGGACGTTTTTTTTGGCGCCAACCTGCGCAAGGAGCATCACATGAAATCCAGGCTCGTACTTGTCATCGTCGTTATTACTATTCTGCTAGTCATCGCGGCGGTGGGATATATCTATTATCAGCAGACTCGCATTTACACCGTCCGAAGGGTGTGCGTCACAATTTTGGGTCGGCGCGCCGGGCGATGCCGATGTGCGATGTATTCCATCGCCTTCATCGGAAAAATCGCGCCAACAACTACACCAAGTGTGCTCGCGAACACAGTTCGCAACGAATCGAATAGATTCGCGACCGCACACTGAAATCCCAACCTGCGAATTGATTCGCCCAAAACTTTGACGCACACCCCCGTCCGAATCGGCACTGCCACCAAAGGCAATATCAGCTATACAATCGGCGCAGCACTCGCCGCGCTCGTCCGCCGTGAGAATCCCCAAATCCAAATTCAAGTCGTCGAGACCAAGGGGGCCAAGGCCTCGACCCTGCCATTGTCAAAGAAATTACACGCGTGCTTTTTGATTTTCGGTTAGAATTAGCGGCGGCAGCGCCGCAAGCGACCGCCCTACAATCACCGGTAGATGCGGCAACGTTGAGTGTTCCGATTCACCAAGGCGCGCAAGCATATTTCGAACGCGACAAACCCAATTTTCTACAGGAGAATTCCGACTATATTGGTTTGCTCATCACGTTTGCCACACTCGGCGGGTCCATATTTCTGGCGATGCGCGCGCGCATTGTGGCGCTGCAAAAAAATCGCGCCGACCAATACAATCAGGAAATTGTCAGTTTGATGGAGCAGGTACGCTCCACAACCGAGCCGCAGCAGGTGGACGCCGTAGAAAAGCGATTGTTCCAAATGTTCGAACAGGTCATCCAGGACATTGACCAAGACAATCTTACCGCCGATGCGCTCGGGTCGTTCACGCTCTCTTGGAACCAAGCGATAGAGACCGTGCGCCATCGGCGGATCATTCTCGGCGCGAAACCGGAATTGAATTCTGTGCCTGCCTGATGCAGTTTATTTTCAACGGAGACCCGTATGAAACAACCCACCTTTACCGAACGTTTGCGTTACGCGTTTGACAACACGATGTCGAAAGGCGCGATTGCGCTGATCGCGTGGCTCGCGCTGATTTCCGTTGTGTTCATTCTCGTGATGGCAGCCATCATCACCATTTCCGGTGTGGCGAACGCGCCCGAGCCGGACGCGGGCGCCCCGGATTTTGTTGAAATCGCGTGGCGCAGTTTGATGCGCACCATGGACGCCGGCACCATGGGCGGCGATACCGGCACGCCCGGTTATCTGCTGGGCATGTTCGTCGTCACGCTCGGCGGCGTATTCATCATCAGCACCTTGATCGGCGTGTTGACCAGCGGCATCGAAGCCAAACTCGAAGAGCTGCGCAAAGGGCGCTCGTTCGTCGTCGAGCAGAATCACACGCTCATTCTGGGGTGGACGCCGCAGATTTTTACAATCATTTCCGAACTCGTCGCGGCGAACGCGAATCAGAAAAACTCGTGCATCGTCATTCTCGCGGACAAGGACAAGATCGAGATGGAAGACGAACTGCACGCGCGTGCGCCGAATACGGGGCGCACGCGCGTGGTGTGTCGCACCGGCAGTCCGCTCGACCCCACCGATCTGGAAATTGTAAATCCTTATGCCGCGCGCTCGATCATCGTCCTTGCGCCGGAAGTGGACGAACCGGACACACACGTCATCAAAACGATTCTCGCGATCACGAACCATCCAAAGCGCAAGCCGGCCAAGTACCACATCGTCGCCGAAATTCGCGATCCGAAAAACCTGGAGGTCGCGAAAATGGTCGGGCGCGATGAAGCCCAGATCGTGCTGGTCGGCGACTTGATTTCGCGCATCACGGTGCAAACGTGCCGCCAGTCCGGCCTCTCGGTCATCTACACCGAACTGCTCAACTTTGGGGGCGACGAAATCTATTTCAAGCCGGAACCCGCGCTCGTGGGCAAAACATTCGGCGCGGCGTTGTTGGCGTACCAAGATTCTGCCGTGATGGGTGTGCAAGCGGCAGACGGCACGGTGCGCCTCAATCCGCCGATGGACACGCCCCTTCGCGCCGGGGACAAAATTATCGCGATTTCGGCGGACGACGACACGATCAAACTGAGCGGACAAACAAAGCTGGACATTGACGAAGACGCGATGCAGCCCAAGGAATCTGCCGCGCCCGCGCCTGAACGCACACTGATTTTGGGGTGGAATCATCGCGGTCCCTCCATCTTGCGCGAACTCGACCACTATGTTGCCGCCGGTTCGCAAACAGTGGTCGTGGCGAATGTGCCGGATCTGCCCCAAGAACTCGATGCCGCCAAAAATCAAACAGTTACGTTTCAGCAAAACGAAACGACCGACCGCAAGGTGCTCGATGCGCTCGACGTGGCATCGTACAATCACATCATCGTGCTCAGTTATTCGGACCTGTTGGATGAGCAACAAGCGGACGCGCAAACACTCATCACTCTGCTGCACTTGCGCGATCTGAGCGAACGCACAGGCAAGGAATTGTCCATTGTCAGTGAGATGCTCGACGTGCGCAACCGCGAACTCGCCGAAGTCACGCGCGCGGATGATTTCATCGTCAGCGATCAGCTGATTAGTTTGATGCTCTCCCAAGTTTCCGAGAACAAACACCTGAACGCGGTCTTTGCCGATTTGTTCGATCCCGAAGGGGCGGAGATTTATCTCAAGCCGGCAAGCGATTACGTAAAACCCGGCGCGTCCGTCAATTTTTACACGCTGGTCGAAGCGGCGCGGCGGCGCGGCGAGGTCGCAATCGGTTATCGTTTGAAACGGGATGCGCGCGACGCGGCAAAAGCGTACGGCGTTGTCGTCAACCCGGAAAAATCGAAAAAGGTCGAGTTCTCGACGGGCGACAAGATCATTGTCATTGCGGAAAACTGAACCAACCGAGTGAAAAAAAAAGAGAGGCGGGGAGCTCCCCGCCTCTCTTGGTTTTGGCGTGCTTGACGTACTCAGGTTCTGGGCCAGCCCAATCTGGATTTGTCTGGGGGACTGGATGACGCGAGCGCGGTTTTGTGTTTCCGCGACCAAATCATGTAACTTGCCAACAGCAGCGCGGCGAAGGCAAACAAGAGCAGGAGCGGTGCGAGAATCGCCGTCAAGGAGAGTCCCACCGAAGCGACGTCCTCGACGGTACTGACGACCGGATTGCCGATGCCGCCGGTTGCCACCGTGACCAGGGGCCGCGCGGTGGCTTTGGTCGCGTGCACGCCGAATGCGACGAGTAACCCCAAAATCATTGCCAAGCCCGGATGAATCGAAGTGATGACGTGCGCTTCGGAGGCAAACAGCACCGCACCGGCGGCGGGACGCACGAACGTTTGAATCACATCATTCACGTGGTCTACCACCGGAATCTTGTCGGCGAAAAATTCAATGCCGAGCAAAATGGCTAACGCGCCCAGCACCCATTCGTTGGCGAGCAAATCGAACGGGGGAGACAGTTTGATCCAGTCGGTAAACCGCGCGGTCAAGCCCACCATCAACAGCGGAATGTAGGCATTCAAGCCGCTGGCGGCGGACAGACCAAAGGCGGCGAGAACAGAGCTGAAACCACCCATACAAAACTCCTCTCGTACTACATTTCCTTTGTTTCCCTTATTCCCATTCACGCTAGAGCGGATTCCTAATTCGTATGTGGGCAAAAGACCTTTCGGGTTTCCGAAAACCCGAAAGGTCTGCCCACCAATCAGACTGGAATCCGCTCTAGAAAAAATGAGAAAAGGGAAGGGAGGGAAATTATGCGGATGGTGACGGTTCCATCGGACCTTGCATCATGCTTGGCGGTTCATCCGTGGGCGGAGTGGGCGGAAGCATGGACGAATCGGTTGGCGTCAAGTTGCTGCGCGCGACTTGGGCAAACAGGTGCGCCATCACAAGATATGACCACACGATCGCAAAAACGGATAGCAGACCGCAGCTGATGGAAGAGACCACCGAAGCAATGATCCCGGCGACGATGTTGCCGAGCAGCCAGGCGATCAGGTAATCGCCCACGTTCGCCTGAATAAATTTCCAGTTGCCGCCAAAATCCCAAAAGGTGCTGAGCTGATTGTTCAGCGCGAAATTGGTGAGCGGGGCGAACGTGAACAAACTGATGGCGATAGCCACGACAAAAGCGATACAAAAGAACAGCGCGCCGACAAGCCCCAAAAGCCCGGATGCTGCATTACCGCCGCCGTCGTTTCCGGCGCCCGCGAGGATGAACGGAATGTACGCGCAGCAAAAGAGAATCAATGCCGGAATGGACCAAATGAAAAGCCCGATCATCGCGGTAATGCCTTTGACAAAGAGGTCGCCCAAGTTCTCCCATTTGGGTAAAGGCGTCGGATTCCCGTCGTAAACATTACGCAGCGTAACCAAGGCGTATCCGAATACGAGTCCAATGGCGGCGATCAGTGGAACCAGCAAGAGCCAAGAGAATAGAGCGCCCGCCAGGAGAATCAGACCGCCAATCGCAATTTTGGCGATCCAATCCTTGTCCTCGAACATGTACGTGAACGATTTGCCTACATCCATGATGCCTCCTCGTATAACGAACTCGATGCATTGCCGAGAATTACTACGCCACGATTATAGCAAAGGTTACGAGGCGAGGCAACGACTCGACACTCCCAAAACCAGTACAACGAAAATCCGCCTCGAATAGAGGCGGATTTTTCCAAGTGCCGAGGCGCAGAATCGAACTGCGGACACTGCGGTTTTCAGCCGCATGCTCTACCAACTGAGCTACCTCGGCGTCGGCGAATTGCAATTCTATGCGGAATCGGATGAATGTCAAAAAAAACGTGCTGTCTGGTCATCGCCATTGATGAGCCAAACAGCACGTCCCACTGACGCGGTTATCTCCCCGCACAGACGCCGATGCGAGGAGATAACCTTTCGAAAAGGAGGAGAAGAAGTGCGTGTACAAAATCGCGTCCAAAAACAAAATCGAGCTGCAACCTGGGGTCAAGTCACAGCCCGACGACATGGCAGCGCCTTGTACTGCGCGCGTACGTCATCCAGACAAAAAAGACCACAGGTCAAATCTGTGGTCGTGGCTACAGACTTGTCCCTTTCACTGCCTACGAAGTTAGCTGTCGGGTTAGGACTGAAAGATGTCCTTTGCACCTGCTTCAGTGCAATTCACCCCATGATTGGGTCCTCCGCTCTCTGACTCTGCTCAGAGATTAGGCTGACAAGAGCTATTGAATTGTGCGAACGCAAGCGAACGTTACGCAGAGTATATACCATGAATCCAACAGCTTGTCAAGCAAAAAACATTACAAAAGCAGTGTACTATAATCCTATGCGCAAAACTTTTAAGGTTCGTTGTCACTTGCCGTGACACTTGCAGCGTAACAGGGACGGTTGCACGCCGCGTTTTGTTCCACAGCATTCCGCACAGCGTATAGACGCCAGCGCGCCGGATTTGGTTCCATGCGGCGCTGCCCCAGTCCATGACCAATCTCATACCCGGGCGCTCAGCGTCAAGGTCTCTTTTGCAAGTCCGTACTAAAATCCCAACTCGGACAAGCCGAAACCAAACAGGCAAACGCGAATCCACGCGAATCCAAGCGAATCTTTATTTTTTGTTTTTATTCGCACAGATTCGCGTAGAACCTGTCCCGAAGGATTGAGGGATTCGCGTTAGAAAAATCTTTGCTTTTTGTGCAAAGATTTCAGAATATAGGTACTCGGGTCTCGGACACCCGCGCAAAAAAACAACCGCCGAGGGTGATCGGCGGTTGCATTCGAGCAAGTGGCTTTCTCGTCCCAGCGCGGACAGCGGCCTAGTACCCACAAAGCATTCCGGGTTGACACCAGCCGGGGTTGTAATACGGCTGAGGATAGGGGCGATAGTACGTATTGTACGGGTATTTATAATACCCCGAGATCGGGTAGGGCGGGACAAAGCGATAGGAACAGTTCCAGTAACTGTACATACACACCTTGTTATAGCCCGAGCCCGGAAACACATAGCCGTAGCCATATCCGTAGCCGTAGCCCGAACCATAGCCATAGCCCGAGCCATAGCCCCAGGGCCCGTCCGCTTTTGCGGTCGTCGCCAGCGGCGCAACCACGATCAACAAGAGCGCCACCAGGAAAACGATAAACAATGCTCGCTTCATTCTGTTTCACCTCCTCTGGTTGAGCAGTCTCCTCGAATTTTTTCTGCCCACAGACAGAAAAAATTCAGGCAGGATATTTTCCGAAACATACTGGCTTGCACGTTTCTACGAAATTATACAATGATTATGCGCTCTTGTTTCAACGACATGGCTATCCGCAATGCCCAGAATGCGTATAGTAAGGACTCTGTAATCTGACTATTGGAAATTTGCTTACAAAAAAGCAACAGACGCACACTAGAACCTGTGTACGTCTGTTCGTATCGCCGCGACAGGACAAAATTCCTACGCCAAAGCAGTGACCAGTGACCAGTAATCAGTGACCAGTGATCAGTGGGCAGTTATCAGTTTTCGGCAAATCAATTTTTCGCTGGAACGCGCAGTGGACCCACCCAATCCGTCATGGCTTTGGTGACGCGCGCTTCGCGGATGGCAAAGGGTGTTTCCCCGGGATTCAGCAGTTGCAGGTTGAGATATTGCGTCTGGACGGGCGCGAAGCTGATGTTGATGGGTTCGGTGTTGGCTTGCTTTTCCGCGATTTTTTGCCAGCCGCCCGCTTGTTGATTCCACACACTCACGCGATAGCCGCACGGCATTTCATCTTTGGGCGGCGTCAGGCGCAAGCCGCTGACGCTTTCGATGCGTCCGAGATCGAGTTGGAACCACATATTCGGCGCTTGGGCATCCACGGTTGTCCACGCGGTGTTGGGGTTGTTGTCAATCGCGTTCTGCGCGTAATCGTTGTTGTTGCTCGCCGTGCCGTGCCACGCGGGGCAGGGGTGAATTTGCACTTCGCTGATCATCCATTCGGCTTCATAAGGCGCGAGCAAGTCAATTTGCGCATACAAAACATGGGACGGCGCGAACGTCGCCACTACATCGCGCAGGTTGCCTTGTGCGACGGCGTGAACGGTACGCCACGCTTGCCCATCGGACGAAATGCGCACCGTGTACGCGAACGGATACGCGTGCCCCGGCGAGCGAAACGCGATGCCGTCAATCAAACGCGCCTCACCCAAATCTACGCGGAACCACATGCCTGGGGTTTGTTGCGCTTGACTCGTCCAAAACGATCCGAGATCGCCGTCAATCGCCAGAATCGCCGATGCGCCATTGTGGCTCGCTTCCGCGCGCCACAACGTCGTCGCGGTAGGCGCGACCGTGACATTCACCGGCAGCACCAACGCGGGGTTGCCGCCGTCGGCAAACCAGGAAATGCCTTCGGCAATCAAATCCCAGTGCAGTTGATACGTGCCCGGCGTGTTGGGCGCGGCGAGCGACGCGGCAAAATCTACTTGCTCGCCCGGTTTGACATCGTGCGGCAGCGCGGTGCGAAACTCTTGGACGTCAAATTGCGCGGATGCCAAACCATCCGACGCGCCTTTGGGGTCGCCGGACGCGCGGCTGATGAACCATTGATACGCAATGTGCACCGGGTGTTCGCCGTCGGTTTGCCACGTCCGTTTTCCATTGTTGGCAATGTGCAGCGCCACGTCCACAATTTGTCCGATGGTGAGATGCGCGGGGGTGTTGTGCGTGAGAAATTCCGCGCCCCATTCGAGGGGGGGGGCTTTGATGCGCACCTGCGTTTCGGCAGCCGCGCTCGCGCCATCCGCGAACCACGCGCTGCCGCGCTGCAAATCAAAACGCAGTGTGTATTCGCCGGGCGTCGCAGGCGTGTGAATTTCTACATTCTCGAAGGTAACACTCTCGCGCGGCGCAATCGCGTTGGGCAGGATGCACGGACCGGGATACGTCGGCGCGTCCACCTCGACGCCCAACGCGTTGAACCAGCGATAACCGAGCGCGACCGCGTCGGCGCCTTGCATTTGCCAAAGGTTCGCGCCGATATTGCGCACGACGACATTGCCGCTGACCGTTTCACCCGCTGTGATTTGGTTGTTGGGAATCCCGAAAATTTCTTGCCACTGCGCCACGTACGGCGGCGCATCCGTTTTCACGGCGACCTGCGCGTCGAAGGGTTTCGCGCCCGCGGCGGAAAACCACGTCACGCCTTCGTGCACCAAATCGAACGCAAGTTTGTATTTCGCTTGCGGCACCGGCGCGCGCACGACGACATTTTCAAACGTCGCCAATGCTTGCGGCGGCACATCTTTGCGCAGTGAAAAATTTCCGGGATACGCGGCGAGTTCCACCGCGTTGCCGTCCGCGTCGTACCAGTGATAACCGAGCCGCACCGGCGCTTCGCCCGCCGCGCGCCAAGTTTTCGCGCCGATGTTTTGCACGGTCACAGTTCCCGTCACGGTCTCATTCGGTTCGAGCGAGCCGCGCACGTCCAAAAACAAATTCACCCACTTGACCGCGTAATCGGGAATCGGCGTATAGACGGTGACGACTTGATCGAATGTTTCCGCGCCTTGTTGACTGAACCACGTCACGCCTTCTTGCACGACATCCCAACGCAGCGTGTACATGCCTTCGGCGGACGGCGCGTGCAAAACGAGGTTGCTGAACGTCGCCGCGCCGCCCGGCGGCGTGTCCGCGTCCATTTCAAAATTGCCCGCGTACGGCGTGACGTGTATCTGGATGCCTTGCGCGTTGTACCAACGATAACCGAGCCGTACATTCGCCGGACCCGCTTTGCTCCACGTGCGCGAGCCGAGATTTTTCACCGTTACCGCGCCGATGACGTTGGAATTGAGCGCCATCCCTTTCTCGGTCACGTTCAACACGTTTTCCCATTCCAACGCGTACGGCGGCGCCTGGATGGTGACGCGCACATCGCGCGTGGGCGAGTTGAACGCGCTGAACCAGGCGCGGCCCTCCTGAATCAAATCGAATTTGACGACGTACTCGCCCTGCCACTGCGGCGCGCACAGTTTTACATTTTCGATGACGGCGGTCTGTCCGGGCAAAATGTTTTGCGCCAAAGCAAAATGTTCGGCGGTGGGGGCGAGAGGAATCTCGACGCCCTGCGCGTTGTACCAGCGATAACTCAGCCGCACCGGATTCGCGCCTCCGGCGAGCCACGCTTTCGCGCCGACATTTTTCACGACGACGCGCCCGCTCACCACTTCATTCGTCGTCAATTGATTTTGCGGCGCATTGACGACATTGATCCACTGCGCCTTGTAATCGGGCGTTGGCGGCAAACCGGGCCAGCGCAAGCGAAAATCATTTTGCAGCGCGGTGCGTAAATCGTTGACCGCGAGCGGTTTGTCGGCAAGACCCCAACCGGGCGGGTCGCCGGGAATGCTTTGCCAGCGCGCAAAACACACGGCCTGGATGGGTTGGTTCGTCGCGTTGCCATTCCAGCCGTTGATTTCGTGCAGCGCGGCGTTCATCCAGCCGCGATTCGCGTTCGTCCAACCGGGGTCGAGCGGCGACGCGGCGGTAATGAACACAGGCAGACTGCGGAGCGCGGGCAAAACGGCGGCAAGAAAATCGCGGTACGCGCGAAAATGCCAGTGGCGATTTTGGAATTGATTCGTGCCTTTGGCGTCGCTCGTCACAAAATTCGCGTCGTAACCGTGCGTGTGCGTGTGCAGCGCGAGCGCGTCCGCCCCCCCCCCTTGCGCGGTGATTTGAAACAGCATGTCGGCAAAATAGCGCACCCAATCGCCGGAGGGATTGCCGGGGTACGTCGTTTGCGTGTTGAACGGCGCGACGGCAGCGGGGACGACAAAATCGTGTTCGTGCCCCGGCAGCACGCGAATCGCTTTGCGCACGAGATTGAAACAGCGCGCGTACATTTCCGGCGTAATCAATTCCCCGGAATTGCTCGCGCCGTCGTAACTCGGACGCTCACGCGCGGCATTCGGCTCGTTGCCAATGACCCAGATGCGTGCGCCGTGAGATTTTTTCACGAACGCCGCGCACTGTCCGGCAAACAATTCGTATTCGACGGAATTGGGAATCGCGCCGTTGGGCGCGCTGCCGTTGGTGAGAATGACGATGACGCCGAGTCCTTTGTCGGCAAGATGGGTATAGTTGCCGCTCGAGTCGGGGGGAACGAAACGGCGTTCGTTGGAATCAGGAACGAAACGGCGTTCGTTGGAATCAGGAACGAAACGGCGTTCGTTCCCTACTGGCGCGCGGACGACGATCCAGCCGGGTTTGCCCGCTGCGAGCAGATGCGCTTCGCCGCCCGCGTCTACCAGCCCCGCGATGTAATTGGGCAAGCCGATAACGCGTGACTCGTCGAATTTGGGCGCGGGTCGGGGGAACGAAGGCGAATCGCTGGCGATTCGAGCGCTCGTTCCGTGCGTGGGCGCTTGGCGTGTTGGAAGCGGAGGACTGGGCGGTTGAGGCACTTTTTTTT
>JACQWQ010000065.1 GCA_016209205.1 Chloroflexota bacterium
AGTTACGAAGAATTGCGCGATCACATCCTGACCTTCATTCGCACTTACGATCGGTGTTGGGCACATCCGTATCGCTGGACTTACAAAGGACTCCCGCTCGCCGCTTGATCATCGTCGGTTTATTTCTGAAACGCAGTACTACCAAACTCAACCGAGCCAGGAACGCGCCGCCCAATTGAGCCAAGAGTTTGATGCACTGTTCTCAACCGTGACGGGTTACACCGCACTGGATGAACGGATTGCCAAGACCAAAGCCAAGCAAGCGCAGCTCTTACTGGTGCTGGCGCATCCTGAAATCCCGTTACACAACAATCTGGCGGAGTTGGGCGCTCGGCTACGGGTGCGCAAACGGGATGTGAGTTACGGCCCGCGGACGGAAACTGGTAAGAAAGCCTGGGACACGTTCATGACGCTGGGTGCCACCGCCAAGAACCTGGGCGTGAGCTTCTACCAGTACATCTATGACCGCGTGTCGGGGACATTGCAGATGCCCAGTTTGGCAGACGTGATCACCCAGCAGGCCGAACAGCGTCAACTGGGTGCCTCTTGGCAACCGAAAGGGGCAACCCCTGATTATTGAGATGATACTTTGAACGCGAGTTGATGACGGAAGAGTTGGCGTGTTACGATGTCGCGGCCGAACAGGTTACCATCAACGGCGTTGCGTACAGCCAGCCGATGGAAGACACAGAGACGTACATGACGATTGCGGGCGAAGTGACGGTGAAGCGGCATCTGTATCGCCCAGCAGGCCGTGGTACACGCCATGTCTGCCCGCTGGAATTGCGTGCCGGGATCATCGAAGGTTTCTTTACGCCAGCGGCCGCGCGGCAAGCCGCCTATGTGGTCGCACACATGCCGCCAGCGACCGGCGCCGCCTTGTTCAACGAGTTGGGCAGTATGCGTCCCTCGCCCAGCAGTTTGGAGCGGTTGCCCAAAGGCTTGTCGGCGCGTTGGGAAGCCCACCGGCAGGACTGGGAAACGCAACTGCGCAGCTTCGAGAGCGTTCCCACGTCCGCCACGACACTGGTGGTCTCGTTGGATGGGGTTTTGGCGCCCATCCGCAGCGCCACGGCGGAAAAAGCCGAGCCGACCGTGTTGGACAAACAGCCCACCGGCCCGAAAGGGTACCAAGAAGTCGGCTGTGGCACAGTGAGCTTGCACGATGCCGCGGGGGAGCGTTTGCAGACCGTCCGCTATGGGCGCATGCCCGAACGCAAAAAAATAACGCTGTGTCAAGAGTTGGAAGCGGAAGTGCAAGCGATTCTCGCCGTGCAGCCGCGCTTGAAGCTGGTCAAACTGGCGGATGGGGCGCGCGACAACTGGCGCTTTCTGGACCAGCTGAACCTGGGCGTGCCCGCCGCTCAAATCGAAAGTTGGGAGATTGTGGACTACTATCATGCCTGCGACCATCTCAAACACGCCCTCGCCCTGATCTGGGGCGAACAGACGCCTGCAGCCAAAGCCGAATTTGCGCGACTCAAAACCATCCTCAAAGAAACGGACGGCGGCGTCGAACGCGTGATCGAGACCCTGCGCTACCGTGTCCGAAAAGCCAAAGGTCACCAACGCGAACAGTTGCGCAAAGAGTTGACCTATTTCCGTAACCAGCGTCATCGGATGAACTATGCCGCCTATCTCCGCGAAAACTTGCCCATCGCCAGCGGAGTCGTGGAGGCCGCCTGCAAGACCCTCGTGAAGCAGCGCTTGAAGCAATCCGGCATGCGGTGGAAGACCCAAGGTGGCCAAGCCATCTTGACCTTACGCAGTCTCATCCAGAGCGAACGTTGGGAGCGGGGTTGGGCACTGCTGCGGGGAAGTTACCAGCAAACCGTCTGGGTCGGCGCGGCCGAGGCCTATTTTAAGTTACCATTGGCAGCATAGGTTCACTATTTGAGATTTACACCCATCCCCCAAAGACATGGCTGAATATTTCAATTGAGATTCCGACTGGCACTTCCAATCCACCGTAGAGTGTCCACCATGGCGTTGCGAGTGGGTTCGCCTCAAGCTTGAGATACGGAGTGACCGAAATCTCGGGACCGACCGAGCCGTAAAATAGGATTTTGAGTTTTGGGCCGACGTAGCCCTTGATCGCGAACCCTCCAGAGAGTATCGGCGGATCATGCTCGAATTCATTCGAGTCCACATGAACTCCGTTCACCACCAACGATGAAAATCTCCCCTCGTCCTTTGGGAGAGGGGGCGGGGGTGAGGGGTTATTTTCGAATCAGTCAACATGATCTCCGCTCACCACCAACGATGAAAAACATTTCGCGTCGTGCTATACTTACGCTAATCACCAGCCAGAGGTCGGTCATTCAGTGGTGCTGCGAGCCTGAGAATCAGTCGGACCCGGTTTTGGGATATGGTGATAGCGGGATTGTTGACTGGGTCTTTGAGCTTTATGCCTTTAATTACTCGTGTCCTTTTTTCAGAGCAGAGCAGCAGAGCAGCAGAACTGCTGAATCGGACTCCATGTGCCATTAGCAAAACTTGCTCCTGCTGTCTCGGTCAACGTCTGCGTAACATTTGTCGAGACACCTGCATGAATGGTGCCGTCAACGCCTGCGTTGATGGTGATAACAGGATAGAGCCACACTGGAAACGGTCCGATTGTAACGAGAAGAGGACCTTGCGGAAAGCTTGCGAGTACTTTTTCAGCTTTCACCGTCCCGAAGAATTGCGACCCAATCTTGAACCGTGTAGTCACGTTGGAAGTCGTGGTGAAGTAAAGCTCTTTGAGCTGGGAATCCTGCACTTTGAGCTTGAAATCAAAACTTGGTTCTACACTTATGCTGCCGTTGCCTCTGATCTGATCGTTCGTCGTATTTTCATTTCCATCATCATCATATAGCACCACATCATCTAGTTGTATGTAAAAACTATCCGGGGCATCGGGACGTTCGATCAACCGTACACCTTTGGCAAGAATCGCGCGTTCGGGGTTCGTCGGCTGCAAGACTTGGCTGATAGAGACCTCGCCCTGCTTCACTGCTTCTTCAATCGTCGTCGCCTCTGTCTGCACGACAACTTGCCCGCCGTTATTGGAAACCGATTCCACCTTTCGCAAGAACCCATAGGGCGCGGCGTCCGACGGATCGCCCACCATTACTTCTCCTGCCGCCAGCGCGTTCAATTGGTCGGTCGTCTGCGAAAAGGTGAACGTCGCGCCGTCAGTTGAGACGGACGATAAATACTGCGTGGTGTCATCTGTGAGAACGTTCGTTGTTGGCGGGATGATCGGCGGTAACGTGGACAGACAATCAATGACCATGCGTTGCTTTGAAGGGGAGGCAGCTTGCAGGTAACACTTGACGCCCTTTATCTTGAGCAGGTCATTCGGTTTGAGTTTGATGGTTGATTTGCTGTCAGGTGACTTGTCCGCTTCGGGCGGCTCCTTTGTCGGCTTGCAGCGAATGACCATCTTTTTGTTTGCCTGCGATTTGATTTGCAGTTTGCAGCCCTGTCCTTTGACGGTCAGGCGGTCATTCAGCTTGAGTTTCTTGTTGATCGTGGAATTGGGCGCGGATTGCGCGGGTTCGTCGGTTGGCGGGGCAGAGATAATTGACGAGGTGGCGAGGAAGGCGAGGAACCAGAACATCACGCCAGCCAGGACGAAGCGGGAGAGCGTTTTCCAATTCAACGTGCGGTGAGCGCGAGTCATGAGCAAGCCTCCTTATTGGTTTCAACCATCAAGATGCAAAATGGACTGACTACCTGCAGTCGAACTCGGACGGGGGATACCACATTATCGCGCCAAAAGGGAGTTTAGGATCCCACGAGTTCTTCAGTCGATTCTTCGCTCCAACGGGCGCTATCTGTGACGCCGCCGATCAGCTTGGAAGCGGGTTCAAGAGGAGAGTACGACTGGGCTAATCCTCACCACCAGTTGGACGTGACACTCGCTGTCACGTCCAACTGGAAACCCCGTTTTCTCAAGTTACGCTGGACCTGACGCTATTAAAAACCCAATCCGCGTTCTCGCATTGAGACAAAGCAACCGTGTCCCAAAACCAGGTGCTCAATCACGTCAATGTCCATGAGCGCACCTGCCTTGACAACCTCGCGCGTGATGGATACATCTTCTGGCGACGGAGACGCGTCGGCACCGCTCGGATGATTATGCGCGAGTGCGATCGCAGTCGCATTCCAGCGAACGGCATCACGAAATAGCTCGGCAACGCGAATGACATTGGTGTGGACACTGCCTTGATACACCGTCACGACCTTGATCACGCGGTTCTTGGTGTTCAGCAGCGCCACCCGCAGCTGTTCTTGCTCGAGATATTGCATATCGCTCATCAGCGAGTAGAGGTCGGCAGGCGATCTGATCTGGAAGCGTTCCGAGTCGGGCACGCCAATGCGCTTGGCGAGTTCAAAGGCGGCAGCAAGGCGGCGGGCTCGTCCGATGCCGATGCCCTTCTGATTCATCGGTTCGATCATCGGCAATCGCGCCAGTTGTGCCATCCCTCCATACTGTGCGATCAATCGTTCCGCGATCACAACGGGGTTATCGCCGTTTGGCGCTTCACCCAACAGGATGGCAACCAGTTCGTGGTTCGAAAGTGCTTGCGCGCCAAGTTGGTTTATCCGGACCAACGGATTCAGGTCGGGAGGTAATTCGCGCAAGGTATGCATGGATTCCTCTCTGCTTAAATTCGACGTGTTCATTCGTCGTTCACGCTTGCAGGTCTTGCAGCAAGTCGTTCAATAAACGCGGGTTCCGCTGCGCTAATGCTTCGAGCGCCTGG
This sequence comes from Chloroflexota bacterium, assembly GCA_016209205.1. Lineage (GTDB taxonomy): Bacteria > Chloroflexota > Anaerolineae > UBA4142 > SHND01 > SHND01. Next base: position 4,755 of record JACQWQ010000065.1, read on the forward strand.
CGCTGCGGTTCGGGCAGCGCGTCTCGATCGTACTGTGCCGCATACGCGATGAATCGTGCATCGTCCATGTCCGCGTAGTAGGCGCCGACCAATTCACAGAGTTGTCTTCCTGAGGTGCGGCGGTCTGCATATTCTGTCTGGCACTGCCCGCAGCGGCAGCTACGACGATGTTTCGATGCGCCCGCACAGAATGCCAAGACAGCCAGCAACCAACCATAGGTTGCGTATCGAAGCAAGTTCATGGAAGGACCTCCTCAAAAAAGAAGGGGAACGCAGAACAATCTGCATTCCCCTTCTCGCTCCAATTTGCTTGTGCTTTCCTTGATTATCTGTTGTCCGCCGCGCTCCCTTGCGCATTAGCGTTCGCGCCATCCATGGCGACAACGTCTTGTCCTTCGCCTCCCTTCATCAAAGAGCGATAGCGTCGCCAATCCACCGGAGTCGTATCGTTCCACGTTTCAGGAAATTCTCCTTCGCAGGCGAGCGCGTACGCCACTGCATCGGAGGAGGTGGTGTCGTAATAAACGCGGAGCGAATAATAGGGTCCGAAATCATGCTCGTTGCGATACACTCCAAACGACACACCCATGGGCGGTTCACCCAGCTTTTGGCGCAGCAGTGCCTGCATGCGACGCGCTTCGTCCTTCATTTTTCGCAGCGCATCTGGCTCTCCGACCTGCGCGCCCTGTTCCTCAACCGGCGTCGTATCCAAATCAATCCAATCCATCTTGTCGGTGATCATCAAGATTGTATCCTCCTCAAAACGCAAGGGGCGATACAACCGTTTCAGGGTTGTATCGCCCCTTGCGTTTTCACTCTCGCGTCCTAAAATTGATGTGACTGCGCGGAATTACGGTGGGGACCGAATCGCGCTGTGCGCGTTCACGAGCGTCCACCATTGCCTAGGGATTTTGCCCAGGAACGGGCTGGGACCATGCTCAGCTACCTTTCCATCCTCGCCCGTGCGCGAACGCGCGTAGGTGATGTAGAGCTTGTGGCGGGCGCGGGTCGCGGCAACGTGCGCCAAGCGATACTCCTCTTCCAACCCGCGCTGAGTTTTGGTCGCCCGCGCGTTGGGAAACACATGCTCCTCTACGCCAACCAGGAACACGATCGGCCATTCCAACCCTTTCGCGGCGTGAATGGTCGAAAGGGTGACAAACCGCTCGTCTTCGCCAAAACTTATGTCCGCGCCACCACCCAGTTCAACATCGCGGTAAAACTCCGCTAATGGGTCCTCGGCACTTTCGTACGGGGCGAGCATGCTGCGCAGCATTTCGAGGCTCATCCGCTTGCGCCGCCCTTCGATGGAATCGCCCAACCACTCGCGATAGCCGGTGCGGGCAAGGATGCAGTCGAATCGTTCCGTGACCGTGCCCTCGCATTCCTGAATGTCCATGAGCACATTAAGAAACGCGTTGATTCTTTCTTTCACTTCATCGCTCAAATCGTCACGCGCGCTCGCCTCAAAGAGCATCTCGGCGGTGAGACCGGGATTTCCTTTTTGGATTTTGCGCAAGACGCTGCGCCCCAATCCCCTTTCAGGACGATTGAGAATACGCAGCACCGAGCTCACTTCCTGCTGAAGCACATCGGGTGCAGCATTGGTGTAGTACGCAATGTGGAGATAAGCCAGCAGGTCGCGGATTTCCGCGCGGTCCATGAAAAAGCGGTCGCCGACGATCCCATACGGAATGCCGGCGTGCAAGAACGCTTGCTCGATGACATGGGCTTGCGCCCAGGTGCGATAGAGGATCGCCGCCTCGCGTGCGAGGAAATCCGCTTCCTCCCATTCCGTCTGGAATTCGGCTACCTGGACCGGTTCGCCCGCACCACGATGCACGTTGAGCAGCGGACCGTAATTCCATTCTGCGACGAGCGCTTCGCCGGTGCGTACGATCGCTTCGGTCGAGCGATAGTTCTCCAGCAGTGCATATTCTTGGATTTCGGGAAAATCTTCGCGCAGATAGCACAGCACGGTTTCCGTCTGCGCGCCGCGCCACGAATAAATCGCTTGCGCCTGCGAGCCGACACAGCAGACATTGCGGTGATTCCACGCGAGCATCTGCACGAGACCGTATTGGGCAATGCTGGCGTCCTGGAACTCGTCCACCGTAATGTAGCGGAACAGTTCCTGCCACAGCGAGCGCACTTCGTCGATTTCCAGGAGCAAGCATGCCTGATAGATCAAATCGTCCTGATCGAGCGCGTTTGCCGCGCGCATTTTTTCGAGATAGCGTTCGTAGATGCGGCGCATCGTGCGATTCCACAGGTCCTCGCGGAACTCGTCGCTCTCGAAATCCGCGGGCGTCACGCGGTTATCCTTCCACGTCTTGAGCGCTTCGGCGGCGCGTTGGGGATCCCAGATGCTTTGATTTGCGCCGACCTCTTGCATTGCCTCGACCAGTACCTTGCGCGCTTCCGCTTGGTCGTAGACGATCAATTTCTTGGGGTGATAGCCCAGCCGGTCTCCGTATGCCTGCAGCATCTTGAGTCCGAGCGCGTGATAGGTGACCGCCGTGATCTGCTGCGCGAGGTCTGCCCCGAGAAGTTTTTCAAGCCGTTGGACGATCTCGCGCGCCGCCTTGCGCGTGAACGTCACGGCAAGGATCGAGTGCGCCGAGACGCTGCCTTGAGCGATGATGTAGGCAATACGGTAAATGATCGTGCGCGTTTTGCCGGTGCCCGCGCCCGCATTGATCAGCAGCGGTCCGGCGACATGCCGAACGGGAGCGATTTGGCTGGGGGACAGATCGCTCCAATCGAATGGCGCCGAACCCAACGCAGCCAAATCGATGTTTCCCTTTTCCATACCGTTCGACGCCGGAGAGTACTCGTTCCGTCGCCCGTTCCTCACCTCCTTTGCAAATTCATTTTGCGCGGCGCCGCGCGCCACGTTTCCTGCGATTCATAGAATCGGAGTAAGCATCTCGTCTCGCTCCATGCTCGCAACCGCATTGGCTTCCACATCCTTTGCCCCAAGCCGCTGGAGCAGGTTGTCTATTTTCAATTCAGCCGCCACCAATCCCATTTCTGCTGCCGCGCGCCGGTGCGCCTGCGGATTGCAGCGCGGACAAAGCAGCGGTGAGTGCTTGTGATTCTTGAGCCGACGTTCGAGTTTCCGATCACCCTTCCACACGCGCGCGAGTTCGAGCGCGATCCCATTCTCGACGGCGACTTGGGTCAGCCGCGCGCCCTTGCCGCGCAGGTGCTCCGCAAACCGCGCCCGGACGTCATCGGCATAGCCGAGATAATGACCTGCCTGTTTGTAGCGCGGTCGAAAGTGAATCAAGTAGACGTATCCCATTTCCGCGCCTTTCTTCAACGCAACGAACGCACTCACTGGGAAATCGGCGAGTGCGTTCATCACGGTCTTGGAATTGAATTGAAAGATTCAGCGCAAGGGGTTATGCGGTTTGTCGGTTACATTTGTGCGCGGGAAGCAAAGGCAACGCGACGATGTTTCATGTTTCACTGCAAAACGCGCGGGAATGATCTTGGTAGCGGCTTGCGTTCTATCGCGGACGGTGAGAGGAGAAGAAGATGTGTCTGTTCCTTTTTGTACGCATGGCCAGAAATTGTACCGCGTACAAAAGCACCGCCGAACGCTCCGCGTTGTGTGAGGCGAGTGAGGCGAGCAAGATTCGTCGCGAACTGCGTTCGCATAACATTTTTCAACCCGCGTTCGACGGATCATCCGCTTGACGTACGCGGTCCTGGCGCGCGGTTGGCGGTCGGACGACAGAGGATGGTGGCGGTTTGTGTACAGGCGGCTTGGTATTTTGTGGAGGCGTCGTCATTGAACGCGGTAGAACATCCGGGGCTGCGGTTTGTGTCGGTGGATGGTTCGGTGTGGGACGCACGCGCGGGTGCGGAGGCGCGGACGCGTTGGGGACGGTCGCGTCGAGCGAGCCGATCAATGGAAACTTGACCCCGTCAGGATGAATGAACGCGGCGACGGCACAGCCCGCGCGCGTCAGCAGCGGCACGAAAAAGAAACTCAAGGCGAGACAGCCGAGCCATACATTGGCGCGCGCGATGAGCTCAACCCCAATGCACACGCTGCAGAAGGTCATCATTTCAAAGAGGAACAAAAACATGCTCTGCACGGCATGTCGTTCGAGAGACGGGTAGCCCGACGTGTGGCGCGCGGCATAGAGCGCGAGGACGCTGGCAAACGGCGCCAAGAGATAGATTGACGCTGCCCATACGCGCGCGTTGTCGAGCGTCACAAACAAGGAGAGGGAACGGAACAGCGGAAGCCGTAAACCAAAGCGCATGGCAAGATCTCCTCAAACACAAAAGCGAGAGCACCAAGACAGAATGGTGCTCTCGCTTTTGTGATAACAAGTGTTATGATGTTTGGTGGGCGAATCGATTTATTAGCGATATGCCTCGCGCCGATGACGAATTCGCGCGACCGTAACCGTGCGCGCCGCATCATCGATTCTGTAAATAATCCGCCAGTCACCCACCCGGACACGCCAATAGGGACTGTTCTTGAGTTTCAGACAGCCCGGCGGACGCGGGCTTTGGGGAAATGCTGCAAGTGCTTCTCGCACGCGCGCTTGATCATGCTTGGGCAATTTCTCGAAATCTTTCCGGGCAGGCGGCAGAATAAGGACCTGATAGTCCATCGTTTTAACGACGTTTAGGCTGGCTTCGGTCCATCTCGGCTAGCAACTGTTCCAGCGGAATTGGAGTTCCGCCTTCGGCTTCGGCCTCTTGCGCCGCCCGAATGTCATCGCGGATTTCGAGTTCTTCAAGCAATCGCTCATATTCGTCACGGGGCAAGACAACCACTTGTTTGCCGCCAACATCGGTAGTGTACCGAGGATGAAGCTTAACCATGCGTGTGTTCCTTTCAATCGAGGTCAACGGATCTATTTTATCACGATCCTTCTTCAGCGGCGGTCATGGAGCGAAGCGGACCGCCCGCCCGTCCGCCGCATGCCGTTGGGCTGTCGTGAACGACCCTTTTGTTTCATCAATCAATCGTTTGATGTAGTTGTAGCATTCGGCGCAAACGACCGTCTGCCGCTTGTCCGGCTGGATATAGTATGCCCATTCTTCATCGGAGACCATGAAGAAGGCAGGCCACAACGCGCCGCACTTGGAGCAAATCACGGGATAGAGAATAAAAGGGATACGACCTTTCGCGTTCAACATGGCTTCCCATTTTTCCGCCTGCTCGTCCGTCAAACCATCCTTGTATATTTCTGGCGGAAGATGCGCCGTCGAAGCATCATACTTTTTGATGTCGAATAGGCCGAGCAAGTCGTAGCAGCAATCGCAGCTGATCAGTTGCTGCCCACAAAACGGACAATCTTCCATGTCACATCCCAAGACATGGAATTCGCCTTCGCGTACACCGCAGTCGCCGCAAACTGCCCTTTCACGATGGCGGTTGTGATTATCTTTGCGCATGACGTTTCCCTTTCTGCGCCGTCATTGTATCACGAGCCTACATCGCACCCTTTTCCGGATTCGTCGCAACATTGTTTATCTACTCGCCGATGTTTGCAATGTGCAAAGAGAGAGCACCATGAGGGAGCACCGTATTCGGGCTCCCTCTTGCGGTAGACGAAACTTTACGCAGCGTACTCCTCGACGTCGATCACCTCCACGCCTTCTGCTTCGAACCGCGCTTTGGTTTCCTCCAGATTCTCGAACACCTGCACCGAATAGATATCCGGTCTGGACTCGACCAGGTTCGCTCCAAGCCGTTCGACAATCAGATTCTGTGCTTGCCCTTCGAGACGATTCAGAATCCGTTCCGCTTCGGTGGACTTGCCGACGTAGATGCGCCACCACACATTGGAGAGATCACTTGCACTCGCTTCCTTCTCAGCCGCTTCTTCTTCAGCACTCTCGGTTTCCGACTCCTCATCTTCAACGACTTCGACAGCACGCGGATTGCGGCGCTGGCGCTTGGCTTCAAATTTACCTTCGCGGCGCGCTCGCTTCTGCGCGCGTTTGCGAGCTTCCTCTTGTTCCTTTTGCTCTGCGATCCGAGCGCGTTCGCGTTCCAATTCGGCTTGCGCTTCTTCCGCCGCTTTGCGCCATTCCGATTCCTCGGCTTCGATCTCTGCCGCCAACATCGCCCAGCTCTCTCGCGCGCGTTCTTGCCCCCGCCACACCTGGTTCCAACGGTCCTGGTCTTTTGCGTACTTCGGCTGCTCCCAGAATTCCATCTTGACCTGAGCGTTTTCGCCGATCACACCGGTCGCGACCAAGAACCACGCGCCTTTTTTATCGCGGCGCGCGAGGGTGAGTTTCCCCAAATCGGCTTTGATCTTGGCCGCGAATTCCGTACCTTCGCGGCGCAGCATGGTCGCCACCGCGCGTTCCAGTTTCTGCCCGCGCTCGCGCACACCCTCTTTCGCCGCAGCGGTCAATTCTTCCGTTCGCCGACGCAGCGCGGGAATTCGACTCCATTCTTCGGCGTACTGCCGCTGCAGCTCGCTCACCCGATTCCAACCGCCCGGCTGCGCCGCAGTGGTCTCAACCTTTGCCAGCGCCGTTTCGATATCCTTTTGCCGACGCGCCGATTTGATTTGACGCTGCAGCGGCTCAATGAGTTCCTTCGCCGCGCCGCCGTCCGCCGCTGCTTTCAAGAATTTCTCTGCCGCGTCAAGTCCTTGCGCGCGATGGCTTCGCGCGCCGCGGCGAGATTCGCGGGCGTATCCATCTCTAAACGCAGTCGCTTGATGGCGTGCGCGTGTCGTTTCGAGATCGCGTCCATCTGCGCATCCTTGCCCAACTGCTGTTCGACCTGCGCGACGACATGAGGAAACCGATCCCGGCACACAAGCAATTCGCGCAGCGCGTCGCGCAGCGCGAGACATTCCGGGGCACTGCCGGCACGCAGGTCTCGCGCTCGCCCAGCCCATTCGGCAGCGCCCGTCTTGATCTGGTCTAGCCGCCGCGCGCAATCCTCTCGGGCGGGCTGCAACGCTTCGATCTGCCCTTTGTAGGGCTTGCACCGCGCGGCGTGTTCGGCGTCGAGCTGCGCGCGAGCGTTCCTGATTTTTCCAAGTTGAATGTTCAGCGCCAATTCGATATCGCGCTCGAACTGCGCGCGACTCTCTGGAGAAAGAGTTTCCCCTTTGTGCGCCAGTTCGGCAGCTTTGGACGTGACGCTTTGTTCTTGCCGTTGGAGGTCCGCATAGCGCGGCGCAAACTCGGCATCGATGCCCTGCGCATCGGCATGGATGTGTGCGAGTTTGGCTTCAATCGTTTGTAGTTCCGCACGCGCGGTTTCCAACTCTTCTCGCGCCGCCACTTCTGCCGCGCTCAACGCTTTCCCCAGCGTGACTTCGGCGTCGATCACGCGCTCGTACGCGCCTCGCAAATCTTTTTGCTGATATTCTTGCAGCACATTTTGTTCGAGCGACTCGAACGTCAATTCCACCGCTTCCGGCTGTTCGAACAAATCCGCATTCTCATTCGCCATCGCGCTCATCAGGACAGCGAGATAACGGTCCAGACGGCCATCGGCATCGTGGGCTGGAATCAACAGGGGATAGGAAGTTACGGTGTCTTGGGTCGGATTGGTTTGCATAAACATTTTCGGTTCCTCTTTGGACTGCGCATTGCCAACCGGAATGCCGGTTATCGCCGCGCAGATTTTGGAAATGCAAAAAAACGCGCGTGTGGCATTGTTGCCACATGCGCGTTTTTAGTCATCGGTGCGCGTTCCAGAGCCAGGAGTTTCTTTGACGCGCTCAACACCACATGTTAGAATGTGGTCAGTTTCAAAACGTTGCCGGGCTCGCTTGCTTGCGCGTCCGGCGTGTTCAAAAAGCAGAGCCGTCAACTCTGCTTTTTGTTGTTCTTGTGGTTGTGGATTTCCTCCTTTGGCGGTGTCCGACCCGTGGCTGCGAACTTGGTTTTTGCTCGCGTTGCATTGCGGTCGGCGAAGCGCCAATCATTTCCTCCTGAAATGAGAAAAGGACGCATCGAATTTGTGATGCGTCCTTTTCTCATGAATTTCCTTTATGTGTGCTCGCGCCATCTGGTGCAGCGGCACCTTTTTGCACGTCGTCTATCGAGAGTGCGTGTGTGTCAACTCTATTTGAGTGTTGCGAAATTTGATGGGGACGCTGGCAAAGAGTGAAATTCCCCGAAAACGGAAAAAGGATACATCCCGATGGACGTATCCTTTTTCCGTACTAACCGCATCGATGCTGCATTGGCGTGAATCTCCTGCGCCAACGCGATCTGGCTATCGCCAAATCAACCGGTGAAACTCCGCATCCCAAGCCCATTCAACCGCCTGCACGATAGTCAGCAAGGGCTTCATGAATTGCGCGTTTGGCGATTCCGGCAAGGACAGGGTTGGTGCTCTGATAGTAAGGGAGCGCAATCAGCCCGACGGACAACGCCCAGCCGCGACCTCGCGTCCAAGTCGCGTCATCAACCTGTAGCGCGGCGCGAAAGACATCCCGCGTTTCGGCAGAAAGGAACATCCATGCCGCCATCACATCGCAAGCCGGGTCGCCCACGCCCAGACATCCGAAATCAATGACCGCGCTGAGCCGTCCGTCTACCGCCAACAAATTTTCTGATTGCAAGTCTCCATGAATCCAGACGGGCGCTCCGTGCCAAGCGGGTGCCTCGATGGCAGATTCCCACACGGCGGTCACTGCATCGGTATCGACCGTGCTATGCAGGGTTGCGATGGCGGCGCGTGTGCGCGTGTCTCGCCTTGCCAGCGGCTCGCCGCGAGAGGAGTTGTGCGGTCCGGGAGGCGGCCCGCCTGTAGCGTCGATCTGCTGCAGGGCGGCTACGAATTGCGCCAGATCAGTCGCCGCTTGGCGCGGATTGGCGATGCGCTCGATGGTCGCGTTCTCACCTTCGAGCCACCGATAGACCGACCAATGCCAAGGGTAGCCCTCGCCGGGTTCGCCTTTCGCGAGCGGAACAGGGATAGCAAGCGGCAAGAACGGGGCAAGTCTCGGCAGCCACTGTTGTTCTTTCTCCACCTGCTCGACCGCCCAATGGATGCGTGGTAGCCGCACGACCATAGCCTGCCCTGAGAGTAATCGGACCACCAGCGATACGTCAGTGTCTACCTCGTCGACATGCATCTTGCCAGCGGACATGTACACCTCACACTTTGATACTATTGCCCAACGTATTGCGTCACGCTGCAGCTTACTTTACCGCAAGAACAAACGCATCGAAGCCGCGCTGGTTTAGATGCGATCTTTTCTCATGCTATGGATGCAGGCGCGATATCGGCTAGCGTGTGCTCGTTTATGGCACCGCGGTGCCATAAATTTTGGGCAGACGATATTGGTTTCAATAAAAATTACAAGGGAATGGCGGATAGAACTTGCGTTCTTTTCGAGAAACGCCAACCACACCCGAAAGAACTTGCTCTCGCGTGCGCTGAGGACTTGCTGTGAGGTTGTTTTTCTTCCGCTTATTTTGAACGACTACGCCTTGGGAAACGACACCGCCGCGCAATCCATCGTCGTCGGAAGAGTGCGACGCGCCTCTTTATAGCATGTAGAGGAAACTAAATTTATTTTAAGTGTGCGTAGGATACCAAAGACCAATAGCAGTGTCAATAACTTTTGATGTGAGTTTTGAAAAATTCGATCGGACGGTTTATGGGCGATTGGAGATGGTGAGATAACAACTTTCTCGCCGAAGACTGGGAGGCTCGATTCGCCCAGAGTGAATTCGATGCGATAAGGTGTTTCCTCCTCGACTGGCTCCACCAATCCTCTGCATTGTTGAGCGTGACCTGAAGATATCCAACACGCAGAATCTGCTAGCAGTTTGTCGGAGAGCCCGAATTTCAGTTAGAAATCGCACCTTCCCAAATCTCGAAATCGCTGAAAACAAGGGCTTTGCCATTTCCTCTCCGACAGACTGCTAGAAGAGATAAGATAAGAGGAGAACGATATTAGGAATTATTCGTTCGCGTGGAAGAGTATTGCCCAACCGGTAGTGAGACAGATTGGCAAAGAGGAATCACAGAGAGAAAGATAAGGACATTAATAGCCAGATATTCCGAATCGAACGAAGTGAGGGAGAAACGATGCATGAGGATGAAGAATAAATCATCGAATCAAAATTAGGGAGGATGAGCAAATGGTAGAGTTGCTGTAGAGCAAGTTGACCGGCAGCAGGTCAACAAAGGAGACGAGCATGGATTGAACTCTGGGAACAACAGGACTGAAGATTCAAACCAAAGCAATCAAGCCAAATGAGGTTGACTGGAATACTACGTCGAATAGAGGGGGGGGTCTGGCGGTTCTCTACATAAAGGTACATATATATGGTCGCAGATGTTTTCGACGAATCATATTTATTTTACGGGCTGTTTCCCTTGTAGCGGTGAATTTTGATGTGAATCGACTTGAAGAATCGATGTGAATCGACTTGAATCGGAGAAATGAGGGTTAGACCAGTCATTGACTGATTCCGTTTTGGCGGTCGAACGTGTTGCTGTGAGCGCGCATCGAGTTGCGAAAACGGAATCAGTCAATGACTGATTCCGCTGTCGGTCATAGATTCTCCTTCGCATAAAATGGAATTTGGACAGTTCCAATTTTCTGCACAAGGAGCAAACCCATGACCGACCCCTCTATGCTAATCCAACTCGCTTTGTGGACCGATGCCGAATTTCCGCCGAAAACAAGCACAAAAACGCGCACTTTGCACACCTTTTGGGACGAGCCCGCGCGTTTGCCCGCGTGCGTCACGACTTGTCCCACCGTGATGCGTTGTCGCGCGCTGCTGGGACCACTCGCGTGGGACGCATTCCCCGAACGCAACCTCACACGCGACTACGGACAAGTTGCGATTCCTTACGCCACGCGCGCGGCCGCCGAATTAGTGCGTCTCAATGAGGGTCTACATTCCATGTCGCAACTGCGCACCTTCTTGCTTGAGCATCCCGGTTTCATATGGCTGCTCGGTTTTCCTTTGCACCCCGCACCGCGCGACCCGCACGGTTTCAATGCACCTGCCAGTTTGCCCACCGCACGCCATTTCGCACCTCTCTTACCACTACTACGAGACTTTCAAAAAATGATGAACGTTGGTCTGCTTCTACGAACGTATTCCGAACTTTGTTCAGCAAATTGGTGGTTTTCCTGAACGATAGTCATCTTCCGTGTCCTGCGAAGTCTCGTAGTAACGCGAAGTCCGCTTTGACAAGACCAAACCACCGCGCGGCGATCCCGATTGCAAACTCGGTTGCAAACGCCAGCGCAACCAAAAGCCGCCGGAGACCACTCCCTCACACAAACCCGTGCCTGCCCACAAAACGAGTGTCGGTGAATTTTATTGGGGCTATGGTTCGTCGTTTCGCACTACGAAACAAATCGTCGTGACCCAAGTCCCGGGCTATGGCGAGTTCGTCCTCGCGGAACTCACGCAGCCGTTCGATCACGGCGATGTCACGTATTTTTTTCCGCTCTGGCATCAAGTCGAACAACGCCTGGGCTACAAACCGCGCTATGGCACGTTCGACGCCGCCTTCGACGCTTGGTATGTTTACGCCTATTTTTACGACGAATCCGCACCCACACGCGGTTTTGCCGCCGTCCCGTTTTCCGAAAAAGGCGGTTACAAAGTCACCGCGCGCAAATTCTCGCCCACCGGCTTACCTTGGTGTGCCGCAGGGTTAGCGATGCCGTTGCGTTGTGCGTTCACCGACCGCACTTCCTGTTTGGTCGAACACGCGCGCGGTCAATATGTCTGCCCGCTCCAGTTTCCGCGCGTCACGCGCAAAGCCTGTCCGGTACGCGCGCCGCGCTGGAAGAAAGGCGGCTGCACCGTGAGGATGCCCACCAGCATCGGCGCGCGTTTGCGCTACACGCTCGACCGCGACCGCGCAGAATACAAAGACAAGTATCGGCAACGCGCCGCGTGCGAACGCATCAATTCGCAAGCGGTCGCATTAGGCATTGAGCATCCCCATTTGCGGAATGGCAGCGCCATCGCGAATCAGAACACGCTCATCTACATCTTGATCAACTTGCGTTTCTTGCAACGCTTGCAACAAGGTCAGCGCGACGGAGCATAAGTTGGTAAAGAACGCCGGCTAACTTGAAAACGGAATCAGTCATTTCACTGATTCCGTTTTTCGTGGTCAACCGCCTACCGCAAACGGAATCAGTCCTGACTGTTCTAACCCTCTCATCAACGAAACGGAATGGTCGGAACTCGACGTAGATTTGAAAGCGCAAGTGTACGAAGGACTGCTGCAAAAATTCGCGGCGGAACAAAAAGGCGCGGGACAATACTTTACGCCGCGTGAAGCGATTCGCACGATCGTGCGCTGTGTGCAGCCCGACATTGGCGAGGGTAGAGACGATTTGGCAAATCGTCTTACGATTCATGACCCCGCGGTAGGCACGGCAGGATTTTTGATCGCGGCGGCGGAATGGAATATCAAAGAACGCAAAACGCCGTTGACGCGCGAAGAACAGCATTGGTTGAAACGTGGCGCGCTATCCGGCGGCGAAATTGTTTTGGAAACGCGGCGGCTCGCGTTGATGAATTTGTATTTGCACGGGCTGGAAGGCGAGAGCCACTACGGCGATTCGATTGCGGAAGGCGACACGGGCAAACGCTACAACGTGATTCTCACCAATCCGCCGTTCGGCGCCAAAGGCGCGGGCGATGTGCCGAACCGCGATGATTTCACCGTCGCCACGTCGAACAAGCAATTGAATTTCATTCAGCACGTGTTGACGATTTTGAAACCGGGCGGACGCGCGGCGATGGTGTTGCCCGACAATGTTTTGTTCGAGGAACACGCGGGGCGCGACGTGCGCGGCTTACTCATGCAAGATTGTCAACTGCACACGATTTTGCGCTTGCCCGTCGGCACGTTTACGCCGTATTCGGCGGGCGTGAAAGCGAATGTGTTGTTTTTTCGCAAAGGGCTGCCCACGCAAGACGTGTGGGTGTACGATTTGCGAACGAACGTGCCAAAGGTGAACAAGGGGCATCCGCTCGACGCGAATTATTTTCAAGATTTTTTGAAATGCTTCGGCGCCCGTCCTACGCCGCGTTCGCAAGAGCGCCAAGCGAGTGAACGCTTTCGGAAATTTACGCGCGAACAAATTCGCGAGCGCGATGATAATCTTGATTTGTTTTGGCTCAAGGATGAAAGTTTGGACGATGCAAACGATTTGCCCGAACCCGAAGATTTGGTGAGCGAAGCGGCGACGCAGCTGCAAGTGGCGTTGGATGCATTGAATGAGTTGGCGGCGCAGTTGGGGAACGGGAAACGTGATGGAGTGATGGAGTGATGGAGCGCGGGAGTGAACGGGTGAAGGGGTGACGTAGAGACGTTTCGGCGAAACGTCTGAAGCGGAGAGAAACCTAGGGAAAGGGCAACAAGTTGTCAAGCGCAACGCGGTGTGCTAGACTCGACGGCAAGTTACGGTTGGAGCGGTGGAGGTGAAAGATAATGCAGATAGAATTACCCGGGTGTTTGCGCGATGAATTTGAACGTCGCGCGCGCCAAGTCTATGCCAAGGACAGTGTGGCACGCGCGCTGGTCGAAGCCATTGAGTTGTGGCTCGCGCAGCACCGCGAAAATCTCATCGAGCCGGAACGCGCCGCGGACGATCAAGCGTACGCTTTGCTTGCGGCTGAATTGGAGCGCAATCACGCCGGCAAGTGGGCGGTGATTGCGCACGGGAAACTGCAAGGAGTTGGCGATTCGATTGACCAAGTTGCGGCGCTGGCGACAACCGCGCGCGACCGGCTAATCTTTCAGGTTGGCGCGACACGCCCCCCAGAGGTGGAATTCGGATGGCACTGAGCATGGCATGATTTGTTGGGATACGCCTGACCGTCTGGCGTTGGGATTGAGGGCCAAGCTCTGTCGAGCAATTGGGAATCGAGGTTGAGATGTTGACACAACAAGATCTGGTCGTGCAAGAGTTGAGGACGTTGCGCGATGACCAAGTGGGCGAGGTGCTTGACTTTATCCGCTTTCTCAAGTTTCGCAGCGTCAGCGACCAAGAATTGCGAAACGAGTTTTGGCGCGCGGTGAATCAGGCGCGCGACATTGCGGCGGCGCGCGGGATTACCGAGGATGACATTGCAGAAGAAATCCGACAGGTGCGAGCCGAGCAATGAGAATCGTACTGGACACGAGTGTTCTGGTTTCGATGATTCTCGGCGGCACGGTCGGAGAATTGATTGACGAGTGGGACGCGGACAATTTCCAGGTGATTGCGAGCGCAGAAGTTGTCACCGAGTACGCGCGTGTCTTGGCGCGTCCAAAATTTGGACTGACGCGTGACATTGTCGAAGCGATTCTCGGTTATGTTCAACGCAAGATCGAATTTGTTGCGCCGACGGAACAAATCGCGGTAATTGAGGATGACCCCAAAGACGATATGTTTTTGGCATGTGCCGCAGCCGTTCAAACGGATTACATCGTCAGTGGTGATCAACACTTGTTGGCGTTGGGTAATTTTCGCGGGATTCCCATTATCACACCGCGCGCTTTTTTGGACCTTCTTGAGAAATCAAAGCGAAAATAACCACGATGGAACGATTCGAGTTGCCTGATGGGTGGCAATGGGCTCCATTAGCCGATGTTGCACAAATCGGCGCGGAGCAGGTTTTTCCGAAACGCGAACCGACAAAGCAATTCAACTATATCGCGCTAGAGAACATTGAATCAGGCACAGGATGCTTGACGAATTTTGCAGCGCCGCGTGGCAGTGAAATTGGAAGTAACAAATATCGTTTTACCAACAAGCATGTGCTCTATGGGAAATTGCGTCCCTATCTTCGCAAAGCATTTTTGCCCGAATTTGACGGCATCAGCGCAACTGACCTTTTGCCACTCCTGCCCAACGACAATGTTCTTGAGCGTAGATTTCTCTTTCAATGGCTGCTTTCACCGTTCATACTCGAGTATGTAGTAGCCAAACAGACGGGCGTGAAAATGCCGCGTCTTCGTACGCCCGATCTCGAATCATTGCCAGTCCCAATTCCCCCTCTTCCCGAACAACACCGCATCGTCAAGAAAATCGAATCCCTTTTTGCAGAAGCGCGCACGGCACGCGCCGCGCTGGATCGCGCCGAACCGCTGTTGAAAAAATTTCGCCAAGCAGTGTTATCCGCCGCGTTTCGCGGGGAACTCACCGAACGCGATGCGAATGATGAACCTGCCTCGCTGCTGCTCGAACGCATTCGCGCGGAACGACGCGAAAAATGGGAAGCCGATTTGCGCGCCAAAGGCCAAGACCCGACGAAAGCGAAATATGTGGAAGCGGAATCGCCAGACACGCGCGAGTTGGGAGAGTTGCCGAAAGGGTGGGTTTGGGTATCTCTGAGCGAAGTCGCAGAAATCCGTAATGGCGTAACAAAGGGGCGTGACCTTGCACGTTACAAGACGTTAGAAGTCCCTTATCTTCGAGTTGCTAATGTTCAAGACGGCTATCTGGATTTACGTGCGGTCAAAACGATTAAGATCAAAGAGGAGGAACTGGAAAAATATCGTTTGAAAAGAAATGACGTTCTTTTCACCGAAGGCGGTGATCGAGACAAACTTGGACGAGGAACAATTTGGCATGATGAGATAAGTATCTGTGTCCATCAAAATCATATCCACTGCGCACGACTTGTAACCCAGTTCGTATTGCCCGAATGGATAACATTTGCAAGCACATTGTCGTACGCGCGCGATTATTTCTGGAATTCCGCAAGCCAAACCGTGAATCTTGCATCATTGAATGCTACAAGTTTGAAGGCATTTTGTTTTCCCCTCGCACCAGTAGCAGAACAACAACGCATTGTCGAGCGCATCGAAGCGTTGTTCACGCAGGCGGAGCAAATTGAGCACGCGGTAGAGATTGCGCGGCGGCGCGCAGAACAAGTGGAGCAGGCGATTTTAGCGCGGGCGTTTCGGGGGGAGTTATGACTACTTCGGTTTGATTTTACAATAAAGAACTCGCCTCAAAAGGCAAGTTCTTTATTTATGCATCTCGTTCGGTTGGATCGTGCGGTCCAATATCCGTAAACGCGCAATACGTTTCACCCGTCTCGATATTTGTCAGGTAGCGAAAAATGAAACGATAAAATTCATCCACGCGCCCCTCCCAAATATCTTTTTTGCCCTTCATTTTTTTGATCACTAACGAAGGATGACGTGGATTATCTCTAAACAAAGAGAAGGCTTTCTTCGCCTTCTCTTGAATATGCGCGGGCAATCTGCTATAGGATTTGTGAAAGCGCCGCGTGCGGATGTATCTCATTCATCTTCAAGTGGATCATCCAACGAATTAATGAAATCATCCATCGAATCAAAAACCTGAAAGCGTCCCAGGTGCAAGTCTTGCTCTGCTTCGCGCTCTCGTTCTTGCCATACAGGAGTAAAGTAGTACGACTGTGACTCGTCGGAAGGATTTAACAGGAATCTGATAAGATTTACGACATTGACGTTGTCCAAACGCGCAGCATTCGTTGTCATCGCAAGCATAAAGGGCATCGCTTGACTGGAATAGGAATGAGACGCGTTCGGATTGGTGTTGCTAGTCCAAATCATTGTGTCATCTCACTTTCTACTTTTCGGGTGCGCCACTGCTGACCGCTTTGTCCCAGATTGATCTCGTGAGTTTGCGGATTTGCCTGAATGAGTATGTTGCTTTCAAAACAATGACTGAGTTCTAAACTCTCAATATATGCCTGGCTGACGGTAATAGAAATCGGTTGTTTATCCTTGAGCAGCTCATTCGGATCAAATGGTTTTGCTAATTCAAGGTCTTGGGTATATGACTGGAACAGTGCTGACATCGCTTTTTCTGTCGGCTCATCTGCGTATTCAATGATTTCTTTGAAACCAATTATGTCCCTGGCTTCGCGCCGATTAATTAAATGATTATGAGAAGAAAGGAGCTGTGAGAGGTTGGTGACGATTTCGGTGAGTTGCGTCTCGTATTTGGGGTCATTGAGCGTGAATTGAAGCATCTTGCGCGCGAGCCGACGCACGCGGGCATGGCTGCGATTGAGGGACCCAAGAATTTGAGGCTTGATTTCCTTTGTCAAGATTGCCAACACTTCGCTCAAGGGCTGAGATTCCGCAATCCCAACTTTTTCCTTGGCGAATTCGATAAAACTCATCACGTCTTCAACAGAATAATTTTGGCGCTGCGCTTCGGTGACAAACGTCCCTTCTGGATCAATGGGACTGAGCTGAGACAACGGCGTCATGACAATTTTGTTTGCGCCGAGAGACAACAAGGTAGCAGCGCTCAATGCTTTAGATGGAACAAGAACTTCTAAATAGTTGCAGTATTCTCGTACAAGATTTAACAGAGGCCAAGGAGCGTCGAGATTGCCTCCGCTACTGTAGAGAAACAACGATAATTTTTCGACCTTCCCAATCGCTTGTAGCGTTTGATAAAAGAGAGGGAGAACGTCCAAAGCGATTTGTGCAACAAATGGTTGCCGGTCGCTTGTAAGATAAGCGACTACGCGAGTATTCCGAACTTGTTCCAGATCCCGAATTAAACTAGAACGCATGTTTGAGTCCATGAGCAAACGCTTATCCCCGCAGGCGAGTATATTCATCTACTTTGTAATGTCAACTGTCTGTGAAATGTAATACCGAAACAGGGACAGGTTTCAATACACCTTTGTCCAAAAGGGTCAAATGCTCTCGGTTTCCCGTGCACATTGAAACCAACTGTCCCTTGTGATACAATTTTGCCAATTGAATATAGCAACTCTCGAAACGTTCGCTCAGTCAAGAGTTTTGATTGCGACATAGCACAACATGCGCAAGGCGCAGCTCGCCTCGTGCGATGACGTTGTTCTCTCTCATCCCGCGTTGGCATTTGCCCGACGCGGGATGTGTTTTTTCGGCATCCCCAACGCCCATCAATGGGTGCAAGGACACACTGCTTGATTCATGGGAGGTCACACTCATGGCGAACTTTTCTACCACTACGATGAGCGCGGTCGCGCGCGAGGAAGCAAAACGGCGGCGTCAAATTGAAGCCGCCCAAAAACGCCAGAAACAGGCGCAGCAAAAAGCCGCCCGCGAAGCGGAACGGGCACGCTTGCTGCAAAACAAACTCGATAAACAACGCTACCTGCAAGGACGGACCGACGAAACCGATGAATTGAATCAAGAGCTGGAAGAGCGCGTAACCGCTTTGCAAACTGTTTTAGAACACACGCTGGACATTAACGACACGATTGATTTTGATTCGCTGCGCGTCAAGGAATCGTATCAATCCATTCCCATTCCCCACGAGATTTTGACCGCCAAGCTCGCCCCGCGGCGCGACGAGTTCACTACCAAAGTCAAAGCGCCGGGGCTATTCGAGAATGCGCTGGGACTCAAAGGGCGTTATCAAAAAGAAATGCAGGCAGCCGAAGAACAATACCAAGCCGCGCTGCGCGCGTACACCCAAAACGATAATGAGCGCCAAAAGCGTCTCGCCGAATTGCAAGCGCAGGAGGAAGCCGCGCGCAAAGCGTTTCTGCAAAAGGTAGAGCAGCGTGAGAGGGAAGTGAGCGAATTGGAAGCGAGTTATAAAGCGAGGGATGGCGCAGCGGTGCTTGCCTACAACTCGATGGTGCTCGAACGCTCGGACTATCCCGAAGATTTCCCGCAGCAATTTCGGTTGGCGTATGCTGCCGAAGCCCAAGAATTGGTCATTGAATATGAGCTGCCCGGGGTCGGCGTAATTCCAGGGATGACCGAATACAAGTACGTGAAATCCAAAGACGCCATCGAAGGGAAACCACGTAAAGCCGCCGAAGTGAGAACGCTCTATCAAGACATTGTCGCCGCCGTTGCCCTGCGCACGGTGCATGAGGTCTATGAAGCGGATCAAGGACAGCATTTGAGCGTGGTCACGTTTAACGGCTTTGTGCAAACCGTAGACCCGGCAACCGGAAAAGATATTCGCCCGCATTTGGTTTCCGTCCGCGCCACCCGCGAGCAATTCGCCGAAATCAATCTTGCGCGCGTGGACAAACGCGCCTGCTTGCGGAATCTGGGCGCGCAAGTATCCCCACAGCCCGAAGCCCTGCAGCCAGTGAAACCGGTCGTTGAATTTGAAATGGTGGACAAGCGGTTCATCGAAGCGGGTGACGTGATCGGCGATTTGGAATCACGCCCCAACCTGATGGATTTGAAACCGGCTGAATTTGAAACGCTGGTGAGCAATCTCTTTGGCAAAATGGGATTGGAAACACGTTTGACGCGCGCCTCGCGTGACGGCGGCGTAGACGTGGTTGCGTATGACACACGCCCCGTGCTCGGCGGCAAAGTCGTGATTCAGGCAAAGCGGTACAAAAACACCGTCGGCGTCTCGGCGCTTCGCGATCTCTACGGGACAATGATGAACGAGGGCGCGAACAAAGGCATTATTGTGGCGACGAGTTCTTATGGTTCGGACGCGTACGAGTTTTCCAAAGACAAACCGATCGAGTTGATTGATGGCGGAGGGTTGCTCTATTTGCTAGAGCAAGTCGGTGTAAGGGCGCGGATCGTATTGCCGCAGGAATAATCGAGGACGCAAATCAAAAGAGCGCAGCCCTCACGAGTTGCGCTCTTTTGATTTGTTTGTAGACAATCCTGCCATCGTTCGGAAATTTCATACCAATGCCGCGGGGGCGCGTTTCAACTTTCGTGCTTGCGTGGGCTGATTGGAATACGGACGATCACGCCAATTCAAACAACGGTCCCCAATACACCCGCGCCGGTTTTTCCGCGATGCGCTTGCGAATCGGTTCCAGCGGCAATTCGCGCGTCATCCATTGATGCAGCATTTCTGCGTTCATGCCGAACGGCGTGAGAATCGTTTCTACCGCGCGCAGCAACAATTCCGTATAACGCGCCACATCGTAGCCCGTCGCGCCGTTGCACAACTCCCACGCGTGCGCGCGGTCTGCCGCACAATGCGCGTCGTAATTCATAATCACATACTTGACGCTCTCGCCGGGATGCAGCGTTACACCGCACGCCTCCAACTGCTGCGCGACCAGCGCGTTCAACGTCGCGCTTTTGTATTCGCCCGGATTGCGCGAGAGATAATAGGTCAACACCAATTCGCGCAAGGGCACCTGTCCCGCGCGCAAACGGTCCACTTCGCGCGCCACAATGTTCAACACGCGCGGCAGCGCTTCGGCCACCTCTTGGCGCGTGGCGCACAAGGCAAGTTCGTCCAACATTTCTTGCTGTACCTTTTTAATCCAGCGCGGCGTATCGCGGCGGCGCAGTTCGATGCCGCGCACTTTGAGTTCGCCGCTCTGCATCACGCCGAAATAGCGGTTTGGCACCGCGCGGCGTTCGTCTACGCGCGACGGCAGAAATGCGACCCATTTGTAAATCCCTTCCAGCGCAATGGGCAGACCTGTTGCGCGTTCAACGTCGGCGACGAGAGATTCATATTCCACTTCTGTCGCCCCCATTCGCTTGATCCACAACGAATCGGTCAACATGTGCAGCACGCGAAAGCCGCGCGCTTCGACGACCTCTTTCGCGCGCAACAAAACCGCACGTCCGAACGCCGTCACTGCTTCGTGCGCTTCGATGCGCCCGAAACGCGCGTTCTTGTAGCCGAGATAGCCAAAGCATGTCACCAAAATCCATTTGTGCGCCGACGCGCAGCGCCGATAAAATTCGCGCGTGGTTTCGTCCAAAGCAGCGCACATGGCTTTTTTCAACGCAATGCGTTTTTGTAAAAGCGGTTCGAGCGTTTCGGGAATCAAGCCGCGCTGTTTTTGACACAAGGCATAACCGATTTGCGGCACGCGATGAGCGGGGCAGCACGCGCAGTGCACCGTCTCGTACGAGATGTTGAAATGCGTCATGATCGCGGGATACATCGAAACAAAATCGAGTTCCGCCACCTCGTGATGCAATCCTTTGATGGGCTGGTAGGTCAAGCCGCCCTGATCCGACTGCAATAAATCCAGCGCGGTCTTGAACGTTTCGGGCTGCCGCTTGCGCCACGGAATCAGGTATTCGCGCCGATACGCCGTTGCAATTTCCATCGCGCTGATTGCCGAACCGGTTGACGTGCGCGCCACCTGCTGCACGGGACGCTGACTGAGGCGCGCGATTTCAAAGATGCCTTCCAAACCGTATTCGTCCTCCAGAAATGCATTGTGCCGGTCGAGGTGCCAGCGTCCCGCCAACATACACGCCGACGCTTTGAACATGACGCGTCCGTACGACCAATAGGACTGCGCGCGTCGCGTTTGCATTTCGCACTGCGGGTCGCGATGGAGCGGCAGTTCCACGCCGTAACGCCGCGCGAGGTTTATCAATTGCGGCAAAAGAAACGAATCGCCCCATGCCGTCAAGAGCACGTCGGGATCGTAACGCCGTAAATGATTGGCAACACTCAACACCAGTTCGCGCGGCGACTCCCACGCGACCGTGTAGGTGTAACCCTCATAGCCGATTTCTAACGGCGCGCGGTAGCCGTGATTCGGATCGCGGGAATCGTCTTGCGATTCCAACGCGCCTTCCAGGCGCAGCGTCATCACGCGCAGCGGCGGCAGCGCATAGTTCAGGTCCCACGGCGAATCGAGTGCGTGCATTTCCAGAATGCGGTCGTCCGCATCCACACATACTTGACAGCGCGCGAGTGGAAACACCTTGCGCTCGAAAAAATACAGCTGCGCGAGGGTGAGGTCGGCATTGTAATATTCGCACGCGGGAAACGTGGCGCTGACACGACGCACGACACGCGCGTATTGACACGGATCGTTGACCTGCACGCGCAAGACCACGCGCACCGTACGCATCAACGGTTCATAGCGTTCGGCGCGCTGCAATGTGACAGGTAATCGCGCGCGCGCGAGCCATTCGCATACGGCGCGCAGTTCGGCGGACGAGCCGCCGACATAAAAAACGGGCTGTAAGGAATCGCGCAATTGATGAGCGATGCCTTCTGCATCAATGAGCCAAACATGGATTTCGCCCGCGTGCCCGTATACATCAAAGAGCCAACCTTCCAAATTACGCGCCGTCATGTGCGAATCACGCCTTGCGCTTGCCACAACGCGGCGAGTTCTTGTGCCAGGTCAGGATGCCGCGCCAAAACCGTTTCGAGCGCGACGACGCGTTTCAAGATGCCAATGTGCATTGCCAACGCAAAGAGTTGAAACGGTTCGGGCGATGCCGCGTACGCAATCGGCGCGGACTGGAAATAGACCATTGCCAACAGTTCGCGCGCGAGCTCTTGGTCTTCGCGCCGCTGTGCGCGGACAAAACGCGCGCATTCCTGTTCAAACTCGCGAATGAGCTGCGTCGCCGTTGATAAAGTGTGTCCCATGGCTCAATCCCCCCATACCAAGGCGACCTGACGCGGCGCGTGCAAGCGCGGCGTTTCCGCCTGTGCTTCCCAATACACATCCACCGCGTGCGCCACGTCGTGCATGAATTGCGCGCGTGCCGCTGTTGGCGGCGCAGCCAGTGTGATGAGAACCGGCAATCCATCTGTCACAATCGTTTTCAAATAAAGAAGCGTTTGCTGCAAGAGCCAGCGGGCTTCGTGATATGCGGGCGTCTCGTCGTAAAACGTTTCCAGCAAGCCGACGACATACAACGCGCGCCAGTTCTGTTGCTGCTCTATCGAAATCGTCGCAATACATTCCGCCAGTTGGTGACACGTTTCGGCGCGCGAGAGGTCAATACGCGCGAGCAGGGGACGCGGGTCAAGGCGCTGCTGCCGCGCAAGACGCGCAATGCCGCGCACATCCAGTCGGTTGTTGCCCAGAATCACGCCGACGCGTTCGCCGCGTACGGCATGAGTTGCGAGGGCTTGAAGGATTCGCGGTTGGGAAAAATTTTCCGCCGCGGCGACCGCGACGAGTTGAGGAGAATGGGAGAGCGTAAAAAGCGCAGGTAAAGTTTCGGTGTGCATATCTTTTGAATAGCACACCTGTTCGAGATTGACTATCCCCTACACGCGGGATTTTCGGGTAGGTTATGGATTACCACTCAGCGTGCGAGAACACAGTACCCTGCGCGGTATCTCTATCTTGGGTCATCTTTCCGCTTCATGCCCAAGCGCTTGGAGGTGATTGGCGAGTTCGCGTCGCGAGTGAATGTCTAATTTGCGATAGATGTTTTTGAGATGAGATGAAATCGTGGACGGACTGAGATGTAATGCCTGCGCGATTTCGACATTTTGTTTGCCCGCCGCCGCGAGTTCGGCGACTTGACGTTCGCGCAGGGTCAAGGTTTGCCAACGCGCTGCCTTTTCATTCACGACCGCACGCGGAGAACCCCGATCCATTCGCGTGTTCGGAAGGATGGTGGCAATCGTCTGGTAACGCGCTTTGTGGCGCGAATCCCGGCGCGATGACCTGACGCGCGCTCGAAACGCAGCCCAAAGCAGCACCGCGACAACAAGCACCAGCAAGGCGGGCACAAACCAGATTGCAGCCGATAGATCGTGGAGCGCCATTGGGTTTCAAAAGCCGTCCACCGAGCAAGGGGGAGAAAACGAGGAGGCGCGGGGATACGACGACCGGGAAAATTGTTCTGGAGTGCATAGCCAGAACAGGTGTTCTGATTTTAGCAGAAGCAAAATACGGCGTCAATCCCGCGCACATTAAAAATATGTGACAACCACTCTCTGAAAATCCTTAGCTTTCACACCCAATCCCATCCCGATCTCCATCGAACCGGTGCGGGTCCGCGCCAATCATACAGAGGTTGGCGACGTGCGTTCAGCATGTCCGCCAACCGAGTGATCCACGAAGGACACAAAGCACACGAAGAATCTTGGTGCCCTTCGTGTCCTTCGTGGATCACGCGAAAGCGCCGGTACGGTATATCTCCGCAATCCAAATCCGGCGGATACGGCGGAATGCACACATCGGGATACGACGGGTCGCAATTTCCGCGCGGCGGCGCAACCACTGCCGGGCGCGTCGAACTCGATGAAATACGCGCGGTTGGTCGCATACGTGCGCGTCACGTTCCCGCGCACGCACACCTTTTCCCCAAGATGCGCGAACGCGATGCCGCTTTCAAGACAGGCACGCCGGCTTGGGGTGGGCGGAGTCGCTGCAACACGGATGGCGGCGGGCGTGGGTGGAATTGTCGAAAAACGAATTTAGAGTTGGTTATCAAAACATTCAGATTTGGTCTAACAAACGAGAAAACTGCATCCTTTCGACAAGAGCGCACCCATTCTTTTGTTGACACAGCTCTTGTTCCTTCTTTTGCCGTGATTTTGCAAATCACGGTCTACAAAATTTCCAAAATTTTTTTCTTCGCGTGGGCTCCTCTAACTCCCCACCATCTGCCGAATTCCCGCGCTGTCAGAAAACAGAACCCAGAATTCAGAAATCAGAATCAAAAGCGGGGGAACGACTGAGCCACGCGAAAACCGATATAATTGAAACGGATGACGGGATGAATCCTGAGACGGGTAGCACAGCGGGCGAGGACTAGATCGTAATACCACGAGCCGCCACGCAGCACGCGATATTCTCCTGATGCAGGTCCTTGAGGATTCTCTTTCGGTGAGTCTTTATAATACTCACTCCCAAACCAATCAGCGCACCACTCCCACACATTCCCTGCCATGTCCATTGCACCATACGGACTCGCACCCTCCGCGTATATCCCGACCGGCGTCGTCGTGCCAATACCGGACTCGCGAGTATTGCACCTCTCCGCGTTGAATTCATCGCCCCACGGATATTTTCGTTTCAATTTTTTCGCGTCGTCCCAACTCGCGGCTTTTTCCCATTCCGCTTCGGTGGGCAAGCGATGGGTTTGACCCGTCTTGAGAGTCAACCATATACAGAACGCACGCGCGTCGTTCCACGAAACATTTACAACCGGGTGATTACCCTCCCCTTCGGGATAGTCATTCCCACGCCACTCTTGCGGGGCTTGATGCTTCATCTCTTCGACAAAGCGTTTGTATTCCGCGTTCGTCACCGGATGCCTGGCAATTCGATATGTCGAAAGCATGACGGCATGTTGTGGTCTTTCATCCGTATCGCCTTGATCGTCGCCCATCAGAAATGTTCCGGCGGGCACGCTGAGCATTTCCGGCGCATTGCTTTCAAAGCGCGGGTCGCCGAGATAGCCGAGCAGGCACGCCGCCGTATAACGCATTTCCCAATTCGCTGTCGTCTCGAACACGTTCAGCAAAAAGCGTCGCGCTTCCACTACGCCAACTGTTGCAAAGGCATCGCGCGCCGCGTCGAACGCTTTGTCATTGTCTACGCGCAACAGCCGTTCCAAGCCCGCATTGATGCGCGCTTGTGTATCTTGTTCCAGCGGAATTTTGTCGCCCATCGCGCGTGCTGCCACCAGCAGCGCGCGCAGTTCATCCGGCGGGGGCGCGTCCAACAAACGCTGCGCGTACGCGTTCGCCCGCGCGGCAGGCGACATTGCCATATACAGCAGCACCACTTCTTCCCACACCGGGTTCAACAGGTTGCCTGTCAACGTCAGCGGCTCGCCTGGAATATCGGTCAACGCTTGCGCGGCGAGATATTCCTGAAACGTGAGATGCGAAAAACGCACCAGCGGTTCGCCGGACGCGCGGTCGAACCCAAATTCCTCCAGAATGCCGCTTTCGAGTTTGATGCCCTCCAGCCACTCGCGCGCTTTTTCGGCGCACAACGCGTAACGGGTTTGCGGATTGTCGGGCAGCGGCGTCGTCAGCAGATTGGGCAAGAGGTCGGCAATCAATAGTTCGACCTGCCGCCGCAGTAACGGCGCCTGTCCTTCGCTCTCACGCGTGCGCTGCATCTGCATCTTGAGCGCGATGTTTTGCAAGAGCGCGATTTTTTGCGGCAGGTTCAATTCTTCTTTGGTCGTCGGCGTCAACGCCAGCTGTTCGCGTTTCGCTTGCCGCCAGTTTTGCGTGAGGATTTCGACACAGTCGCGGTAGAGAATGTAGCGTTCTTCGGGCAGTTCCACCTTGACGGAATGCACCAGCACGATGAGCGACAAGAGCAGCGGATTGACGCCCAGTTCGCGCAGGCGCGGGTTCCGGTCCAATTCGCCGAGCAAACGCGCCGCGCGGCGTTCGTAATCGCTTTGAATCAACGCCGCGCGTTCGGCGGGCTGCTGCAAACTTTCGTTCAGCGCAATTGCCCTGTAGCGCAAACGCACCAACTGTTCCATCTGTTCGCGCGTCAACGGCTGCACCGTTTGCACCGCGAAACCGTTCGCGTCCAATTGTCCTTCGTAACCGGCAATGCGCGTGGTGACGACGATGCGATTCGTCGGATGCCACGCGTGGTTGAGCAAGCCGTTCACATAGCGCGCCAGCGCGTTGCGTCCTTCGCGGCTGCCGATTTCGTCGAAGGCATCCAGCAGCACCAAACAATTGCCGCGTTTCAAACGGCGTTCAAAAAATCCTGACGGCGCGTCGGGCAGTTCGCCCGTAAACTCGTCCGCGAAACTGGTCAGGAGCGAATGCTCTTTGCCCCACGTCGTCACCCCGACCTGTTTGCCCAGCGACACATAGATTGGAAACGGCGTCTGATTCCAACCCAAGCGCGCGCGCGCCAAATCTGCGCGGTCGCCCGCGCGCCGCTCATTGCGCCGCGCCCGCGCGCACGTCACCGCGAGATATTTCATCAGCGTGGTCTTGCCCGAACCGGGGTCGCCGCGCACCACGAGCCGCGCGTGCCGTGTGATGCTGTCGCCCAAATCGGAATACACGCGCGCGCCGGTGATGCGTTCCATGACCGCGCGATACAGCCGCGCCCAACGGCTTGGCGTTTGCCCCGCGCGTTCTCGCGCGTAGCCAAGGTCCAGATTGCGATAGAAAAATGCGCGCAGCCCGGAAATGTGCTCTGGCTGCACCGGCTCTGCCCCGCCGCTCGAGGTCAACTGCAAATCCACAAAGACCTGTTCCAGGTCCAGCGTCCCTTTTTGCCCGCGCAGCTGCACCGCGACGTTGGAGGGCAAGAGTCCGAGATAGCCGTGCCGGTTGATGAGCCAATTCAAATACTTGCGCTCGAACGCGTAATCCTGTCCGCGTCCGCTCACGATCGCGATGAACGCGCGGAGAGCGTGTGTGGCTTGCCGCAAGAGCCAGGGCGCAAACTTGGTCAACAGCGCGCCGACGATTGCGGCGATGATGGCGGTGGCAAGCGGATTCGCGCTCGCGGCATTCCAGAGTTGTGTGAGGTCCAAGGCAATTCTCCCGAATAAAGCAAAGGTTGTCCTGCCCCAACTTTCGTCATCCCTTCTACCGGAGGGGGCAGGACATTTTTTCTTTGACCGGACGACGGCTTGATTATCTCACAAAATCGTCGTCGCGGTCGGGGTCAGACCTATCGTTCCCCGGACGGAACGCGGCGGCGCGTCGCGATTTGGGTAAAAGGATACGCCGCATTTCTGCTCCGTCTCGTCGAGCGATTGAGCCACGCGAAAACCGATATTATTGTTACGGTTGTCTGTGACACGTCGTCACGCATAGTGCCAGTCGAGTCGCGGGGTGCGTGACGACGTGTCAGATTGATTCCTGTTACGGTTAGCACAGCGGGCATTGTCTTGATTGTTATTCCACGAGCCCCCACGCAGCATTTTTTGGTCTGTGCCCCACACTACAAGACCTTCAAGGTTTTCGACCACTCGCGTCTAAATCGAGCGTTCTTGGCAAAACCTCGAAGGTCTCAGTGCGCCAGTGTGCGCTGCCAGCCGCCGAGCAGTTTGCCCACTTCGTCCGTCAACCGCGCGACGTGCGCATAGCCGCGCGCATCCAGCACCGTCAGGTCCAACGCCAGACGCAAATTCAAACGCAGTTCCGCCAGTTCCACATCTGCGCGTTGGAGCGCCTGCGCGGTATCGCGCGCGGAAGATGCTTTGGCGGCAAAGAGCAGCGCGCGCTGCAAATCGAACGCGCGCGTTTGAATCCGCGTCGCCAGCACGAAACGATGTTCGCGCGGAAATTTCAACGTGCGCGGCACCAGCCACTGCAAGAGGTCGTATGTTTTTACAAAGATGGGGGATTCTGCCATAATTTTTTCCGTGATTGGGTAGGGGCGACGCCTTGTGCTCGCCCTTTCCTGAACGTCAACCACCGCGTTGGGGTAACCACGCGTTGGGGTAACCACGCGTTGGGGTAACCACGCGCACGCGTTGGGGTAACCACGCGGAGGGGGTAACCACGCGGAGGGGGTAACCACGCGGAGGGGGTAACCACGCGTTGGGGTAACCACGCGGAGGGGGTAACCACGCGGAGGGGGTAACCACGCGGAGGGGGCAACCACCGCGTTGGGGTAACCACGCGGAGGGGGCAACCACAAGGGATTGCCCCTACGAAGCGGTCGGTATTTCGCGCATCAATTTTGTGCGCAGGCGATACGTGTCGCCGTGCGCCGCGTGCGCGATCCACGCGACCGTCGAGGTCGTCAATTCTTCCAATTCGATTTCACCATCCCGATACGCTTTCACCTGCGCGCGAAAACGCCGCATAAACGCGCGCACGTTCTCGCGTTTCAAACGGCGATGCGTGGGAAAGATGCGCCAGCCGAGAAACGGAATGCCGCCGCGCACCGGATACACGGTGCTTTTGCGCGGGTGCATCACGAGTCGCAGCGTTTGCAAAAATTCCGCAATGCGCGCTTTCGTCTCCCACAACGCGCGTTTGTCGTTTCCGAACAAAACAAAATCGTCAACGTAGCGCACGTACGCGGGACACTTCAATTCGCGTTTTACAAATTGGTCCAACTCGTTCAAATACACATTCGCCCAAAACTGCGACGTGAGGTTTCCGATGGGCAAACCGCGCGGGCGCGTCGCGGCGAACAAATCATCGCCGGGAAACCACTGCATGTTGTACTGCGCGGTGTGAATCTGCGCGCCGCTGGCGAGAATCAAATCAATCAAGCGCATCACGTCCGCGTCCGCGATTTTGCGGGCGAGGATGCCGCGCAGAATCGCGTGATCAATCGAAGGAAAATACTGCACGATGTCGCCTTGCAAGACATACGGATACTGCCGCGCGAAATGCTGGGCACGGTCCAACGCGCGATGTGTCCCTTTTTCTTTGCGATTGGCGTACGAGTCAAAGATAAAAGTGCGCTCGAAAATCGGCTCGATGAAATTGCACAACGCGTGGTGAACGACGCGGTCCCGAAACGGCGCGGCGCTGATGAGCCGCCGCTTGGCGTCGCGCAAATGGAAATTGGTGTACGCGCCGGGTTGATAGGTCTTGGCTTGCAATTCGTCGTACAGGCGCAGCAATTCCGACTCGGCATCGAACTCGAATTGAAACACCTGCACCTTGTCGCGTTTCCCGCGCCGCGCCGCGCGATACGCCTGTCGCAGGTTTTCGAATTCAACCACGCGCGGATACAAATGCTTGTATGTTTTCATTTCTCCGTTGTCGCTTTCAATCCTTGCCGCTTGCTTCTTTCGCTGCCTCTTTGTTGTTTTGCCGGCACTCTTTTGCTCCGCTTTCTTTCCTTCTTTTGCCGTGATTTTGTAAATCACGGTTCCCAAAACTCCAAAAAATTTTTTCTTTCGCGTGGGCTCCTCTCACTCCCCACCATCCCTCCAATTCCAACGCAGTCAGAATACAGAACCCAGAAATCAGAAATCAGAATCAAGGGCGGGGGAACGACAGAGCCACGCGAAAACCGATGTTATTGAGACGGTTGACGGGTAGATCCCAGTAACGGTTAGCACAGCGGGCATTGACTCGAAGGTTAAGCCACGAGCCGCCACGCAGCACGCGATAATCTCCTGATGCAGGTCCTTGAGGATTCTCTTTCGGTGAGTCTTTATAATACTCACTCCCAAACCAATCAGCGCACCATTCCCACACATTCCCCGCCATATCCAACGCGCCGTACGGACACGCACCGCGCGGGAACAAACCCACTGCCGTCGTGCGGCGAATTTCACTTTCAGATGTGTTTGCTTTCGCCGAATCAAAATCTCCTTCCCACGGATATTCGCGTGCATCCGTGCCCCGCGCTGCTTTTTCCCACTCCGCTTCGGTCGGCAGACGATAGACGCGTTTTTCCGTATCCGTCGCGGAGAGCCAATTGCAGTACGCGACGGCTTCATACCATGTCACGCCTACCACCGGATGATTAGGTAAATTCCAATCAGGGTGATTGAAATACATTGGCTGTTCTATCTTTTCCTTTTCGCGCCATTTCCACCCGTCATCCGTCCAACACACGCGCCATTTTTCGGTGTTTACACAGTAGCCATCATCCTCCACAAAGCGGCGATACTGCGCGTTGGTCACCGGATATTTGCCGATACGATACCCGTTCAATTTAACACGATGCTGCGGTATTTCCCATTTGCCCCAATCTTTCCAGCCTTCCCCATATTGTTCGACCAATTTCTTGACATCCTCATC
The DNA here is from genome assembly GCA_016209205.1 of Chloroflexota bacterium. Taxonomy (GTDB): domain Bacteria; phylum Chloroflexota; class Anaerolineae; order UBA4142; family SHND01; genus SHND01. Next base: position 35,087 of record JACQWQ010000065.1, read on the forward strand.
GGTGCTGCCCATCACAAACTCACTTGCAGGCACATCCACCATTTCAGGAATCGCGCACGCCACATCGGGACGAATGTCGCCCAACGCCGCCAGCACACGTCCAGCTTCCGCGCGTTCGGGCAGCGATAGAATTTCTTGCTGAATCATCGCGAGGAGCCATTCCTGCAAGCGGCGCAGAGTTTTGGCAAAGCGCGGTGTTTCCACCACCCGCGAGGCGAGGCGCACTTCAGATGCCGCTTGCGCGGCAAGCAGCGCGTTGACGGCAGATTCCGCGTCGGGTGTGTGCGGCGGACTTTCCCCACACAAACAATCCAGCAGTTCGACAGCGTTGCTGAAACGCGGCGCGCGCGCACGCCCCGCCGCCAGCAAATACACTTCACGCCACCAGTCGCGGTCATTCACTACGCGCTGCACGAGGTCGTCGGGAAAGTCCGGCGATTCCACCGCCGCGCACGCTGCCGTGAATTCCTGAAAGGAACGATGCGGAAAGGTGTAGGTGTGATTGTCCTGCGCCACGAGCAAGCCCGCGCGCTTTTGAATATATTCCACCACCTCTTCGGCGCGGTCGCCGCTTTTCACCTGCGCCTTGAATGCTTCGCGCAGTGTCTCGCGCGGAATGTCCGCCACCGCCGCGCGCTGGCGTGTGGCTTGCGACGCGCCCTGCGCCGCGTGCGCCCCAAACGCGACGTGCGCCAAAATGCGCTCGACCGTTTCCGCGTTCAAATCAAACACGCTCAGCCCGCCGCCCTTGTCGCTCTGCCACGCGTCGAGCAGCAGTTTTACCGACTTGTCATACAAATCCGCGCGGTCTTCCGGGAGTTGTCCCGCCGTATGCAGCGTCGCCATCAGCGTGAGCAGCAGCGGGCGCGACGCGAGGTCTTGGAGGTGCGGCAATTGCGACGCGGTGACGAGCGCGTTCGTCTTTTCGTTGATGCGCGCTTCGTTCCATCCTTCGCGCGGACCAATGACCCGGTACCACACGCGAATAAATTCCTGCGTCTGTGCGCGGCTGAACGTCGCCAGCGTGTGGGTGCGAAAGTTTTCCAGTTTCCATTCGTCGCGTTGATACGCATACGGGCGGCACGTCGCGATGAGCCGCAGCGACGCATTCGCGCCTGCAAATTTTTCAATCGCGTGCTTGATGAATTCGCGCCGCTGGTCGGCTTCGCGCACTTCGTCCAAGCCGTCGAGCAGCACGATGCCGCCGTCCTCCTGCAAATGTTTTTTCAACGCGTCGCATTCGTGTCCATAGCCCAAGTCGCGCGTCACCTGCGCAAGATAATCCCACAGCGTTTGCGCGGTCGCCTCGTGCAATTGCTGCTTGTCCGCCCACGCAATTAATTCGCGCAACACGATGCGCGCGGGCAAACGCGCGCCCCGCGTCCAACCGTTCAGGCGCTTTAATCCGTTCGGCGAACCCTTTGCGAGTTGCTCCTGCACCAAACACCAGCCGAGAAAATTCACGAACGTGGACTTGCCGCTGCCCGGATAGCCAAGCAAAACAACACAGCGGTCCTTGACCGCTGACACGGCTTCAAGCGCGGTCAGGCGACGTTGCTCGCGGTCAACCATGCCGCGCTCGCGTTCAAGTTTTTCTTTATCCTTTTTCGTGAGCGGAACCATTTCTTCCACGTCGAGCGCGGTATAAATCTGGTCGAGGGTGATGGGCTGTTCGCCCGATTTCAAGAGGCGCGGGTCAATGATGCTGAGCCGCATCCGGCTGAATTCATTCGCCAGCGCTTCCAGATACGCGCGCGGTTTCCACGCCGGCGCGACGACGGTCGTCCGCACGACGCGCTTGCCGTCCACCACGGCGAACGTGTCGCCCAACGTCGCGAGATACGGAATGATGGTGTGCAGCGCGTTCTCGACATTTTCTTGATGGCGCAAATCCAGCAGCGGGCGAAATTCTGCCACCTCGTACAAATGCTCGCGCAGGTGGTACAAAAAACGCGCGAGCGGTTTGCGCTGTTCCGGCTGCAAGCGCAAATCGCGCAGCAGCGCGTCGCCTACGAACGCGTCATTGTCCAGCGACGACGCGAGGAAAACGAGTCCCATCACGTCGCGGCGCAGTTTCGCGCTGCTCTTGAGCGTCAGCCGCTGCAAGCCAATCTCGCGCGCATAGCGCACGCCGTCGGTTTCGCCTTCCACTTCCGACGCGTCCTCTATCGCCGCGAGAATCGCGTTTGCCAATGCCTCTTGTTTTGCCCGCGCTTTGGCGCCGCGCCCGACGAACGTTTTCAATTGTTCGGTCGCGGGTTCGAGCGCGGGTTTAACAACGCCTTCCTCAATCAATTTTCCGGCAACGGTGGAAACACCGGTTGCAACAGCCGCCGCCAACGAAAGCAAGAATGGGTCCATAAAGAGTCCTCCACAGCCATAAGGCACACATCACGCCAACCGAAGCATCCGGCGCGTGCACTGAACAAAATTGTATCATGCGCGTTGGAACAGCGTCAACGCTGGATAGGACTTGTCATATCGAACGGAGTGAGATATCTCACTCCGTTCGATATGACAGTCCTTGACTCATACCAGCAATTCCAAATCTAAAAAGGGGGTGCCAGGGGACAGAAATTGTGATTTGGGCACCTACTTGGTTGCACTCGACGGGCTCACGTTTTTCGCTTCGGAAAAGATTTCTTGCCCTGCGTGTTTGAGGCGTCAGGATCGCAACGGCGTGGAACATACAGAGGTTGGCGACGTGCGTTCAGCATGTCCGCCAACCGAGTGATCCACGAAGGACACAAAGCACACGAAGAATCTTGGTGCCCTTCGTGTCCTTCGTGGAACACTTTTATCACAGCGCCCTCACGCCCGTGCTCGTCAAGCCTGGCCGAACACAAGTGCTCCCGTTGCCCCCGGAATTCATCGTACCGCAAGATGGGCAGGAAAAACAGGATTGCGAACGCGTGGCGACCCAACGGTGGTTGGCGCAACACCACGCACATTTTCCGCCCCACACCCTCACCTATTTGGGCGATGATTTGTATGCCAATCAACCCGTGTGTGAGTTGATCGTCGAAACCTATCACCAATCCTTCCTTTTTGTTTGCAAACCCGACTCCCATGCCAGCCTGTATGCGCGGGTCGCCCTGCTCGAACCAAACGGCGGTGTGGAAAAAGTAACGAAACGCTGCTGGAATGGCAAACACCACAAGCGCTGGAGCTATCGCTTGGTCAATCAAGTGCCCATGCGCAGCGGCGCTGATGCCCTGCTGGTCAATTGGTGCGAGTTGGTGATAACGCAGGAGGTCACTGGCGAAATCCTGTATCAGAACAGCTTTGTGACCAACCATCCGCTGCGCCGGGAGAATGTCGCAGTCATTGTGCAAGCGGGGCGCACCCGCTGGAAGGCTTGTCCTGAGCGAAGTGAAGGATCGAGAACGAAAATAACAATTCCCCTCCATGATCCCGTTTTAGATTTGGAATTGCTGTCATGTCATGCGCTCGGTCTTCAAAGGGATCTATGTGCGCAAAGTTTACAAACCTTACAATCCCCATTATTTGAAGTACAATACGCGGAGGTATCGCCAGCCAAAAACCAACCAGCACCCCAACAGTCAGCCGTACGATTGGAAAATTGTGCGCGTTGTGCCAACCGAGCGTGCGCGACCTCTGCTTGAGGATTTACGTCTACCAGATATAATGGAAGGAGGTTCAAGTGACACGGCAACCGAATTCGCCTCGAGCATGGCAGATGCACAAACACTCAATCAAATTTTCGAGGCGCTCCGCATGTGGACCAAGAATCCCGATTCCGTCAATCATGAGACGGTAAAGGAATACAAGAGGATTCTCAAATACAATTCACCTGCTGTTTTTTACGAGCTCTTCCCAGGCGAGCTGGACCTGGGACAAATTCTGCGAGAATGGCGCGAGAATCCGGACCAATTGGGTTCCAACTATCCAACTATCGTTAACCAACTCGATTCGGCGTGGCAGAATAGGCGAATTAACGCGGACATCGCGCAACATTTCAAGTATTCTTTGCGTCGCAAGAATCCTCAACTCTATTTCGAGATTTTTGCGGATGAGAGAAGCGCAAAATTTCTTCGTTCCTCTGCTATAGGATTAAAAAAAATTGATGAATTATGCGTTGGCGCGAGAAACACGCCAAGACTGTTCCACTCCCTGAATCTGCACTCTGAGATTACATCCATGACTATATCTCATTTGTACGCCATCATTCTCGCGGGCGGCTCGGGCACACGCCTGTGGCCCCGCAGTCGCAAGCAGCAGCCGAAACAATTGCTTGATTTGGTTTCGGCGCGCACCATGCTGCAAGAAACGTACGACCGGATCGCGTCGCTCGTCCCGCCGCAAAACGTATTCGTGATTACGAATCGCGAATACGTGGACGAAGTGTGCGCGCAATTGCCCGACGTGCCGCAAGCACAAATCATCGGCGAACCGGAAGGACGCGGCACTGCGCCGCCCGCCGCGCTCGCCGCGCTGCTGTTGCGCGAACGCGACCCGGAGGCCGTGACGTTTATTCTGCCTGCCGATCACGTCATCCAAACTCTGCCGCCCTATCTTGCCGCCCTGCAAACTGCCGCCGCATTGGCAAATCAAAACTATCTCGTGACACTGGGCATCACGCCCACGTATCCTGAAACCGGCTATGGCTATATCGAAACGAACGATGCGCTGGCTTTGTCCACTGAACAGGTGGCGTACCACGTCCATCGTTTTCGCGAAAAGCCCAATCTGGAAACGGCGCAGGACTTTATCGAGCGCGGCAACTTTTATTGGAACAGCGGCATCTTTAGCTGGCGCGCCGACGCCATCCTCAACGCCTTTGCACAGCACCTTCCGGCAATGCTCGCGCAGTTGAAAAAAATCGTGACGGTGGGACTGGATACGCCGACCTTTAACGCGGACTGGCGCGCATTGGAAAATGAAACGATTGATTACGGCATCATGGAGCGCGCGACGCGCGTGGCGGTGATTCCGCTCGACGCGGGCTGGAGCGACGTGGGCAGTTGGACTGCGCTCTTTGGGTTGATGACGCACGACAGCGCCGACAACGCGGTGCACGGCAATCACATCGGCGTCAACACACGTTCGTCGTTGATCTATAGCGACAAGCGTTTGATTGCGACGATTGGTCTAGAAAACATGATCGTCGTGGATACCGAAGACGCGCTGTTGATTTGTCCGCAAGACCGCGCGCAAGACGTGAAAAAAATCGTGGACGAATTAAAGCGGCGCAAGGCGAGTGAGTTTTTGTAGTCAATTGGTCGGATGGTCAGTAGTCAGTAATCAGTGAGCAGTTATCAGGGATAGTGCAATCGTGCGATAGTGCGATAGTGCGAGTTGCGACCTGCAACCTGCAACCTGCAACCTGTAACATGCCAAACGATTTACACGCTGAAGAAATTCTAAAACTCGAATTTGAATACGCGCGCGAGACCGCCGCGCAGGCGCAGAATGACCGCACCGTCATTGTGAATTTGTATTTGCTGCTCGTCGGCGGCGCCGGTTCGTTGCTGCTTGCGGCAGGGTCGTTGGTCCCGGTGGGGCGGTTCGATATTCCGGCGCAAGCCCTGACCGTGTTGTTTGGCGTGTTGGGTTTGCTCGGCGCGCTGACGCTGTTCAAACTGATTCGCTTGCGACAAGCGTGGTTCGACAGCGTGCGCGCTATGAACACGATCAAGGCATACTATTTGCAAACGTTCCCTGCGTTGGAGGATGCGTTTTTGTGGCAAGCCAAAAGCATTCCCGCGCGCGGCAAGGCGTGGAGCATCACGTTCATTCTCTCGACGATGGTCATTCTCCTGAGCAGCACGTCGTTCGCCGCAGCCATGCACTTGACAGCGCTGCGGCAAGGCGACGCGCAGATCATGCTCGACGCCATTGTGTTCGGTTTGGGGTTCGGTTTGCAGTTGCTGTTTTATTTTTACGAACTGCGCGGCACGGAGCAAAATCAATTTACCACAGCACAAGAGAAACAAGACGGGACATGAGTCCCATTTCCGCATAGCCCGCGTCGTCGCCCAGGGTGCGACGTGAGGTGAAAATCACCGCGTAATACGGCGGACGCGGCATGGATTGATTGGGGCTGCTCATCCAGGAAACCGATTGATGTGCTGCTCCCACCCGAAACGCACACGCGCTTCGGGTCCGTACGCGTCGAGTCGCAGACCAAAAATGCTCGCCGCGCGGCGCAGCCACGTTTGCGCCTCGCGCACGTCGCGCCCCACGTCGGCGTGCTCGAGGATCGCATTGGACAATTCGCACAACACGTTTGCCGCCGCCGGGGAATTCAAATCGTCGTCGAGCGTGCGTTCGAACGCCGCACGCGCATATTCAAAATCCATCGCGTGCCTGTCACCGCTCGATGTCTGGACGGCTTGCGTAAGCTGTGTGCATTCCGACAAGCTCGTGTCCAGATCGGCGGACGTAAATTCCCACGGCTTGCGATAGTGATGTTTCGCCAAATAGAGCCGCAGGGAATCGGGGGTGTGTTGTTTCAACAAGTCGGACACCATCACCAAATTCCCCAGTGACTTGGACATCTTTTCACCGTCGTATCCCACCATCGCGGTGTGCATCCACAACCGCGCAAAATAATTTTCCCCTGTGAAATTGACTGTCTGGGCGATTTCGCACTCGTGGTGCGGAAAGACCAGATCTGCGCCGCCGCCGTGAATGTCAATCGTCGGTCCGAACGTTTTGTAATTCATCGCCGAACACTCGATGTGCCAACCGGGGCGTCCGGGACCCCACGGCGAATCCCACGCGGGTTCGCCCGGCGCTTGCGCTTGCCACAACACAAAATCTAACGGGTCGCGTTTTTTCGGGTCGTCGGGAAAATTGCCGCGCTCGTTCGCAATCGCCAGCATTTCACTTTTCGGAATGTGTGACAGCTGTCCGAATTTGTCGTACGCGCTGACGTGAAAATACACGCTGCCGCCGGACTCGTACGCGAAACCTTTTTCAATCAGTTTTTTATCAAACTCAATAATTTCGGGAATGACGTCGGTGGCGCGCGGGTAATGGTCGGGCGGGCGCACGTTCAGCGCGATCATGTCGCGAATGAAATGCGCCGTCCACGTATTGCCGAGCTCGCGCCAATTCGTGCCGCGTTTGGGCGCTTCGCGAATCGTGTCGTCGTCAATGTCGGTGACATTCTCGCAATAGTCCACCGTCGCGCCGCGATATTCCAAGTACCGCACGAGCACGTCGAACGCGCAATACGTCGCCGCGTGTCCCAGATGCGTCGTATCGTACGGCGTGATGCCGCAGACGTACAGTTTTACGGTGTGAGCTTGCGGCTCGAATTCCTGGAGGGATTGGGATTGGGTGTTGTAGAGTTTCATGGGAAAAATTATAGCACGAGAAAATAAATATTTTGCATTGCGCAATTGTTGAAATTCGTTCCTAGCGCGCGTATAATCGTCTCATCGTGCAGCGTATCTTTGTTCCTTGATTCTCTTTCTCCCCATTTACGCTTGGGTTCAGCATTTTCCCGTTTGTCTCTGGTTTCTCGCGCGAACCCCACCCCCGACCCCTCTCCTTCTAGGGGAGGGGTCGGGGGTGGGGTTCGCGACCGCCGTGGCGAAACGTTATTCATTGACGCGCGCAAAATGGGCGTAATGATTGACCGCACCCACCGCGAGTTGACGGACGGGGACATTGCGAAAATCGGGGGAACTTATCACGCATGGCGCGGGGATGAGGGCGACCATACGGGCGACCATACGGGCGACCACAAGGGTCGCCCCTACCAGAATGTCGCGGGGGTTTGCAAAAGCGCGACGCTCGATGAAATTCGCGCGCATGGTTACGTGTTGACGCCAGGGCGCTATGTGGGCGCGGCGGAGGTGGGGGAGGATGACGAACCGTTCGAGGAAAAAATGAAACGGCTGACGACGGCGTTAGAGATGCAGTTTGCGGAAAGTGAAAAGTTGGAAACGGCGATTCAGGAAAATTTGCGGCGGTTGGGGATATAATGAGGATACGGAGGTGAGAAAATGTCCATGCAACTCTTGGAAAAAATCATTCAGGAATCGGATGCGCTGACAGTGCAAGAACAATTGCGTCTCGCAGCGCATTTGCTGGAAAAGGCGCGCGCCGCCTATCCGCCGGTCGAGACACGCCCGCGCCGCAAATGGCGCGAGATTCGAGGCATCGTTCCTTATCCATTGGCTGGTGAAGACGCGCAAGCGTGGGTGTCGCGCACGCGGCGAGAATCCGATGAACGCCGAGAAGCTCAGTTAGTGTCTCGTTCATCCATACCGACGCGGCTTTATGGACGCGGCGCGCGACTTTATTGAATTGATTACAGAGGGCAAGCATACGCTCTTTGAACCCATCGAACAGGAAATCGCCAAGCAAGCTTCCGAACTGCGCGCGCGCTATAATCTCGCACTGGCAGATGCGTACCAAGCAGCAGTGGCGCTATCCACAAACTGTGACGTATTTCTGACCAATGACGTGATATTCAAGCGTGTAACCGAACTGAATGTGATTGTAGTGGAGGAAATCGAGATAGAGCAAGCAAGCCCATCAAAACAAGATGAGAGCGCGGATTGACGCCGGGGCGCCCCGGTCCCCACGGTGAATCCCACGCGGGTTCGCCCGGCGCCTGCGCTTGCCACAAGACAAAATCCAACGGATCGCGTTTTTTCGGGTCGTCGGGAAAATTGCCGCTAAAATGCGCCGTCCACGTATTGCCGAGGTCGCGCCAATTCGTGCCGCGTTTGGGCGCTTCGCGAATCGTGTCGTCGTCAATGTCGGTGACGTTTTCGCAATAGTCTACCGTCGCGCCGCGATATTCCAAATAGCGCACGAGCACGTCGAACGCGCAATACGTCGCCGCGTGCCCCAGATGCGTCGTATCGTACGGCGTGATGCCGCACACGTACAAACGCACTGGATGCGCGAGCGGGTCGAATTCTTCGAGACGTTGGGATTGGGTGTTGTAGAGTTTCATAATGGAAAATCTGAGGGAGGGTGGTTTCGGGAATCAACTCAACCACGTTGCTTTGTCATAAATCTGGCGCAGCGAAATTTCGCACGGCGCAGCATGGAGAGCAACCGTAGCATCCAGCCCGATAATGTCCCGCGCCGTCCATCGGCGCGCGCTGTGGCGCAAGATTTGGACATGCGGGCGCTCCGCCTCGACCAACAGAATTTCCTGCAAAGAGGGGATACGCTTGTAAAACGCCACCTTGTCGCCGCGATCATACGTGCGCGTAGACGGCGACAAGACCTCGACCAAAATCAGCGGATTCGTGATGGTTGTTTTGCTCCGGCGGTCATATTCGAGTTTGCCGCACACAACCGAAACATCGGGATAGGTGTAAAGGTCAAGCGCTTCGATTAGGACACGCATATCGCTACTAAACACGCGGCATGGAGTTTTGCGCAATGCTTCTGACAATGCCGCGCCGATATTTACTGAAATGAGATTATGGTCCGGCGAGCCGCCCGCCATATCATAAATCTTGCCGTCATAGTATTCGTGTTTCGTCTCGGATGCCTCTTCGAAGGCAAGATATTCGTGGACGGTAAACTCGACGGTTGGGGCGCGCTGATACATTTTTTATTCCTCCGGGGGCAAGTATAACGCTAATATGGTATCATCGTTTCCATGTGGCTCAAATTCTTGCAGGGCTCGGGATTGGGTGTTGTAAAGTTTCATACGCGAAATTATATACGCGAAAAAGAAAAATGCGGACGCTGAGTTGAATCAGCGTCCGCATTGGGAATCATAACTTGAGTCCCTTGGCGCATAAGAATGCCTTGTAATACTTTGTGTTCTTGAGACGGGAATCTACAAATTCCTCAAATCTGCCCTTTTCGATTTCTGCGCGTGCGCGTTTGGCTTCAAAATTGAAGACCCAAAGATTGTGACACGCGCGATTATGTAGGTGACGATGTCCTTTGCGGTCAGTCATGGTGGCGATGTATTGGTCCAGGTCATCTTCATTGGGATTGTCGAGGATTTCTCCCGTTTCCCAATCCTTTACAAAAAAATCTTCTTCGTCATATAACCTGAAAATCAATTCCTTCATTTTTGACAGACGCTTTTGATATTGATAAGGGTTTGCCGCGCGCTCACGGGTGGCAAGACGGATAATATGATGCCCAGGCAGTTGAACAAACTTGAACGCTGCGCTCATAATCCATGTTTGCGAATCCACCGTATCAGCGCCGCAGTAAAACGCGAGCAACATCAAGAGCGATGACCCCATCGAGAAACAATGTAAATACACATCGGGCAACTGCCGGCGAACTTCCGTTAGCACTTGTACGGCAAGTTCTTTGTTGCCATTCTGCGCGAGCGGAGCAAGACTGCCAATACCAACTTTGTCGAACCGTCCCCCATTATGCTTTTCGGCGATTTTTTCAAGACGGTCAATGGTTTTCTGGATCGTTTTGGGGTCATGCCCATGCACTACCGGTAACAAGTCAAACAACGTTGCATCATTGGAGTCAAACGCCGCGAACATCTTTCTGGTGTTATCCAACGTGCGATTGATGCGCGCTTGTTTGTCCGTGGCTTTGGGCGGAAACGGATGATCAAGCACAACGCCCAAATCAGCGCCGGATGCTTGTTCGACTTGAAGCACACGTGTGGGACTGATGTGGACGTGCCCGCTGCGCAGAAAATAGTACGCACCCGAATCAATCATCAAGGGACCGTTGAACTCAATATGTTCGCGGATGGTTTTGTTTTCCTTTGCCAAGCGATTCCGATACCCAGAGCATTTTGGATTCTCGATGAGGTCATAGGCGTTGACGAGGACGGCTTGCGTGTTCGTGATTTTCCACGGAAAGAACTTGACGCCCGCGGAAGTAACGTCACCGAGGCGGTAACTGGCAAAGAGATTGGGCGTTTGCAGCGAGTGTTCGCCCAATTGTAGGGATTTTATCATTTGCGGTAAGCTTGTTATGATGGTTTGTTGACTTGACAGATTTTTTCTCGATTTACAAGAAATTGAGACTGGCATTTCAGAAACTGAACAGTATTGTGCATAGTCCATCGTTGAGAAACAACTCGCTTTGGCAAGAAATCCCTTTTCCCAAATCCTTGCCCATACCTCCCAAGAGCTTGAAGCATTCGATCAAATGCTACAATCTCCGCTTGTACAGGCGGAAGAATTTTCGGAACATAATAAACGTTCCCGTCTATCAGCTGAAAAAATGGTTGGAGATATTGAAATAAGAATTGAGGATTCAATATCCGAGGGTCATACTTGGAAAGATGACCAAGCGTTGCAGTTGCAATTTTGCCTGCCTCCTGAAAGAGTGACGTATATTCTCGTTCAGAAGCAACAATCAGCCCTGCTTGTTTAAGGTAGTGATGGTAGAGACGATAAGCGATAATGTGTGCAATAAAATCATGATCTCCGGCTGGCTGGACTTGGATGATTTCGGTTTCCTCGGCAATTGGTTTTTGTAGAACTAACATGCAATATGCGCGTCCCGTTTGTATTTCTCGTGACAAAGATTGAACAGGAACTTTAAACCAGAATACGCGATGCTTTGTCTCAATGTGGGGAGTTTTGAGTAGCACTTCACCCGGTCGCTTGTCAAGGATTACACCTACTACCGCTCTCGTATTTATGTATTCTTCGCGTATCTCATCGTGATTGTCACGTAAAAAGACCTTGCGGTAATTTGCAGCGGAACCAAAATCTAGCAAGGTGTCGCCAATTTCCTTTAGAAAAGGATAAAATTTCCAATCGTAAAACGTACTTTGTTGCTCGGCTGAACTAATCGTCGAAGCCCAAGCAGGATGGATCTCGTTCGGTGGATTCAGTGCGTATTTTCCTTCGAATAAGAGTACCTTATTCTTTGCTTGTAGAATATCGACTATTTGACGGTACGTTTTTTTTGAACTCTCTGAATGTGAAGGCCACAAAACGACAGTCACAAAGTTCTCCAATTCTGGACTTATTCCATAATAGACAACAACCCAAGCATCTTTTCCAAAATAGACTCGCTTTGCAGGTGATTCATCTATATTGAGTATCCCGACAGTCAATGGCAAAAAGTCACCAGAGACAGTACCACCTTTTCTAACTGAATGTCCCCACGCCTCGTTTAGTGAACACAGGAATCTGCGATCCTCAATCACTTTCGCGGCGAATGAGCCGCCCTTTTCGATTTGACCCAAATCCAATTCTTCATCATTGTTGATTTTGTCGAGTGCTTGATAGATGTCCATAGTTACCCATTCATTTTACCTTCCAATCGCGCGACTGTTCCTCAAGGTGATTAATTGTCTCAAGCGTGCCGGTTATCCATTCAATATTCTCGTCGCCAAAGCCAAAATCATAGGTGTCACTGTTCTTTTTTGTCTCCGGTGACAAATTAGCTGTCATGTGCACAGCGCAAGCTGTTGGCAGAGTCGGATCAATAGTGACCTGTTTCAGGTGGGCAATTCCAGTTTGACTTGATGAAGGGACTGGCACAGCGAAGACTTTTACCTTTACACCAGCTCGTGACAGCTTTGTTAGAGCATTCTTGTGAGAATCCTGATTGGGTTCTCGCACAATGGTTGTTACATCTGCTCCATTTTGCCTACACCGAATCAAGATTTCCACCCAACCTATATCCCCATCGGGCCAATCAACGGGGTCATCGGTTACGTACAGTGAAACTACTTTTATCTCTTTCTGGGCGCTGAGTAAGCGATCTCGCAACTCGATTGCGCCGCTCACCGAATTCGGGTCTGACGTGATGTTAAGAATTCGTTTGCCAATGTATGGCTTGATACTACCTAACGTAGAAACAGCATTTTGTGAGTTTTCTCTTTCGACCTGCTTGAAGAGATCACGAACTAGCCGTTTATCAATCAGTGGAATATCACGTTTACGCCGATACGCCCATAGGCATTTGATACATCCAGACTCGCAATCGCACTCCAAAAGCACACGATTCGCAGCTTTTGTCAGCACCTCATCAAAGCGCTCAACAATCTGCTTTACATATCCAACTCCACCGTCCACGTTATCAAAAAGCACAATCATTCGAGTATCGGGTTTGATAACTCCGTCTATCTCGCCTTCTTCAGCATTGACCATAATTTCGCTTGCGCCGATAAGCGCGTTCTTGAGTGTCGTCAAAAATTTTCGCACATCGGTGTTTTGAGGAAGAAGTATAGGATCAACTGTGAATGCTATTGCACTTGTATTAAAGGTATGGAACAAATTAGCTTTGAAAGATTTCCCCTTGCACACACGCCGCCAGCTGAGACGATGATTACCCTCCTGCTCGAATTTCGTCAATAGTCGTCCACATCGCTCACAGATCGTGAACTCTTGGACACCACTGGGTGTACTTAGACCAGTTGTTAAAGTTAGAATTTCCTTGATTCCCAAGTCTGCGATTCTTAGCCCTTTGTACGTTTCTTTCCAGTCTGTCGCAGTTTCTTCGAGACTGATTGGAGACAAAACGAAATGATCAATGTTTGGTTGTATAAACTCGCGCCCTTCCTCACTTGGACGATTCTTTTGATCTACGATTACCATCTTGGGGGCAATGCAGTCTTCAAAGAGCTGATAGCCAAGTGTACTTTTGCACTGCGGGCAACCTCCTCGTGACTTGGGTTCTTGTTCCGTGGCGTACAGCCTGCAATTTTTGCAGACCCAGAAGCGGCGGCTCGATCTGCCTTCGGGTTCTTGCTCAAAATCAAAACCAGTCACTTCATACTTGTACTTTTTCATATAGAGCTGCATTCCAGGTGCCAACTCGCTAACCGCAATCCGTGCTGCACGATCGCCAAATTCCTCTTGTTCTGACGAAATAACTTCGACCGCCTTTCCTGGGAAGGCATAGCCCGGGATCACTTCCGTGCGGCTAAAGTGAGACAGCACATCACGGCTAGAGAGGCCATCAGGAAAACCGCTCAGGCGAGAATCAATGTTCTCTTCAATACGACGCAAGCGCCACCGCTCCTCGTCATACTCTTTCCCAGTTTTCCCCCGTAGAGCTTTCTTCGATTCATCTACTTCATCATATATAGCGCGTAGTATTTGGTCCTCTTTTTGGTAACGTTCGATAGAGATTCTGAGGGTCTCAGGGAAACGCTCTACGCGTTGTTGAATTTCACTTGATGTCAACCATTGGATATCAGAAAACGTCCGAGCAATTTTTTCTTGGATGCCTTTTCGCTGCAAGGAAAGCTGGTCTGTTATCAGGACATACTGCTTTTCGGTAATAAAATCTTGCATGATCCCCTTTAGAGAATCTGAAAATGGTGCATGAACGAACAACTCCTCGATTATCAGCGAATTGACATGGCGATCTACAATCGTCCGATTATCGAGACTGATGAACGGTGCCCTGATCGTACCGGACATTATTTCCTTTGGATTGCGAAAATAATACATATCCAAAGGAGTCTGGAACTGAAACGCCGTAGTAAGAGCGATTTTCTTTTCGCGCCCAGCGCGACCTGTCCGCTGGGCATAACTTGCAGGTGATGGCGGACTCTTGGCAAGCCCTATTGAAACCAAGTCACCAATATCAACACCCAATTCCAATGTTGGTGTGCTGACGATTAAATCAACTTGTCCTGCCTTGAATCTATTTTCGATCTTCTGCCGTTCTGAGAGTTTGAGACTCCCACTATCTTCCTCCGCAATCATTCGGCGTGCCAGAAGGTCCCGATAAAAGCGGAGGTGAAAATTCTTACTGTCTTCATAATATTCAGCGGCTTGGATTTCGCGTAATGGTTTGGAACCCTTACAGAACCAATACAGGCAGGATTTTGATGGCAGAGTACCGTTGTAGGTATTCTGGCAGCTGTCACATTTCAGTACTGTTTGAGGAACCCTCAAAATTACTTTGCTTCGATCTACTACATAAGCTGCCATCTTATGCTTAGGATATCTTCCGATTTGGGCTTCTTTTAGAATTGTGGATTTCCGCAAGAAGTCCAATGCACTCTTGAGAATATCAGGAGCGTATGGTTTTCCAAATACTCGCTCGGTGTAGCGCAGCAATGTTCCCCCAGACAACGCTCCTTTGATTTCATACGATGAGGTATTTTCATTTTTCTTTGCTTCAAGATTGTAACCCGTTGGAACATTTTGAGCGCCAGCATCCCATTTCTCCAAACCACTTAGGGCACGCTCACGCCGAATAATGTACAAGAGCGCGTGAAGGTATTTACGAAAGAATTCCGAGTCAATGCCTTTTGACTTCAGCAATGACTGTAACTGTTCATTCTGCCTGATATGATTATTGAATGAATCTATGTCGTGAATTCCACGGTATGTAAATTCCACTAACCCAAGACTCTCGACAGATCGCTGCTTGGCGCGAGAAGCGATCTCCTCAATAATCTTGATTAAACGATATTGACGATCCGTTTCCTCTAGACCGCGCCCTGCCCATTCTTCGAACTTTTCGAGAATCCTCGTCTCAATCTGTTGGGCATCGGCAATCCCACCATGCTCACTACTCAAAACTTGAAAGATAAGTTGGCGGATTGCATGGGTCAGGTGCTCATCCTCGATCGTTGCTGCTACATACGATGCATCCTGTCGTGAGTCGGAAAAGATAAGTGTCTTCCGCAAATTCTCCGGCAGTTCCCCGTATGTGATGTCAAAGACTACCCTGCTGGTTGTGTTGGGACTGATGTAAAAGGGTGTTACAGCTTCTTGCTGACTACCATAAGTACGGTCGCAGAACGGGCAATGAGTTATGCGATCATAGGTTTGTACTTGGCGGAGGTGTGGCATTCTTGCGGGACAGGTAGAGTGAGAACCATTTGTCAACGTGCCGCACGACACGCATTTTATGAGTTGTTTACCCTTGTGTTGTCTGTCTGGCTCTTCAAAGGTTTGCCAAAGCGACGTAGCGTTCGGCTTCTCAGGGAACTTTTCAAACCGTCCAGCCAATCTCTTTGCAGTGAACTGTGCATCTTTCCCAAGGGTCTCTAATGCGCCACGCGATTTTTCGTTAGGGTTTTTGTCAAACGTAGCACGATAAAACACCTCACCACAAAAACGACATACTCCAAGCTCTTCAACAACAGCGTGGCAGTTATCACAATAGTCGCGCGGTGCCGCAAACAATTTATGGCAGTCGGTGCATCCGTAAATCTCACCATTCGGAAAAGTTTCGCCCAAAGTCTTGTAAAAGGAATGAACTTGTGGCCGAATAAGCGGAACCAATTGCTCTGAGGAAGAAAGTTTGGGGTCAGAAGCCAAACTTGCCAAGTAAAGGCACTGCCATAAATATTCTGCGCGTTTCTTCGATGATAATCCATTCAGGAAGTTCGCGACACTTTCATCAGCTAGCAGATCATCCAGTAGCGCACTAGGGCGTTCTGGCCGTTTAGAGAGCGTCCCGACCAATTTCTGGAAGATGATATTGCCCGCGATCAATGACCCCAATAAAACGCCTCGATTTTCATTCCGATCTGCTCTTTCCAGAATTTTTGTAGGAGCGACGGATCTGCAAATACGTTCGAAAAGATCCGATGGGACATCCAAGTTCTCTGGATAATTGCCCAGAAGAATTGGTTCGTCAGGGAAATAAGACGCGTCTGGGGATGTGATTGGCTTGGGGGTTTCCAAAATAACGCTATCTGCTCTGACTGATGCACCAAAAAAGCGGGTTGCAAAACGAGCCACTGATGCACGACGCTCGGTTTCGTCTTGATGTGTAGAGATAGTAGCGCTTGTTCCAACAAGCTGCAGTTTGTTGATTCCAATCGAACGGAAGCGTTCTCGCAACCTTCTGATTAGTAACGCAACTTCAACACCACGCGCTCCGGCATAAGTGTGAATTTCATCGAAGACCAAAAAGCGAAGGGCTTGACCATTAAATATCTCCGAGTCGCGTTTGCGCAATAAAAGATATTCCATTTGCACATAGTTCGTGATCAGAATATCAGGCGGATTTTCGCGCAATTCCTTACGCGTCAACTCTTCAAAGTCAACTACCAAGTCGGGGTTCTTTGTGCATACCAAACGTGTTTCAGACTTGGCTTCGAGCAACATTCGGTTTTCACAATCTTTTGTACACTGGAAACCCACCACTTCACCCCAGAGCGGACATCGCTGCAAAGGAATCTTGGCTTTGATGTCTCCTACGTCATCTGGAGTATCGCCGATGTAACGACCAAGGGTGACTCGCTTTCCTGTTTCGCGGTTGAGAAAGTAAATGTAATGGCGCAAGCGGTCAATCTGATCATTTGCTAAAGCATTCATGGGATACACGATTATTGCCTTCACACCGCGTGAGCCATGCTCGCGTAGGCAGTAATCCAAGATTGGAATCATAAAGGTTTCGGATTTACCACTCCCTGTGCCCGTGGCAACGATCGTGTGATGTCCTTGTGCAATCGAGCGGATAGCTCTTTCCTGATGAAGAAACAGCTTTCGAATTGCAACCGCCTTTGCCACTTCATTTGAGATACCAATATCCTGCAATAATTTCTCGCCGGATGCTTCATTTTGGGCATATTGACGCGCGATTGTGACGAATGGTCCATTCCAAAGTAAGCTTTCTTCATCAGTCAACGCATCAAACTCGCGTCGAAGCTTGGGATCAATGATTGGGAAAGCGCTTGTAATGAAATTCTTGTAGTTTTGTTGAACACTCTTGACGACTTGCAATGGTCGAAATTCTTGCATAATGCACCTCGTTATCCATGCTCTACATCTGCTGAAGCCAAAGCTTCATTGCGGCCATCTTTTTCCCGATTCCACCTTCCGCAAATCTTACTTTTGCGCTTGGCGGCAACAGGTCAAATCCACCCATCGCCACAAGATAGGTCTTTCCCATGTTAATGAAAATCTCTTTATATTGCTTTTCGTTTATCTTTTTCCATTCTCGCGCAACCTGTGCTTGCAATTCATTTGCCCGCTGCTTATCCATCCGTTGGTCATAATGAGGAATCGGCGTCTGCGCGTCAATCAATCCAAATTTCGCGGATAGAATTTTCACATCCACATTTTCGGGGAACTTGCCTTCGCGCTGCAATTTGTGAATCACGCGATAGTTGACGCCATCATACCGTTCGATGGCAGGCATTAACCCTTTCGTGCGGATTTTTCGGTTCGAGCAAGCAATTAAAAGTAATTTTCGTGATTTGGTTGACATCAGCCCTCTAAAATGCTATAGTAATTCCAGCGACTCATAAGTCCTAGTGTCACTGGCTCCATATTTGGGAGTCCCACTCCGTCGCAAGCGGACGCGTCCGCTTCCAGACGGTGGTTATCGGTGCCTGGGGTGAGTTGCTCTGATGGTAGAAAGTAAGTCCGGGTTACGGTGGGACGGCGGTTCGCCGCTGCTCACCCTTTATGGGTAAACACCGTCCGGGGTTTCTACCATTTTTCTTTTTCATCCCACCGCACGACACGATACATCGCGATTTTGCTCCGAATCAATTCCTCGTAACGCGCGTCGTCATGCTTGTGCGCAAAAGCCACTGCGCCCGCAACAAAATCTGCCAAGTTAATACGCGACTCCTTCATGCTGTCAATCGCAAGAACCTGAATCGTCTCATCGAAATCTGCTTCAATCAATTGACTCCGCACGCGCTCGTCCACCTCACGCGCAAAGTGGCTGTCGAGAAAGACCCGCCGCAAGTGAGGGAACCGTTCCAAACAATAGGGCAGGATTTGCCGCATGAGCATGGCGTGATTGCTTGGCGTGTCCGGAATCGTGAAACCCTTTTTGTCCACAACCAAAACGAAAAGTGTAACCGCTTCTTGTTTCAATGCGAGCAGAACTTGGCGGCGAGTCTTGTCACTGGTTTTGAAAAATTTCAATTCTGCCAATTGCCGTTCGCGCTCGCGAGTTCCCTTGCCCGGTAATCCTCGACGTATTTTCGGTATCAATCGCTCCAAACCCCGGTCTTGAGCATCTACAACAAGAACGGCAACGACGACAACGGGCGCGCTGAGATCTGGCAGCGAACCACTCTCATCAACAAACGCGAAAAATTCAACCTGCGACATCAGGTCGAACCCTCGCTCATTTTGAGCGGATTAAAATCGGCGCCGCGATCATAGACATCCAAGTTCTCTGCGCGTTTTAACCAACCCACCACCATGTATGTCAGCGGCGTCGCAATCACTTCATAGACAACCTTGAAACCCCACTGCCCGATTACCGCGTTTACCATCCCATCCAGCGGAATAATGCCCGCGAACGCAATCGTAATAAAAACGAGCGAGTCCAAGCCCTGACCGATGATGGTCGAGGCAATCGTGCGCGTCCACAGCCAACGCCCGTTCGTCGCGATTTTCATCTTTGCCAAGACCAACGAATTCGCAAACTCGCCGACGAGATACGCGAGGAAGGATGCGATCAGCAAACGCGGCGTGAAACCTAAAATCGTCTCGTACGCGCTCTGCCCTTGCCAAAACGACGCGGCGGGCAGCAATCCGGCTACCCAAATCGCAACCACCGCGAGCAGGTTGCAGAAAAAGCCCAGCCAGATTACGCGGCGCGCGGCGGCGTAACCGTAAACTTCGGTGAGCACGTCACCGACAATGTAACTGATGGGGAAAATAATAACGGCGGCGGGGAGAATCAATCCGAAAACATCAACCAGTTTGACGGCGATGATGTTTGCGGTAATGAGGCATGTGACAAAGACAGCCGCGATGATCACAAAGTAAGGTGAGTTGCGCATGAACACTCCGGAGCAATAGGATTAAACCACATTTTAACAAAACAAATCAGACCTGACAAACGCTTTTCTAGAAAACGCGATGTAAGAAGGTTTTGTCAAACAATCGCCTCCAGACGCGCGCGTCCAGACCTGACAGGGTTTTGCGACACAGGACATCGCGGCGTGCGCGTCGGATACACCATTCGCGATGTACACCGCGTACGCTACATTTGAGACGTATGTTTTAGAAACCTGTCAGGTCTGGATACGCCGACCATCCACTACGCTTCTTTACGCGGCGTGAAAAAAAATTAGAACGCGAAAATCGCAAGGCGTTGAGCGAGTTTGACGCCCATTTCAATGCAAACTAGAATACATATCTGAATATCCATTCCAAAGGAACGTAAAGCATGAACAAAATCATCGGCGTCACCGAGTTACAGCGCAATTTCCGAACTGTGTTTGACCAAGTCGTGAACGAACATACGCCGTACATCCTCACACGCGGCAGCCGTCCCGAGGCGGCGATTATTCCGTATGACCAATACCTCAAATATGTTCAGGCGCACGATAAAGAGGTTCACGCCCGGTTCGACGCTCTGTTGGAGCGCATGGCAAAGGTGAACGCGAAATTCTCGGACAAAGAGGTCGAACGTGATGTAGAAGAGGTATCCCGCGCCGTAAAGGCGCGACGACGGCTGCGTGACAAAAGGCAAAATTATCGCGTTGCCAAGCCCAATGCCCCGCGATCACCCAAGGCGAAAAAATGACACGCGCGGTGGTTGACACAAACATTCTCATTCGAGCGGTCATTCGCCCACTCGGCACAGTCGGTCCCATCGCGCGCCGCCTGCGTCAGGGCGCGTATGTGCTAATCATTTCAGAGCCACTCTTGCACGAATTGATTGAAGAACTGAATGCGCCGCGCATTGGGCATAAGTACGGAATAGACGCACAAGCTATTCAAGATTTTGTCGCAGAGCTCGCCGAAACCGGCGAGTTGGTTCAGCCAAGCCGCACGATAGCCGTATGTCGTGATGAGGACGACAACCGCGTACTGGAAGCGGCAGTAGAAGGGCGCGCCAACTATATCGTCACCGGAGATAACTACTCAGCCCACCTGTCATTTCGAGCGGATGCGAGAAATCTCAACCGTCGAAAGACCGAGATTTCGGCGACGCAGTTCGTCGCAACTCCGCTTCGAAATGACACCTGAGTAGTTACCAACGGAGATAATGACCTGCTTGTGCTTGATCCGTTTGAGGGGATTCGCATCGTCACTCCCCGCGCGTTTCTCTCTGCCTTGGATGGTTAGCCAATCAATCAGCTGCTGCCCGATTTGAATGCGGGGTGAAAGAACTTACGATCACGAAAGGCGATAAAGAACCTCGCGTGCGAAATGCGCCACAGAACGGCGCGCCAAAACCCGCGAAAGGGGACGCTCCCCTTTCGCGGGTTTCGTGTCTCTTTCCAGGCGACGTAATGTGTCGCCTTTCGCGTTCCAAACGCTTTTTTTGCCTCATCGCGTCCGCATCACCTCCCCACCCAACACCGCGCGAATATCATCGCCCTGACGCACGGTGTAGGTCACAATGCCGCTCGCGGCGAGTTCGCCGATGACGGGCGCAAAGTTGACGCCAATGCCAAAGGAACTGGCGTCAATCAATACGGCGATGAGATGAAACCCGCGCCGCCGCAAATCTTGCGCGTAATGAATCCATTCCATTTCGGGCGACGGCGTGACGAGCACGAGCGTGATGCTGCGATTCATCGTCGCCGTCTCGCGCGCCAGTAACGACGCAAAGGGTTCGCTGCCGTTCGATTCCGCCACCGCGAGCATTTCTAACAAACGCGTGAATTGGCGTTCCCCACGATCGGGCTGCGCGTACGCGTGCTCGTGGTTCGAGCACACGAGTCCCACCGCGCGCTGTTTGTCCAAAAAATATTTCGCGATGGTCGCCGCGCAGGTGACGGCGTACTCTTCCGTGTTCGGCGCAATTTGCGCGAGGTGCTCGGCGTTGCGTTCCTGCAGCCACGCGTCCTCGACTTGACGCTCGTACCACGCCTGCTCCCACCACGCGCCCGCGTGAATCTCGCGTTCCAGATCGAGCAAAATCCACACGTCCGCCGTCGGGTCGAGCTCGAATTCCTTGACGATGAGCCGGTCATAGCGCGCGGTGGAACGCCAGTGAATGCGATTGAACGAATCGCCGGGCGCGTATTCCCGCGTGCCCGAAACATTCGTCGTGACGTGATGCGTGCGTTGAAAGCGCGCATCGCCGCCGCGCAAATTGCCCAAACTCGGCGCAAACTGCGGCAGGTCCACCGTCATCGGGTACACCACCAGCATGCGTTCCGTATCGCGCAGCGTGCGATGAAACACGAACAAGCCAAACGGATCGCCGGACGATGCCGTAATGGGGCCGAGACGAAAGCGCCCGCGCAGCCGGCACAACGAGCGCACGTTGAACGTGTATTTTACGCGCGGCGACATTGCCGAAAGCACGCGCCCGACGGGATGCCCCGGCATGTTGCCCTCGTCCACCAATTCAATCCACAACTTGGGAATGCGCCCCGTGCTGACCGCGACGACTTTTTCTTCGAGCAATTTGCCGACCTGCGCGCGCAGGGTGAGGACGGCGCGTTCGAGTTTGAACGATTGCACGCTGTACAGCGCCCACAAAAACGCGGCGGCGACGACGAGGAGGATGAGGTACGAAAGCCGAAAGAAAATATCGCGCTGGGTCGCCACCGCGAGGTTTGCGAGAACCGCCCAGATGAGAATCAGCAGCCACACGCGCCGCAGGTTGAGGATGAAACCAGAGCGGTGGTAGAACGCGCGCGCGCGGGTGAGGAGGGTGTGAATTTGAGTCATTGCGGGATGGAGGGATGGAGTGAGTGAGTGATGGAGGGATGGAGGGATGGAGGGATGGAGTGAGTGAGAGATGGAGTGAGAGAGAGCGTGAGAGATTGATGATGTAGAGACGTTTCGTTGAAACGTCTGTTCCTTTGCCAGAGATCGAGAGTGTGTATGCGAGTAATCAGTGCGGCGGCTGCCATTGGTCGGATTGGCGAATCATGTTGACGAGTTTGCCGAGAATGAAATCGTATTGTTGATACAACCCCTTGTAATTTTCCTCCGCGAGATAACCACAGGCGAGCGCAAAATCAAGCCAGACCTGCGTTTCCGCCGCTTCCGCTTCCGAGTCCGAAAGCTTGTTGACAAACGCACCCTCGTAACGCCGCTTGCGCCACGCCTCCGCCAGATTCGCGCAAACCGAGCGTGAGGAACGGCGCGCTTGATCCGTCAGCGAGTAGGTTTCCTCTTTCGGAAACGCTTTCGACAACTCGAAAATATCCATTGACGCCTTGAACGCCATTTGAAAAACTTCCAAATCACGATGCGTTTTGATTTGTTCGCGCATGATACTGTGCTCCTTTGTTTTCGCGATCACTCTCTCACTCCCTCTCTCCCTCACTCCCTCTCTCTTCCTCTCCCTCTCTCACTCCCTCTCCCCATCTCTCTATCTCCCCATCTCTCCCTCTCCCTCTCTCTCTCTCTCCCTCTCTCCCTCTCTCTATCTCACCCGCGCCCCCGGCACCGGCACGGAATTTACAATTTCGTTCACAATCGCGCGCGCGTCCACATTTTTCAAACGCGCGGCAGGCGAAAGGATGATGCGATGCACCAGCGTCGGATCGGCGAGTTCTTTGATGTCGTCGGGCGCAACAAAATCGCGCCCGCGCATCGCGGCTTTGGCTTGCGACGTTTTGAGCAGCGCGAGCGAGCCGCGCGGCGACGCGCCTAAATACACGTCGGGATGCCGCCGCGTCGCTTCGACGACCGCGACGATATATTCTTTGATGAGCTGGTCCACGTAAATTTCTTTGACCGCGTGTTGGGCGGTGAGGAGCTCTTGCGCGGAAATGACTTGGGTGATCTGTTCAATCGGATGCACGCGCTGCTGCGCTTCGAGCATTTGCACTTCTTGCTGCGCCGCCGGATAGCCGAGATGAATGCGCATCATGAACCGATCCAACTGCGCTTCGGGGAGCGGAAATGTGCCTTCGTATTCGATGGGGTTTTGCGTGGCGAGCACGAGAAACGGCTGCGGCATCGCGTACGTGACGCCGTCCACCGTCACCTGTCGTTCCTCCATCGCTTCGAGCAGCGCGCTCTGCGTTTTGGGCGTCGCGCGATTGATTTCGTCCGTAAGGACGATTTGGGCGATGATCGGTCCGGGACGAAACTCGAACTCGCGCGTTTGTTGATTGAAAATGCTCGTGCCCGTTACATCGGTCGGCAGCATGTCCGGTGTGAATTGAATGCGCCGGAACGTACAGCCGAGCGATTTGGCAACCGCGCGCGCGAGCATCGTCTTGCCCGTGCCCGGCACATCTTCGATCAAGATGTGTCCCTGACACAAGAGCGCGATGAGCGCGAGTTCCACTTCGCGATGTTTGCCGAGAATGACGCGTTCGACGTTCGTGCTGACGCGCTGCGCCAATTCACGCAGCGGTTCGACTTGGACGCGGACGCGATAATCAGTT
Organism: Chloroflexota bacterium; assembly: GCA_016209205.1. Taxonomy (GTDB): domain Bacteria; phylum Chloroflexota; class Anaerolineae; order UBA4142; family SHND01; genus SHND01. The sequence continues at coordinate 59,235 of JACQWQ010000065.1, forward strand.
TGCGTTGTGCTTACAGGTACAGCCATGTCCTACCTCGATTTGGAATAGCGAGATTATAGTACGGATGCACTGCTTTGGCGAATCCATATCACGGCAACATGAAAAGAACCTTAAGGGAAATTTTTATTGACAAATCCGCCCGCCAGCGATAATATGACCCAAGTTCAGGGCACGCGCCGCGGGTTGGCTGGCAGATGGGAACGACACATCGCAAAAGGCAGTTGACCAAGTTGTGGCGCGGATTTTTTTGTACGACGAAAGGAGGTGATGGCAGAAAGGTCGAATCAACCAGAGCATTTTAACTCTATCCCTGCTCGTAATTTTTATCCACAAACCAAAGGAGAATCACAATGAAACGTGGTTTAATCGCCTTGATCGTGCTCTTGGCGCTGGTGGCAATCGTTGCCGTCCCCGCCAAGACCACCAACGCCGCAAACGGCGCGGTGTGCGTGACGGATCCCGAAGCGATTTCGATTGACGAAGTCGCCTTCATCGTTTGCACCGGCTTTTCCCCGAATACGCACGTTTGGGTATACAGCGTCGAACCGGATGGCGCAGCTGCGGCATACGGTTCTGTCAAATCCGATGAGGACGGGACCGTGGCTTTCACGTTTGCGCCAAGGATCGGCAATTTTGGCGCGGCAGCGCTAGGCACCTGGACGCTGGTCGTCGAAGAGAAAGGGCTGGCAAATAGCATCATCA
>JACQWQ010000136.1 GCA_016209205.1 Chloroflexota bacterium
AGTGGACAAAAACTGCACGATCAAGACCCCAAGTGTTTTTGCCGCGCGGCGCGACTCGAGGAGCCCCCAAACTCACGGATGCGCTGCGCCTTTTTCCAATTCCAAATCAATGTACAGTTTGCCGTTTTCGACGTGCGCGGGAAATTTGTCCAAATCGCGCGGCGCGGGACCGGCAGCGTACTTGCCATCGCGCGTCCAACGCGAACCCGCGCACAACTCTAGAAATTGCGCGAGGGAATCTTCCCATTCGACTATACATTGACGCGGAATCAAAATGGCTTGCGCCGGATTCGTGCTGCGCGCGAAAAAGACTGTGAAATCTTGCCCTGCGCCGCGCACGACCTGCAGTGGCAGGGTCTCTATTTCTTTATTGGCGGTCTCGTCGAAAAATTTGGCGTTGACAAATTCTTTGCTAACCGAGTCGGCGGGATATTCGTCGAGGTCGCCGACGTACAGCGGAAGCTTGGGCGCGGGGCGGAACGCGGCAGAGAGAATGTAACACAGAATCGCTGCGATGATCAAGCCGAGTCCCAACCAAACGATCAGCAAAATACGCGTGAGACGCTGTTTTTTCGGATCCGGAGTAGGTAGGGATTCGAGCGAATAGTTTTCCATATCAAATCAAGGCATCCCCGTTGTCTCATCCGACTGTGCCCAAACGGTCGCTTCGGTCAAATGTGCGCGCGGCGGCAACGTGACGGCATGATACACAATTTCTGCGACATCTTGATTCTGAATCAACTGCGCGGCGGACGCCGATGTGGATTCGGAATTATTCACGCCGCCGGGGTTGACCATTGTCACGCGAATGCCTTGGTCGCGCACCTCTTTGAGCAGGGAAAGTGAAAAGCCGCGGACGGCCCACTTGGTCGCGTTGTAACCCGCCGCGTCGGCTTCGCCAATCAAGCCCGAGACCGAAACGATATTGACAATGTGCCCGCGCCCGCGCGCCAGCATCGAGGGCAAAACGGACTTGGTCATCAAGAAAGTGGCGCGTGCATTCACGTCGAACATTTCATCCCAGTCCTCGACGCGCAGTTTGTGCACTGGCGCGTAATGCCACAGCCCCGCGTTGTTGACGAGAATATCAATGCGCCCGAATTTGCCCAACGCTTTTTTGACCGCGCGCTGGATTTGCTCGGCGTCGCGCAGGTCGGTGGGAATTGCCATCGCCTCACAGCCCGCCGTTTCAATTTCCGCTGCCAGTTTTGCCAAATCGTCGCCCGAGCGTGCGAGCAAAACCAAATTACATTCCGCTTGCGCCAAGCGCCGGGCGATAGCGCGACCGATCCCCCGCGATGCGCCCGTGACGACGGCGATTTGTCCTTTTAATGATGCCATGAAGTACTTTCCTCTTCCAATTCTTGAATGCTTTTCTGCACGATCAATTCGCGTTCGGCAATGAACGCGCGGATCGTGCGCCGCATCAGAAATAGAAACCCAAAGATTTGCAGCACGATCAAAATCAAATGGGCGCGGTATTCGATGAATAGGACGGGCAAGAAAAAAACGAGCGCCACTTGTACGAGCGCATTGAGCACCGTCACCGGCGAAATGCGCACCAGCCATTTCTGGCGCGTGTGCGCCGCTTGAAAGAGTGTCGCCGACGCGCCGGTCGCGCCGTGCATTCGCCCCGCGATGACTTGTTGGTCATAGTACGAAATCGCCGCGGCGACCAGCGCGCTGAGAAATGTCATGGCGTACCAGCCGAGCGGTTCTTGCAAAAAGTGCATTTGAACCGCCAGCACCATCGCAAAGACGATGTACAACAAGTTGTGAATGATATCAATGGGCCAGCCGATAAAGGAAAGCGAATGGGTAATGACTTCGGTCCAGATGTAGAGGATGAGAACCAGGCCGCTGAGAATATACAGCATGTATTCGAATTTCAGGTCCCGCAGAATGGGTGTGGCGTGGTCCATCAGCGGAAAGAGAATGACGCCGACCATGACGCTGATGAGGGTAAATTCAATCGCGATGACCAACGCGCCGAGATTGCGTTCGGCGTGCTCGCGTAAGTGTTGATTCAAGAGAGGTCCTTTCATTTAGAGCGGATTCCGAATTGATTGGTGGTGTCAGCGTAGGGGCGACGGCTTGTCCTCGCCCATTCCAGTTGGGCAACCACAAGGGATTGCCCCTACCATCCCACAAACGAATCAGGAATTCGCTCTAGATTTGCGCATCATTATAACGCAAGTGGCATCGTAACGTGACACGCGCGTGGCAAACAAAAATGCCCTGCTGGTTTTCCGCAGAGCGTTTTGTGGCGCCTTCCAATTCAGGACTTGCGCTCACTTGTCATTCTGAGATGGTCAGCCCGCGTGGGCTATGTGAGCGAGAGGACTGTCATATCGAGCGGAGCGAGATATCTCACTCCGTTCGATATGACATGCGAAAGTCCTGGAATTGAATGTTATCGCGCCAAACGGGCAATGTCTTGGTCTCGGCATACACATTGCCCATGCACATATTCGGTTGCGCGAGGGGAACAAGACGCGGGTCATGCTCTGCCAACTCGCGGAAATCCAAGCGCTGCAATCTGCCCAAGAGCCCTGCTTGATGGCAAATCTCAAGCAAACTCTGCTCGCGCACATTCCCCGCTCGGAATTCGCGGTCGGTCAAAACATGACACGGAAACACATCGCCGTTGGGCATGATGTTCAGGAACGAACCAACGCCGCATTTGGCGCACGAGTCCGGTTCGGGCGGGTCGGGCGGAATGGGTTTATCGGGATACGCGCGTTCCCACGCACGCCGCACCGCTGCGCGCACCTCCGCAGGATTCGCCATCAATTCACGCTGTCCCTTGCCGCGCCCGATGGGACGAAAGAGGTTGATGTTGATGCGCGTCAGTTTTTTGGAAATGAGCAGCACGAGCAAATCGGTCAGGTCGGGCGAACTCGTTTGTGTGACGGTGACCAGCACTTTGGGTTCAAAGCCGACGCGGTAATATTCGTCGAGCGCGCGCATCGCCGCGTCGAAATTCCCTTCTCCGCGCAGCGCGTCATTCCGCGCCGCCAGTGCATCAATGCTCACGCGCACTTCATCCGCCAGCCCGACGAGTTCACGCGCCAATTCGCGTGTGACGAGATGCCCGTTCGTGTTGAGACAGCGCAAGACGTGATGCTGTGGGTCTGCCGCTTTTAACCCGCGCAGCAAATCGAGAATGTCAGGACGCAGTAATGGCTCGCCGCCCGTCAAGATGACCTTGTGCGGACGCAGCGCGACCATGTCCTCCCACAACCGCATGAACTCGTCCGTCGTCACCTCATCGGGCAGCGGCTTGCTCGCGGAAAAATAGCAGTACGAGCAATGCAAGTTGCACGCTTTTGTGACGTGCAGAAAGACGTTGCGGAGCGAGACCGTCTCATGTGGTGTGTCGTCTCGTTCGAGCCAGGGAAAGACAGGGATTTCCATGGCACTATGCTTCCAAGCCGCGACGGATTAGCTCTTGACGCGCTAGAGCGAATTCCTGATTCGTTTGTGGGATGGTAGGGGCAATCCCTTGTGGTTGCCCAACTGGAATGGGCGAGGACAAGCCGTCGCCCCTACGCTGACACCACCAATCAATTCGGAATCCGCGCTAGTTGACGAACTTGTGAGAGATCAACCGGTAAACGATTCAAATATTTCTCGCTTGGACAATCGATATTCTCAACAAGACGAAATTGTATCACCTCACCAAGAAGAGCTATGGTTTGCAGATCGTCCATTGGTATATTGTCGGCGTCGCGTTCAAGTATTTTTCGGAACAAATCTACAGCAACTTGACCTGTTTGCCCATCCTGTGCCATTGTCAGCGAATTTTTCGCTGCACGCGCGTCTACAAAGGGCAAAAGTGCCTTTGCTGCCACTTCGTTAACCCTCTTGTCCTCCAGTGCGGCGATGAGCGGTTCGACAGCGCGGGCATCCCCAATCTTGCTTAACGCTCTGACGGCACCTGTTCGTACAGATTCGTCTGAATCCTTAAATACAGCCATGAGCGGTTCAACTGCGTGGGGATCACCAATCTCACCTAATGCGTCCGCGGCACAAATTCGCACATTTTTGTCTGAATCCGTCAATGCAACGATTAGTGGTTCAATAGTGGTAGTGCCAATCTTCTTTAAAGCTCTCATCGCACTACCTCGCAACGTGAAATTGGATGATGCATCGTTGTGTGCGGCGATGAGTGGTCTAACTGCGCGGGGATCGCCAAGCTTGCCCAGCGCATCAGCAGCATTTTCTTGCAGAAACGAATCTGAACTTTTGAGCGCGGCAATTAGGGGTTCGACCGCGCGGGGATCGCCAAGCTTGCCCAGCGCATTAGCCGCAGTTGCTGGCAGAAAAGTTTTCGAATTTTCGAGCGCGGCAATTAGGGGTTCGACCGCGCGGGGATCGCCAAGCTTGCCCAATTCATATGCTGCTGTCGTTTGAACAGAGTTATCTTTCTGATACCCCAGTGTCTTGATCAATCCGTTAACATCGCGCTTGGCTTTCATCTTTTCGATATTGGGTGGTCCAAAGAGTGGCATAGGAATCTCCTTGCTTCATTGCTATGGAATGATTTCTAACAACTGTCGCAGACCATTCAAATTCACATTCAACTTGTTCAACAGATTTCGCTGGACGATGATTTCTGTCCCTTGCTCGCCTCCAACGACCTGAATCAAAGGAAACCTATTGTGAGTTCAATCGGGTTCTGGTGTCTCGGGATAATCGTTTGGGTTCTCGACTGCAAGTCCTTCTTTTCGCGCTGCGTCAAGTTGTTCTACGTCCGCTGAAACAAATATCACTGGCGATTCTTCCATAGATTCACGGATTTCTTGCAGGCGCAACGCCGTGGCAATATGAACCGAGTCATAGCCCCGCAAACCATGTTTCGCGGCAAGCGTCATCGCTAAATCGGCAATCGTTTCGTCAAACTCGATGACATTGTATTGTCCTTGCCAGTCTGCGCGAAAGTTAGCAATGGCGCGCGTGGACTCTTCGGCAAGAAGGTGTCCACCGCGAGCGCGTCGCGTAACTGCCGCAATCAATTCTGGTCCTGCGAGGCGTCCCAGAAAAAGATCGTGCCCCACCGATGGATGTGTAAGATTGGAAACCCAATCCGTTCCCGTCTCTTGAATATAGCGTTTGACGAGCGCGCTTGTATCGAGATAATAAGCAGACATTCAACGGCGCTCCTCAACAATCGTCTCTGAGAGCGGTTTGCCGCTGACACGGATTGGCTTGCGATTGCCTCGCAACACATAGCGCCGCGGCATTTTGATTTCTTTGATCAACCCCATTGCAAGCAATCTCTGTTTGAACAACATTTCTTTTTCGTCCTGTTTCGCGGGTGGGGCTTGAACCATCGGACGCACCTCGACCGTGCTGCCTTCGGTCAAATGCGCGCCCGCTGGCATCACAATCGTATTGCCTTTCACCACCCCGTAATAAATTGCCGCTTGGCTCTCTTTGACAACATGTGATTTCTTATTTGTTTGTTCACTCATTCGAGCTCTCCTGTTCCATCTGATTGCTATATCTTATTCGTGTTCACGCGCGAAATCAAGCGCGTCGAGCAACGTCTCATGCGCGGCGCGTGACCTACTCTCCCAATCGCGCCCGTCGTTCGTAATCAAGACATAGCACGGATGTTGACTCCATGCCCGCGCACACAATTGGTCAGTTGCGGCGGCTTGCTCGATGGTTTCGGGACGATGCGCCTGCGGATAGCGCAAATAAAACGGCTCCGCGCCCAGCGCGGCAGTTTGCAAATGGATAACGGCTGCGTATCGGGCGAAATGTTCCGCCCGCGTCGTTTGCGTCATCGCAAAAAATTCCCGTTCATCCCATCCGCTGCGCAGCCAGTATGCCAATGGGTCGAGTGTGCCGCGATGGCAAATCAACACTTGGTCGGAATTGGCGGCTTGCGCGCAGATGTCTTCCAGTGCGATTTGCAGCTGCATCACTGCGCGTTGAAAGGTTTTGTCACGCGCGCTCAAGCCCGCCTGAAAGAGCAGCGGCGCGGCTTCCGGCACCAGCAGCCAGCGGCGCGCGTGCGGGTCGGCGGCGCGCAGTTCACGCATCAATGTCGTCTTGCCGCCGCCGGGTCCACCCGTAACAACGATTGCGCATGCCCGTTCTTTCATCTCACTCCCTCACTCCCTCACTCCCTCTCTCTATCTCGCCCTCTCTCTATCTCTCTATCTCTCCATCATCCCCAACGGCATCGTCGCTTCCAAATCCTGGAGCGTCGCAGGTTCGATTTTCACCGCGCAAATTTTGTATTCGGGGATTTTGGCTTGCGGGTCAATCGCATCAATCGTGAGGGTGTTTGCGGCGGCTTCGGCGTAATGGAACGGGACAAAGGCAACGCCGGGCGCGGCTTTTTCCGTCACGCGGGCGCGCAGCACCACGCTGCCGCGTCGCGATGAAACGCGGACCGGTGAATCATTTTCGCAGGGCACGCGCGGCGCGTCGGCGGGATTGATTTCGACGAACGCCTCGGGCGCGGCGAAATCGAGATTGCTGTGTCGCGTCAACGTGCCGCCGTGCCAGTGATATAAAACGCGTCCGGTCGTCAATGCGTACGGGTATTCCGCGTCGGGTTCTTCCACGCTCGGTTGATACACGAGTGGGAAAAATTTCGCGCGCCCGCGGGGGAATGATTCGGCGAATAAAAAGGGCGTGCCCGGAGACTGAAGACTGGAGACGGGCCATTGGAGTCTCTCCGTCTCTAGTCTCTCGTAGGTAATGCCTGCGTATGCGGGAACGAGTTCCGCCATCTCTGCCATAATTTCCGACGGATGTTCGTAACCCCAATATGCGGTGCGTTCGCGTCCCAACTTTTTTTCGAGGCGCAATGCTACATCCGAAATAATTTCCCAATCCGCGCGCACGTCGCCGATAGATTCAAACGCTTTGCGTACGCGCTGCACGCGGCGGTCGGTGTTGGTGTAGGTGCCCTCTTTTTCCGCGAAACTCGCGCTCGGCAAAATTACATCGGCATAGCGTCCCGTTTCGTTGATAAACATGTCTTGACACACGAGAAATTCCAAATTCTCGATCGCGTGATGGGCGTGGTGCAAATTCGGTTCGCTCATCAAGGGATTCTCGCCCATGATGTATTGCGCTTTGACCGCGCCGGCGCCCCACGCCTCCGCGATTTCGGTCGTCGTGAGTCCGCGTTTCGGCGGCGGTGCATTGCCCCATTTCGCGCGGAACTTGGCGACCACTTCGGGGTCATCCACTTTTTGATAACCGGGGAAATCCCACGGCATCGCGCCCGCATCCGACGCGCCCTGCACATTGTTTTGCCCGCGCAGCGGATTCAGCCCGGTGCCCTTGCGCCCGATGTGTCCTGTCAGCAGCGCGAGATGCACGAGCGCGAGCGCGTTCTCAGTCCCGTGCGTGTGTTCGGGAATTCCCAACGCCCAATAGATTGCGCCATTTTTCGCAGTGGCGTACATGCGCGCTGCCTCAATGATTTTTTCGGCAGGCACGCCGCTGATGCGTTCCGCCACATCGGGCGTAAATTCCTCCATCGCCTTGGCGAACGTTTCAAAATTTTCGGTGCGTTGACGAATAAATTCGTCATTACATAATCGTTCTTGGATGATGACATTCGCCATCGCAGAAAAGAGCGGAACGTCAGTGCCGGGACGCTGCTGCAGCCACAACGTTGCAAAGTTCACCATCTCGACGCGGCGCGGGTCGGCGACGATCAATTTCGTGCCGTGATGCATCGCCGCATCTTTGAATTGCAGCGCGATGATGGGATGCGATTCGGCGGTGTTCGAGCCAGTGATGATGGCGACGTCGCAGTCGTAAATGTCGCTGCCGCTGTTGGACATGGCGGACGAGCCGATTGCCATTTGCAAGGCGACCACGGAACCGGCATGGCACAAACGTGTGCAATGGTCAATGTTGTTCGTGCCAATCACCGCGCGAAACAATTTTTGCAGCGCGAAGTTGTCTTCGTTCGTTGCTTTGGCGCAGCAAAACACGGCGGTCGCGTCGGGACCAAATCGCGCCACAATGTCGGCAAAACGCGTTGTCACCAAATCGAGCGCCTCGTCCCAACTCGCTGCGCGCCAATCGTCGCGGCGCGCGGGTTTACGCGGGAGAGAGGGGGGGCGAGCATCGGAGGGGGGGCGAGCACGAGGCATCGCCCCTACGTCTTTGCGAATCAACGGTTTCAACACGCGGTCGGGATGATAAATAAAATCCCACCCGAACCGCCCTTTGACGCACAAATTGCCTTTGCTCACAATGTCGTCGTACGGCGTCGTCGCGTGCGAAATCTGATTGCCGTTGATGTGTAAATCAAGGCGACACCCCACGCCGCAAAAGGGGCAGGTGGTGGAAGCGATTTGTTGTTGCACAACCATATTTTATCTTTCCGTTACAATACATGTTTGATTGGATGGACCGTCAAGTAAAACACGGATTTGACGCAAAACGCCAACCCCAATCAAAAATTCTGTATTGTCTCGAAAAGTCTCTATCTGAACTGGAAGCGTTGAGCCAATTTTTGGAATGGACAAGAACCCTCTGCTTACACTCGACTTTAAGATTTCACCAGACGCGGTTTCCAAAAATTCTTCCGCCAAGTAATCCTCAAATTCGTCGAACTTGAGGGACAGAAAGAGATCATACGGAATCAGCACATCCCCATCGTAACCTGTATCGAGCGCGACAAGTTCTTCATCCTGCGGATGCGTGGAACCATCGGGTGTGATGAGACGAATTCCAATGAGGAATTCGTTTTTGAAATCCCAACAAGTCATCGGATAAATCTTCCTACGCGGTAACGAAAGGGCAGTCGTCGCGGCGCGCGGGTGGTGTTACGAATTTGTGTCACAATGCGATGTTTTGCCTCGCCGGCGACTTGAGCGACTTGAGTCCAATCGTCGCCAACGGCTTGTAGTTTTCCAAAGGCGATACACACCCACTGGTTTGGATATTTGGCTTGCAAGTTTGCTGCCATCTCAACAAAAGCGCGGTGATTCATTTCACGCTGACGAATTTTTTCTGGGTCTTGCCCCAAAGATAAAGGTGCGCCAAAAGACTCGCCTAATTCGTCACGGTGGTCATCATAATAGCCCAACGCATCGCAGATCTCCGCTAGGCGCAGTGGGGCAAACTGCCGCGCAAGCGCGTCGAGAGAGGAACCACTGCGCCATGCCGCAACAATCGCGCGCACTGTAACGTCAGAACCGCGCACCATTGGCTCCACTTTGCCGCGCACTACATAAGGATGTGAACGGCGGATTCCTTTGGTTTGATACGCGACGGTCTGTTCGCGCGTGCGTCTCACGGTTGGCGGTTTCTTTTTGCGGTTCGATTTCCCTTGCGCCTTTTTCGAAGTTTTCTTCGCTCGGCGAGGTCGCAAAGAATCGCGTTCTGGTCTTGGATTGATTGACCCGCTCATTTGCTTTCACTCCACTTGTGAAACTTTGCCGTTGACGTGTGAATCGAGACGACGATCCACGCCGCAGAAGGGGCAGGTGGTCGCGATAGTTCTTGCGTTCGACAACATGAATCATTTGCTCGCTTTGCGCGGCGGTGCAACCGCGTTCAACTCGGACTGGAAGGCGCGATGGCGTGGATAGCGGTTGCGCATTTCGTCCACAAATGTATTGGCGTCTTGCTCGCGCCCGCGCGCTCGCAGCGCCTGCGCGCACGCGCCAAGCAGCACCGCGGCTTTGTTGTAACTTTGGCGATGCTGTCCTTCGACAATCGCGTTAACGCGCTGCCGCGCCACATCGAGACACCAATCCAAAAATTCCGCTTGCTTTTTTTCACTCAATGCCGTCGCGCCCAGCCGCTCGTCGTACGCGCCCTCTAGCCGTTTACGGATGCTCTTTTCCGTCTTGTCCTCCGCGCCCCATTCGCCAAAACCAATACTGTAATCCAAACCGGATTTCCAGACCTGCGCGAGATGCGAAGGGAGTTTGTCCAGCGACTTGCCTGATAACAGTACGAGTAGGAACGCTTCGACCAGTCCTTGCGGATTGTCACCGTAACTCCAGCCCAACGATTCTTCGCGTGCGGCGAGTTGGCGCGCCTCCTCCAGCTCTCCTGACAACAGGTGGGCATGCGCCAGCACGGACTTGTCAATCCAAACCGGCGCCTCCAGGTTGTCTGCTTCCCAGAACGGCTCGAAGGTCTTGGACTCGCGCGGAGGATGGGCAAGATAGTCTTTTACATGCTCGGCGGCTTGCTGCATCAACTGCGCCCGCACCTCAGGCGTCGGCGCGGCATCCCACAAATCGAGCAGCCGGGCGAGCGTTGGCGCGACGAGGAAGGCTTCCCACCGACCCGCGCGCAGTAATTCCGCGTCGTTCAGTTCTTTAGCGGCTTGGCACAAGTGATCGGCGATGGCGGCGCGCAGGGGCTGCCGGGGAGCAAGTGCTTGCAACGCTGCGTGCGCGGCGGCGATGACCTCGTGCGGCTTTTTCTCTTCTTCCAATGCTGCGACCCAATCCAAATACGCGCGTGGACGTTTCTTGCCTGCCGTCCGCGCTAACTCTGCCAACCCTTGCGTGCCACGCGCCAGACGAATTGCCTCCCGCAGCCCCGCATCTGCCTGTTTGCCTTTTTGTTTCCGCAGAAAGGCAATCCAATCTTCGAGGAATTGGTCATAGTCAGGCAGCGGCTGTGTAGAGATCTGCAGGAGGTCATTCAACGTGGGATACGGAACGAGTTTCTGCATTTGCTCGAACAAAGTCTGGGGACGACGCTCGGATGGCTCGGTCTCGTACACGGCGCGCAAATAGCGCGCGTGCGCCTCGCCAATATCCACCTCCTCCAGATCGTCCGCGCTTATCCCGCGTCCATAGTCGTCCTCGAGGTTGAGCACCGCGAACAGTTTTTCGTATGCCTTGCGCGCCAGCTTTAACTTGCCGTAATCGAACGCGGCTTGTGCGCGGTCGAACAACCGGGACAGTGGTTCGATAAATTCCTCATACGGTCCCAGCCCGTCCTCGTCGTCATAATGACCGCCGCCATAATCGTCGTAATAATCATCCTGGTCGTACCACTCGTCATATTCCTCGGCGTGTTTCCTCCGCGCCTTGATCTCGCGCGTCACTTCGTCAATTTCTGCCAGCAATTTTTCCTGGCGCATGGCTTGTCGGGCGGCAGCGCGCGTGTCTGCCATGGGCGTCAATTTTTCAAGGAAAGTTGGGCGTCCGGCGGGCGGCGTCTCTTGCGCCATCCCACGCAGAATGTCGCGCAGCGCGTCGCTAGAATACGCCGCCAATTTCTTTTCGACCGCCTCCCAAAACGCCTTCAACGAGAGCTTGGTTGGGTGTGGCATGGCTCGTTACCTCCATTTGTTCAGCAGTTTCATCAGGACTCCGAATGACAGCGTTAATCTAACTTGAACCATGCCTCTTTTCTTTTGGCAGCCACACCAATTGATCTTTTAGTTCATCCCAAGTGTACTGGTTCAGCAGGTCGAGGAGACGATCACGTACTTGCCACCGCTTGCTGTGGCTGCTGATCTGGAACTGTGGTACAAGGATAATTCCACTATGGCTCTTGGCTTTTTTCCGCCACGTGCGATGAATTGTTACAAAATTACTTTTGGGGTCGCTATAGTTGCAAGTTACCAACACGCGACGTTCTTTGTGCGCGAACGTCAACAACGCAACATCGTCTTGTTGAATTTCAGGGCGCAGCGTTCGCGTCTCCAGCACGTCATAGCCGTTGGCGCGCAGGGCATCTGCCAGCTCTGCGGGGAGCATGACATCAAAGAGCAGCCGCGCAAAAATCGCGCCATTGCGTGTGCTTGCCATCGTCTAGGCGTGTTCCCAAGCACTCGCGTGCGCGTTGTACACTTTTACACTCTGCTCCATCTCGCGGCGAATTTCAGGGCGATGATTCAAATAATATTGAATGGCCGCTTCAATTTCGTCACGCGTCAACAGGGGTAGGTCTTGCTGGATTTGCGTTACTCCCCAACCCTCTTCAAAATAATTGGCAATGTATTCAACAGGAATGCGTGTGTTGAGAATATATGTCTTTCCCCCGCGCCTTTTCACGATAAAAGAATTTTCGGTCAAATCGTAACCTGACAGATGGCTCGCCATTCTTCTTTGAAGATCATTGCGCGCGCGTCGCATCGCCCAAGGGGAGATCCGCACTTGGCCCGCGCGAGTAACGAGCAAGCCGCGCCGTTTCAAGTCCGCCCATTCCGATTTGACGTTTGAAATTTGCGTGCGCAGTATTGCTGCCATCTCTGCCAGCGCATGACCATTCTTTGCGCGCATAGACACTATTTTTCTTTCTTGTGCGTCCATTTTCAACTCCTCAAGTGTTCTATCTCCTACTCCAACACATCTTCCAGCCGCATGGTTTCGAGGGAAAGGATGCGCGCATTGTTCACCACCGCACCAAGCACGCGGAATTGTAAATCGCTTTCCGTCATCCCGTCAACACGTTGAATCAATTTTCCAGTTTCCAACTTCCAACTTCTAATTTCCAATTTCTCACGCCTTCCGCCACGTCGTTCCCGCGCTGCTGTCTTCCAGCACGATGTTCAATTCGGCGAGTTGTCTGCGAATATCGTCCGCGAGCGCGTATTGTTTTGCGGCGCGCAAGCGTTGGCGGACTTGAATCAAGGTTTCGACGTACGGCGCAACGTTTTCGCGTTCGGCGGTGTGCGTGTCGTCCATCCAATCGGCGGCGAGTTCGTGCATGGTGTCGTGCGCGTGGTCAATCAACGTTCGCTTCTGTTCCGGCGCTTGTGTTTCATCCAGCGCGCGCGCCAATTGCATCAAATAGCGCGTGGTCTCGTCCGAAGTTTCGGCAGCCGCGTGCGCGGCGTCGCCCGCGATTTGGTGAATCGTCGCGTGCGCCTGTTCAATCAACGCCCGCTGCGCGTTCGGCTCGGCGGTCGTGTCCAACGCACGCGCGAGTTCGATGAGCGAGCGCGTGGCGTCGTCCGCCAATTCCATCTCTGCGGGGGCGGACTCGACAGGGCTTGCTTTGCCCCAAGAACCCGCGCGCAGTTGGGCAAAGGAAAAGGTTTCGTCTGTCGCATACACCCACTGCTGTCCAGCACAGCGCAAGGTGATATTCCCCGCGCCCATCACGCGACAGGTCTGGGTGGGCAAATCGAAAAGGCACGCGGTGTATTCGTCAATGCCGAGCACGACCGTGTCGCCCGGCAATTGCTGTTCCATTTCCAGAAAACGCGTTTCGCCCATGTAACAAAAACGCGTGTCGTACGTGCCGCCCTCCGTGTTGTTCCAATGCGGGACGATGGCGAGATTCATGCCGAGCGCGGCGAACAAATTCAACCCGTCGCTCCAGTGCGGATCCGCGCCCGCTTTGTAAATCTCATATACGGGCAGGGCGGACGAACCTACGGCTATCGCCGCCGCACTTGCGAAAACGAGATGCGCGCCGCGTTCAAAACGATTGAGGAGGGTGCTCCACAGCGCGGTGTGGTGCAGATTGCGAATCGTGTAGCTGGGGCTGCCGGGACCGGCGAAAACAAAATCGGCGCGGCGGAGTACGTGCAGCGCGGTTTCCATGTCGAGTTGAAACTGACGGTTTGGAGGTTGAGCGCGAGGCGCTGTGAAAAATAATCGGCGGCTTTGGCGGCAATGGCATCCGCGTTCAATTCAAAACCCGCGGGCGTGTCGAGGAAAACGGCAGTTGGTTCCGCCGGGGCACGCGCGAGAATGGCGCGATAGACGCGCCCCATCGCTTCGCCAAATTCGCCCGAGCCGATGAGCGTAATCGTTCCATTTGGTTTTTCCATAAAATCGCGACTAACCCTTTTCGCGGCGCTCGAGGTTGCTCACGCGCGCAAGCTGTTTCAAATCTAAATCCTGTTCCATCCAAAACGCGCGTTTTTCTTTCAATGCCCCGGTGGGACATGCCTGCACACAGTTACCACAATAGACGCAGGTGGATTCAGGAATCGGGATTTCCTCGAACGTGGCGATGTGCGCGTCAAAGCCGCGTCCGGCGCGATGAATGGCAAACGTCCATTGCACGTCTTCGCCGCACGCTTGCACGCAGCGCCAACACATAATGCACTTGGAATAATCGCGCACGTAAAACGGATTGTCGTCGAACAATGGAAACGTGCGTCGTTTTCCCATCCCGCCGTAGCGATTGGGGTCTGCACCGTACGCGTCTGTGAATGCGGCAAGTTCGGGTGCGTCACTCAAATCTACGGCAGAGTGCAGCATTTCGACGAGCACCTTGCGCGCCCGTTGAACGCGCGGCGAATCGGTCTGTACGACCATGCCATTTTCGACGGCGCGCGTGCACGCTTGCACGAGCACGCGCGATTTTTCCACTTGTACCACGCACATCCGGCAGAGTGAGGGGGGGGTGAAATGTGGATGATAGCAAATGGTGGGGACGGACTTGCGGATTTGTTGCGCAGCTTGCAGAATGGTCGTGCCTTCGGGCACGGTGATGGTTTGACCGTCAATCGTACAAGTTACGTCACTCATGGGCAACTCTGCCTCATCACGGGAGCTGGCAGTATTGTAGCAAAAAAGCAGAGGAGCGTCTAACGCGCGGATGGGTGGATGGGTCGAGACCTGACAGGTTTTTGTGACGAACGGTTTACATATCGCGGATGTGATGTACATCGCGAACGGTGTGTGTGGCGCGCACGCGATAGAAACCTGTCAGGTCTGAACTTGATCTAAACTACGATTGCGGGCGTAGATTTTATAGAACGAGGTATCCGCTGCCTCGAAGCAAATTCACCCAATTGGCTAAGGAGGGTCAAGTGACAAGGCGTCTTTTCTTGCTGCTCACAACGCTTCTCACAGTCGGGGTCATTTTCTTTGGCTGGCAAGTTCCCCAAACGACGGCGAAGGTTCCGAAAATTCTAGAGTTTGACACGATGGTTGGCGTGCCGCAGGCGCTTACCGGGAGTCAGAATCCCATCCGCGGTATAAATGGCGGGGGACTCCCGTGGAAGCTCAGCGCCGCTTCGGGTGAACTCAAGACCAATGGTCGCCTGGAGATAGAGGTGCGCGGGCTGGTTCTGGCTGCCGGAGCCAATAATGGCTCGAACCCAATTGCCAATTTCCGCGCAATTGTGAGCTGTCCAAAAAGCGATGGTACTACCGAGAATATAACAACCGGTCTTTTCCCGGCTACCACCGGGCCCGCGTCACAGGGGGGGGGGAATGCCGACATCGAGGCGAATGTGACTCTGCCCCAACCGTGTATTGCTCCGCTCATTTTCGTGACCAGCCCGGGCGGGTCGTGGTTCGCGACAACGGGGTTTTAGTCCATTGCAATCCAAACTCTACACCAATGGCGGTGCAGAGGAACAAAAACCTGCGAGCTGAACAGCGCCCGCAGGTTTTTTGGTTTTCATCGCACTGTGGCAGGTTCGGGGCTTGGCGTTGATTCTTTGCCGTCAGGCTTGACATGGGTTGTGCGCGCGGCTTTTTTCGCTTCATGTTCCGCCGCCGGATTTTCGATTTTCACCGCGCTCATTTTGAATTCGGGAATTTTCGAGAGCGGGTCAAGGTTCCCATCGTGCGTCAAAAGGTTCGCGGGTCCTTCTTTCCAGTGGAACGAGTAAAAGACGACGCCGGGCGGCACGCGATTGCCGAGCCGCGCCTGGGTCCGAATTTGACCGCGCCGCGATTTGATAATGACCCAGCCGCCATCGTGCAAACCGATCGCTGCCGCGTCCGCCGGATTGATCTCGGCGAAGCCGCGCGGTTCACGCCACGCAAGCATTTCGCTGCGGCGCGTCATGGTGCCGGTGTGATAGTGATACAGCGTACGACCCGTTGTAAGAATGAGTGGATATTCGGCGTCGGGCTCTTCAGCGGGTGCGCGCGCGTGAATGGCGTGGAACTTGCCGAGACCGCGCGTGAATTTTTCGAGATGGAGGATCGGAGTGCCCGGATGCTCGGTGGTAGGGCAGGGCCACACGAGACCGTCATTGCCGAGACGCGCGTGGCGAATCCCGCCATAAATCGGCGTCACCTGCGCGAGCTCCTCCATGATCTCTGCGGTGTTTTTGAAATTCCATCTTCGCGTATGGCGTATTGCGTATCGCGTATCGCCAACGCCCTCTCTGCCCTCTCTGCCCTCTCCGCCCTCTCTGCCCTCTCCGCCCTCTCCGCCCTCTCTGCCCTCTCTGCCCTCTCCGCCCTCTCCGCCCTCTCTGCCCTCTCCGCCCTCTCTGCCCTCTCTGCCCTCTCTGCCCTCTCCGCCCTCTCTGCCCTCTCCGCCCTCGAGCTCGCACAAAATTTCCCAATCCGGTTTCGTAGCGCCGGGCTTGGACAGCACGGGCGCAAGCAGCTGCACGCGGCGTTCGGTGCTGGTGACGGTGCCATCTTTTTCCAGCCAAGCGGCGGCAGGGAGAATGACATCCGCGTGAACGGCAGTCTCGGTCAAGAAAATTTCCTGCACGACCAGAAAATCGAGGGCTTGGAGCGCCTGTTCGACATGCGTGAGATTCGGGTCCGAGAGCATTGGGTTCTCGCCCATGACGTACAGCGCGCGGATTTTCTTTTCGGTTGCCGCGTGCATGATTTCGACGACGGTGAGACCGGGCGTCGCGGACAAGTTTTCGGCGTGCCACACGCGGGCGGCTTTTTGACGCGCCGCGTCATTCTTGACCGACTGATAGCCCGGCAGCACGTCCGGCAGCGCGCCGACATCGCACGCGCCCTGAACATTCGATTGACCGCGCAATGGATTCACGCCCGTCGAGGGTTTGCCGATTTGTCCCGTCAGCATTGCCAGATTCGCGAGCGTCAAGACCAGTTCGGTGCCATTGCTGCGCTGCGTGATGCCCATCGCGTAGAGAATTGTCGAGTGTCCACGTTTGCCCTCTGTTGACTGGAGACTGGAGACTGGTAACTGATCACTGATGACTGATGACTGATTACTGACCACTGATGACTGGTCGCGTCTTTCCCCCAGCGCGTACATTCGCGCGGCTTGCTCGATTTTCTCGGCGGGCACACCGGATTGCAATTCTGCCAGTTCGGGGGTGTAATTTTTCACCGATTCGGCAAATTGCTCGAATCCCTCCGTGCGCGCCGCGATAAACGCCCGGTCTGCCCATCCTTCACGCAGAATGACGTGCGCCATCGCAAGAAAAATGTATTGATCGGCGCCGGGCTTGGGCTGCAACCAGAGCGACGCGTGATTTACGAGCGGAACGCGGCGTGGGTCAATGATGAGGAGATTCGCGCCTTTTTTCACCGCCCGCACGACTTCGTAACTGATGACCGGGTGCGATTCGGCAGTGTTCGAGCCGGTGATGAGAATGCAGTCCGCGTTGCGAATGTCGCGAATCGGATTCGTCATCGCGCCGCTGCCAAACGCCATGCCGAGACCGGTGACGGTGCTGGCGTGACACAGGCGCGCACAGTGGTCCACATTGTTCGTGCCGATGCTGGCGCGGATTAATTTCTGGAACAGATAGTTTTCTTCATTGGTGCACCGCGCCGAAGCAAGCCCCGCGACCGAGTCCGCGCCGTACTCGTTCACACTTTCCACAAGTTTGCTCGCGACGAGATCGAGCGCGGTATCCCACGCGACCGCGACGAAATTTTTGCCTTCGCGTGTTTGTAGGACCGGATCTGTCTTGGTCGCTTCGAGGTCAAGCGGCAGATTCAGCGCGACGGCGAGGTCTCGACGCACGAGCGGATGGAGCAGCCAGTCTTCCGTCTCGGAATAGTCCCAGCCATAGCGTCCTTTGACACAGAGGAATTCGCCATTCGCTGGCGCTTCAGGATAACCGCGCACATATAGGATTTTGCCGTCTTTGAGCGCAATCTCGCCCTTACACCCAACCCCGCAGTAACCGCACACCGTCTTGACGCGGTGCAATTCCCATTCGCGCCCTTTGCCAAGACGCGAAACGGGCATGAGCGCGGCGGTAGGGCAAACCTGCACGCACGAGCCGCAGAACACGCACGCCGAATCCATCAACGGAAAATCGAACGGCGTAGCAACGTGCGCGCCAAAACTGCGCTTGGCAAAATCAATCGCGTTGAGGCCGACGATTTCATCACACACGCGCACGCACTTGCCGCACAGGATACACATTTCGTGATCGCGAATGAAAAATGGATTGTCGTCTTGATAGAGCGGTTTGCTGATTTCAAAATCATGCGAGGTTTCGGCAATGCCGTACTGGTACGCGTATTTTTGCAAATCACACGCGCCGTTCTTGTCACACACGACGCAGCGCAGCGGATGATCGGACACGAGCAAGTCAATCATGTCGCGCCGCATTTTTTCGATCAGGTCGGTGCGCGTGTGAATCACCATGCCGTTGTCGCATTGCAGGCCGCACGACGGCGTGGGGTTGGGGCGACCCTCAATTTGGACGAGACACATACGGCAGCCGCCCGACGGGGAAAGTTCGGGATGATGGCACAGGCGGGGAATTGCAATGCCGTGCGCGAGCGCGGCTTGCAGCACCGACGTGCCACGTTCGGCTGTGATTGGTTTGTTGTCAATTGTGAGTGTGATCATATCTGCTCCGAGACCTGACAGGTTTTTAGCGCGTGCGTTTTCAGTGCCACCTTTGCGCCGTACATCGCGGATGTGACATGTGACGCGGTTCGAGACCTGAC
>JACQWQ010000066.1 GCA_016209205.1 Chloroflexota bacterium
GCTGACGTAGTGACGAATTCATTCGTAGTGTGCTGACGTAGTGACGAATTCATTCGTAGTGTGCGCGCGATAAACGATTGAGGCGATGAAAGGCGATGTGCGATGAACTTTATCGCCTACCTCGCACATCGCACGTTACTACGGTGTGCGCGGCGTAGTGACGAATTGATTCATCTCGGCGCGCGGGAACGATTGAAATCGTTACTACGCTTGTATGTTGATATGATTCGCGGAATTATTTTTGATCTGGGCAATACGCTAATGTACTTTGACGGCGATTGGGAAAGCGTATCGGCGCGCGGGGCAAATGCGCTGGAGCAGTACCTGATGGCGCGCGGTTATCCGGCGCCGGAGGGATTTGGACAGGCGTATTTGGAAACGCGCACGCAGGGTTTTGCGCGGAGCAGGCAAACGGGTGTGGAATACACCGCCGAACAAGCATTGGTGGATACGTTGATGCGGCAGGGCGTGTGTAATGTCCCCGCCGCAGAGATTCCACGTGCCGTCGAAAAATTTTTCGAACCCGAAGAACTGCACTGGGTATCCTATCCCGACGCGATTGCGACTCTGGAGATTTTGCGCGAGCGCGGTTTAAAACTCGCGCTCTTGTCGAATGCGACAGATCACGCGTGGATTGAACGAAATACGCGCAAGAGCCAGCTCGCCGGGTTTCTCGATCCGCTGCTGAGCAGCGCGAAAATTTCATTTCGCAAGCCCGACCCACGCGCGTTCCAACCTGTATCCGACGCGTGGCAAATACCACCGCACGAAATCGTCATGGTTGGCGATGCGGCGAGTTTTGACATTTTGGGCGCGCATCGCGCGGGCATGCGCGGTGTTTTGATTGAGGAGCGTTGGGCAGAACCGTTGAAACCGCATGCCGATTTTGCGGACGCACATTTGATGCAGCCCGACGCGACGATTCGCCAACTTGGCGAATTACCCTCTGTCATCGCGGCATGGAACGAAGTAGTATAGCCGCTTGTCGGCGTTGCACGCACACACACGCGCACAAGGCGCTATGCTACACAGGCGGAGAAGGAAAAGGTGAATGGATAATCTGAATGCGCTGAAAATTTTGCTGCTGGCATCCGAAGTTTCACCGTTCGTCAAAACGGGCGGCATCGCGGATGTCGTCAGCGAGTTGGCGCGCGCGCTCAAAAGTTTGGGCCATGACGTACGCGTCGCGCTGCCGCGCTATCGCGTGATTCGCGTGAATGGCGCGCAGCAGGTTGTGGACGCATTTCCGGTTCACCTCGACGGGTTGACAGAGAACGTCAGCATTTTGCAGGGTGCGCTCGGCGACGTGCCCGTTTATTTTATCGAGAACGCGCGCCTCTTTGACCGCGATGGGATTTACATGTATCCCGACGACGCGGAGCGCTTTTTGATTTTTTCGCGCGCGGCATTGGAAATGCTGCCGCATCTGCAATGGCAGCCCGATATTATTCACGTCAACGATTGGCAGACCGCGTTGATCCCGAATTGGCTCAAGACGTTGTATGCCAATAACCCGTTCTTTGAAAACATCGCGTCGGTGTACACGATTCACAATCTCGCTTATTTCGGCGCCTTTGGACAGCGCATCCTCGAGATCGCGGGACTGGCGCAATTCGGTTTCATTGCGCATCCCGGCGTGTCCAACGAAATCAATCGCGAATTGAATTTTATGGCGCGCGGCATTTTGTTCGCGGACGCGATGAATACCGTGAGTCCGACCTACGCGCAAGAAATTCAAGCGCCGGAATTTGGCGAAGGGCTGGATCCGGTTTTGCGAATGCGCGCCGCGCGCCTGCGCGGAATTCTGAATGGGATTGATTATGCGGAAGCGAACCCGGCGCAAGATGCCGCGCTGGCGAGCCGGTACGACGTTGAGCATCTCGAGGCCCGTGCGTCCAACAAACGCGCGCTGCAAAAGCAAGCAGCGTTGGACGACTCTGACGCGCCGCTGTTTGCCATCATTTCGCGTTTGAACGACAACAAGGGGTTGGATTTGGTGATACAAGTCATCGAACCGGTGTTGGCGTCGGGCGCGCAATTGGTCGTCATGGGCGCGGGGGAGGAAAAGTATCACACCGCGCTCAAGGCGCTCGAAACGAAATTCCCGCGCCGCGCGCGCTTTTTCCAAACGTTCGATCAGGCGCTGCGCCATCAAATCGTCGCGGGCGCGGATATTTTGCTCATGCCGTCGCGCGTCGAGCCGGGCGGAACCACACAGCTGTTGGCGATGCACTATGGCTGTGTGCCCATTGTGCGGCGCGTTGGCGGACTGGCGGATTCGGTCGAGGACTATGACCCGCGCGCGCGATCCGGCGCCGGGTTTGTCTTTGACCGCGCGGACTTGCTCAGTTTGTACGGCGCAATCGTCCGCGCGCAGGAAACCTACGCGCGTCCGCACGAATGGCGCGCCTTGCAGGAACATGGAATGCGCGCGGATTTGACGTGGAGCCATTCGGCGCTCGAATATGTGGCGATGTACGAATTCGCCCGCCGCGAAAAAGCGCAAGTGGTGGAACGCGAAGCCGCGCTGCAGCGTGAAATCGAACGCACCGCGAAAATCATGCGCGAGTTACCGCCGCGCATTCGCGAACTGGGCGATTTAGTTTATAACTTGTGGTGGAGTTGGAATCCCGAGGCGACAAATCTGCTGGAACGAATTGATGACGCGTTGTGGCAAGCGACCGGACACAACCCGATCAAACTTGTACGCGCGGTTTCGCCGGAGCGTTTGAACGATTTGGCGGCGAATGCGGATTTTCTCGCACAGTACGATCGCGTCATCCGCGCGTTGGACGAATATATGCGCGGCGAAGGCACATGGTTTGAGGCGACTTATCCGTACGCCGCCGACCATTCCATCGCGTATTTTTCCGCCGAGTTCGGCATTCACGAATCGCTGCCGATTTATTCGGGTGGTCTCGGTATTCTGTCGGGGGATCATGTCAAGGAAGCGAGCGACATGGGCATTCCGCTCATCGGCATCGGCTTTTTGTATCCGCAGGGCTATTTTCGTCAGGAAATTGACGCGCAGGGCAATCAGCTCGCGCGCTACGACAAACTCGATTTTTCTCAGGCGCCCGCGCTCGCGGCTCAAGACAAGAACGGAAATGAGGTCATTGTCAGCGTAGACTTGCCGGGCCGGACAGTGTATGCCAAAGTGTGGCTGATTCAGGTCGGGCGCGTTTC
The DNA here is from genome assembly GCA_016209205.1 of Chloroflexota bacterium. GTDB lineage: Bacteria > Chloroflexota > Anaerolineae > UBA4142 > SHND01 > SHND01. The sequence continues at coordinate 3,187 of JACQWQ010000066.1, forward strand.
GTTGTATTTGATGGATACGGACATCGAGCGCAACGCGCAAAATGATCGCGTGCTGGCAGCGCGTTTGTACGGCGGCGATCACGAATTTCGCATCATGCAAGAAATCGTGTTGGGCATCGGCGGCGTGCGCGTCTTGCGCGCGTTGGGTTTGACGCCTACCGCGTTTCACATGAACGAAGGGCATTCCGCATTTCTCACGCTCGAACTGACGCGCGAGCTGGTCGCGCAAGGCATGTCATTCGACGACGCGAAGAAAACGGTTGCGGCGCATTCCATCTTTACGACGCATACGCCGGTGCCGGCGGGCAACGACGCGTTCGGCGCGGATCTGATTGACAAGTACTTGTACGCGTTCTATCCGCAATTGGGATTGTCGCGCGAACAATTCTTGGCGCTCGCCGACGATCATGGGTTGTTTAGCATGACGGTGCTGGGCTTGCGTTTTTCCGATCAGCGCAACGGCGTGAGCAAATTGCACGGCGAGGTTTCGCGCAAAATGTGGACGCACGTTTTCAAAACCTCCGAACCGGAGACGCCGATTGGTCACATCACCAATGGTGTGCACACCGCCAGTTGGATCGCGCCCGAACGTTCCAAGTTCTACGGCGAAGTATTGGGCAGCGATTGGTATGCGCGCCTGGACGACCTGAAATTTTGGGAAGGGTTCAAGAATGCGCCGAACGCGCGTGTGTGGGAAATTCAAAACGCGCGTAAACGTGCGCTGGTCGAATTTACGCGCGCGGTCTGGTCGAACCAATTGAAACGGCTCGGTGCGAACGATGCCGCCATCGCACGCGCACAGCAGGTTCTCGACCCGCACGTGTTGACGATTGGCTTTGCGCGGCGTTTTGCCACCTACAAGCGCGCGACGCTTTTCTTGCACAATCCTGCGCGGCTCAAGCGAATTCTTAACCATCGCGAGCGCCCCGTCCAAATCGTTTTTTCCGGCAAAGCGCATCCCGCCGACATTCCGGGGCAATCGTTCATTCGTTCGGTGTATCAAGCCGCGCTGGACCATGAACTCGAAGGCAAAATTGTTTTTATCGAGGATTATGATATTGACGCCGCGCGCATGTTGGTGCAGGGGGTGGATGTGTGGCTCAACAACCCGCGCCGTCCGTTGGAAGCGAGCGGCACGAGCGGGGAAAAAGCCGCCTTGAACGGCGTACTAAATTTCAGCGTCCTCGACGGTTGGTGGGCAGAAGGATACAATGGCAAGAACGGCTGGGCCATCGGCGATCCAACCAAGCAGTACACGAGCGAAGCCGATCAAGATAGCGACGACGCGCATTCGCTCTATGACGTCTTGGAGAATCAAATTGCGCCGCTGTATTATGAACGCGGCGCGGACGGACTGCCGCACGCGTGGTTGGAATTCAGCAAGGCGAGTATTATGACGCTCGCGCCGATGTATTCCATGCGCCGCATGTTAAAAGAATATTGCCAGTACTATGTCAAAGCCATCACGGCGGAACAAACGAATAAATTCGTTACTACGCTAACGTAGTAACGTGCGATGTAGGCGATGGAATACATCGCACATCGCCTACATCGCACATCGCCCCAATCGTTCTACAAACATGCCAAAACGCGCGCTGATTATTCGACGGTTTGCTTTGGGTTCGCTCGCACAATGGGGCTTTGTGTCGGGCGCGTTGATCGCCTGCTTACCCGCGTTCGTGTGCAGTTGGGGATTCTTTACCTTGATTCAAGCCGCGCGCGGTTTGCTCGCGAGTTGGCGCGAGGTGGGTTTTGAGATTTTGGGGCAGCGGCTCAGTTTCAATATGGTGGAGGTATTGAACCTGAAGGACCTTTTGCAGCTGCTGACGAACGTCGCGAGCGTAGGCGTTCTTGGTATTGTAGTGCTCGCTATGTTGGGCGCGGTCGCGTTGGGCATCTTTGGCGCGTTGGTGTTGATGTTACTCGGCGCGTTTTACAATCTGACAGGACGCTTGCGGGTCGAAGTAGAAGAGGTCAGCGCGGACACCCATGTTCAAGCGCCTTGAGACCCTCCAAATTCAGTTGGATGCGACCGTCGCGCGGTGGAACACATCGCTGCGGCGGTTTTCTGTTTTCGAGATAGGGGAACGCCTATGGCGTGTTGCGCTTGCGTAAATCGTCCGTGTCGAGCATGATCGTCACGGGACCATCGTTCCAAATTTCGACGCGCATTTTGGCTTGGAACTGTCCGCGGGCGACGCGTAAACCGGTGGCTTCCAGATTACGCGCAAAGGTTTCAACCAACGGCGCGGCAATTTCAGGACGCGCAGCGGCGATGAAATCCGGACGCCGTCCGCGCCGCGCATCGGCGTATAACGTGAATTGGGAAATGACGAGCAGCTCGGCGTTCACGTCCAACGCGGAGAGATTGAATTTGCTCGCGTCGTCTTCAAAAATGCGCAAGTTCGCCACTTTTTGCGCGAGGAATTGCGCGGCAGCGACGTCGTCCGTATGGGTCACGCCGACGAATACGACCAAGCCGCGCGCGATTTCGCCGACGACTTGATTTTCCACACGGACTGCGCCGCGCGTGGCGCGTTGAATCAGTGCGCGCATCGGTTTGCCAAAAGCCCTTTCCTTTGCTATGATTTTTTGGATGCGTAGGACGAGTGGCAATTCGTCTTACGCGGGGCGAATTGCCAATTCGCCCTATATTTAGGGGAATGGAAATTTATGATCAAACTTTTAATGTCGTGGGATATTCGACAAGGCAAAGAGTCCGAGTATTTTGAGTTTGTGGTCCAAGAGTTTGCGCCGAAATTGCTTCGCCTGGGCATTCAGCCGACGGAAGCGTGGTACACGGTCTATGGGAACGGACCTCAAATCTTGACGGGTGGCGTTACCGAAGACCGCGCGGCCTTGGACAAGATTTTGGCGGGCGATGAATGGGCGCGTCTGAAAAAGAAATTGCTGACGTACGTCACAAATTTCAGTTACAAGATCGTGCAGCACACGGGAAATTTTCAAATGTGATGGAAACGACGACTGCGGCAAGTGGAACACTTGCCGCAGTTTTTTAATCCGATGATTTGCTTGCATTACTGCCCGCTGAGCTTTTTGTATCGCTCGCGGTCTTGTCTTTGGTTTCGCTCGCCGGCTCGCTCTTGGCAGTGCTGGGGGTCTCGCTTTTGCCTTCGGACTTGCTCTCGCTCCCGGACGATTTGCGATTGTCGGTAATGTACCATCCGGAACCTTTGAAAATAATCCCGGCCGGGTGAAAAATTTTCCGCACTGCGCTGCCGCACGTCGGGCATTCGGTCAGCGCGTCATCTTTGATGGACTGCCATTTTTCAAAGCGATGTTTATTATCACATTCATATTCGTAAATGGGCACTTGGTCTGCTCTCCCCAAAATGTAGGATCCAATAACTTAGCGCTGGCGGCGGTCGTAAACCACCTGACTGCCGGGCAGCGTTTTCAAATACCGTTTTACTTCAGCCGCAATTTGCGCAACCTGCACGGGATGTTCCAGCACACGATGTTCATTCGTGACGACGGCTGCACCTAAACTGACGAAGGGCACCTGCCGCAGTTCGCCCTGCCGATCCGTGGTCTCGATGTATCCGCGCTCCCGATCCGCAGGCACATAATAGCTTGGAATGACTTCGTCAAAGCGGTGAATGGCTTGGCGCGAAACGGGCTCGGCAAACTCCGGTCGCGTGACCACCACAAAATCGTCGCCGCCCACATGCCCTACAAAAATATCCTTGTCTCCGCATTGCAGCGCTGCCTCGACAATGAGGGCGCTCATCTGTTTGATTACTTCGTCCCCGGCGAGCCAGCCATAGAGATCATTGTATGACTTGAAATTACTGAGGTCAAAATAAATCACCGCAATGGGTTGGCGCGTTTCCAAACGCGACTTGATGACCTGATTGATCGCGTGATTTCCCGGCAAATTCGTCAGGGGGCTGCTTTGGAGATATTGTTCGCTGCGCTTGAGGTGCGTTTGAACGCGGGCGCGCAGTTCGCGCGGGTCGAACGGCTTGGTCATATAATCATCCGCGCCCAATTGCATCCCATGTACTTTTTCCGTCATCTCACCCAATGCCGTGAGCAAGATGATTGGCACGGTCAGGGTCATGGGGTGATTGCGCAGGCGGCGAATGACCTCGAACCCATCCATCTCCGGCATCATCACGTCGAGCAAAATCAAATCGGGGTGCTGCTCGATGGCGCATTGAATCCCCGCCGCGCCCGATTCAGCTTCCAGCAGCTCATACGTTGAGCGTTCGAGACTCTGCGTGACAATGCGCCGCATCAGGGGATCATCGTCCACGATCAAAATCCTGGGTTTAGGTTTTTCCCAATCGGCGTTAAAGGGGGGTGTTGAAAACGTCATAGACTGCTCTAAATTCTTGCCGGGACAATTCGCAATACGGCGCCCGTTTCGAACACTCGAGTAGATTGGATTCTACAACCGTTTAGACGCACAATCAAAATAAAGAGGCGCGCAAATTTTTCAAGGCAGGCGGCTCTGCTCGAATCCCCGCGCCAGCTGCGCCCACTCCGCGAGGTTCAACGTTTCGGCGCGGCGCGCCGGATCCACCTGTGCGCGCGCCAAAAGCCGCTCTGCCTCTTCCCGCGAAAGGTGCAAGCCGTTGGCGAGCGCATTCCGCAACTGCTTGCGTTTGGTACCGAACCCGGCGCGCGCGACTTGAAAAAAGAGCTGCGGAGCAATAGCCGGTTGCGCCGAATGCGTTTGAATGTGGACAATAGCGGAATCTACCTTGGGGGGAGGATAAAACGCGCCCGCGGGAACAACCTCGACGACGCGCGGCGCGCCATAAAACTGCACACTGACCGCGAGCAGATTGGAATGCGGCGGCTGGGCGGTCATTTGCTGCGCCACCTCGCGCTGCACCATGACGACGAGCCGCGTCGGCGGTGTGGGCGCTTCAAGCAAGTAACGCAGAATGGCAGAGGTAATGTAATAAGGCAGGTTCGCCGCGACGAGATACGGGGGACGGCATTGCGCCTCGGCGAGCCACGCTTCCGGTGATTGACTCAGAATATCGCCTTGCAAAATTTTTACGTTCGGCGCAGACAATTCCTCAGGCAAGCGCGCCGCCAAATCGCGATCCACCTCGACGGCAACAACCTGCGCGCCGGTTTCACTCAACGCGCGTGTCAAGTCCCCCCTGCCCGGTCCAATTTCGAGCACCGTATCCGACGGTTGAATTTCTGCAGCACGGACTAGTTTGTCAAGGATGTTACGGTCTCGCAAAAAATGCTGTCCAAAACGCTTGCGCGGCGTATGCTGTCCACCGGGACGCTTGGGCGAATGTTCAGGCGACGTAAAGCGCGGCATAAAGCAAAGAAAAAAACTGACAGAGCTATCTGTCAGTTTTTGTTAGCGAGAACTCTTGCGCTCGACCGGATAATCAGGCAGGACGATATTCAATTGCGTTTTGGGAGGCGCAGGCGTGAGCAAATATACATCTATCCAACGATACCAATCTTCCATGGCATCTTCGGGAAATCCCAGGTCAATTCGTTTGCCCTTGATCCCGCCACCCGTGTCTCCGGCGAGGGCGATGCCGTAGCCGGGCACAAACACATTCGCGCCGAGATTGACGACGCGCGGATCAACCGCGACGATGCCGCGCCCGGCTTGCAGCCCCAAACGCGTTCTGCCATATTGCGGATGACTCTTGTCTTTGCCCGAAGTCGCGGCGGAATACGCGGTGGCGAGCATTCGCACCTTACGCCAATACTGCACGACCGATCCATCGGGCAGGGTCAAATCGTGCACCACCACCTTGGTCCCGTAATTGATAATGTGGTCTTGCGGTGGATGGTCGATCCACTCGCGCTCCAAACCCGTCGAAATCAATTTCCCATTTTCGTACACCGATTTGAACAGACGATTTTTGATGCCCCTGGCGCCGGCTTGCGCGACGACGCGTTGATCCAGTTCCAGCTCCGCGCTGGGCAGCCATTTGGTTTCAAACGCCAACTGTTCCGTTTCGGTGATAAATTCTTCCCGCACACGCGTAACATTCACCGCGATATAGTCAATGATCGGCGAGGTGGGCGCGGGCACGGCGAAATCCTTGCCTTCGAGCTGTATGCCTTCTTGCGACAACAACTTGGCGACGGTATCCGCGCGCGTGCGGGTTTGAATGGAGCGACCATCCACCGCGATCGAGGCGGGACGTGAGCGCCGGATAAAAATGGATGCACCGCTCGTGACCGGCGTCGTGAGATCGGGAGAGACGGAATCGCCCAGATAGATTTGTACTCCCGCGCGCGCCAGGGCTGTGCCGAATGTGTTTTCGGTTGTGTACAGAGTTAAAATCGTGCCATTGTCGTTGATCGTAATCGGCAGGGCGCGCGTTACAGAAATGTGAACCGTTCCATTCGTGGGCGCATAGAGCGCGGGTTCACCTGCGCCGTTAAAGGAGGACGGCAATGCCGCATCTGCCCGCACCAAGCGTCCGTCGAGAAACACCTGATCTTGGGGCTTGAGCTCGATTTTGTTTTCGGCAAGCACCTCGCGGACCGTGGTGGATTGTGTCCGGCGTTCGATGATGTTGCCATCGGCAGACAAGACAATGGGCGTCGCCAGGCGAATCGAAATGATGCCATCGGCAGGAAGCGGCGCAGTTGGCGCGGGGCGTACAATATCTTCGGCGTTCCATGTAATGCCTGCTTCGGTCAACGCGCCGCCGACGGTTTGCTGTCGCGTCCACAGTGTTGTCTCTTGGTCGTTGATCCGCACATTCAGACGCACCAGCCCGGCGACAAAAAAATACGCCATTGCTGCGAGCACAACCGCGACGAGCGCCGCCAGGATCAGATTGGGGTCAAAAGAAAAGGGTAGCACTCGCGCCCAAACACGCGGGCGCGCGGACGCGGGAGCAGGTGAGAGATAGCGACGACCCGGACGCGGTAGCGCACGTGGTCGTGCAGAATGCGCTGGCGCGTGAGGGGTCACATTGAGCGCGCGCGCGGAGGGTGCTGGAGGAATCGAGGTGCGCGGCACGCTCGAAGTGGTTATGGCGGGATCAGACTTCATTGGTGATATAGAACTCGCGCACCGCAGAGAGAATCTACCTCTCCCAAAACGGAGCGCGAACACGGCACGCGGATTCTATAATCTTCTGGTTCCGGATTAAAAAAAAGTCGTGCAACCACTCTTTGAGGCAAGCGTCCCGTCGTGCACGAATTCGCTTGCTCCAGCCAAGCGCCCCGGCGTCACCCAAAAGTGACCGCTTACCGTTGCTACCTTCCGGTCCTGGCGGGGTTCACGGGCTTTTGCTGCGTCGGACCTGGCTTTCAATGCTGCGCCGTTCGCACCGTGCAATACGCCCACTCCTGGGAGTGGCATTCAATCCCGCTAGAGCGGATTGCGGGTCGCCCCTTGCGGGGTTCAGGGCACCGCTAGCTCCCCATCTAGCACGACCGGGAGCTAGTTTATAGAAATGGAGCGGATTGTCAAGGTGATGGCATGGGAAAAATGGGCTTTAGTTACACAAGGGATCAGTGGGACTGGGAGAAATTAGACAAATGCAGGGGAAGTGCGATAGTGCGTGTAGTGCGATAGTGCAATAGTGCGGCAGCGCGGATAGTGGAGTGATGTGACACCAACTATCGCACTACTTACTATTGCACTATTGCACGACCAACGGAGAGAGGGGGATTTGAACCCCCGGTGGTCTTGCGACCACACACGACTTCCAATCGTGCGCACTAGACCGGACTATGCGACCTCTCCAAAAAGTGCGTTAGTGATTTAGTGCGATAGTGCGATAGTCAGGGCCAACTATTGCACTATCCAACTATTGCACTATAGCACTAACAACGGAGAGGGAGGGATTTGAACCCCCGGTGGCATGAACCACACGCGATTTCGAGTCGCGCGCACTAGACCGGACTATGCGACCTCTCCAGACAAGTTACAAGTTCCAAGTCGCAAGGCACACTAGCAAATTCGTGCGACCTGTGACTTGAAACCTGTGGCGGCATTATACCACATTCAACGCGCCGACAAAATTTTTTTCACGTTTTTTGTCACCCTCGCTATAATCTCCCACAGGAGGCAGGCAATGCCGTATTATGTTCCGCATATACAGGACATTCTCGACGAGATCGGGATTCCGCCCGTGCGCGCGTTCCACGTACGGGTGGATGAATACGTTCAGGAGATCCTCGGGACCAAGGATTTGGACGCCGACGCGGTGTGGAAAATACTTGGTCCTAAACTGCGAGACCCCGTCTACAGAAAACAATTCATTGCGCAACTACGCGCCAAGTGGGAAGAGCGCGACTATCGCACGGAAGGATTGGGCTGAATGAGAAATACAGCAGAAGTTGTCGTCATTGGCGGCGGGATTCAAGGATTGTCCTGCGCGTATCATCTCGCCGCAAAGGGAATCAGAAACGTTTCCCTCGTCGAAATGGAATTTTTAGGTAGTGGTTCTTCGGGACGCAGCGCGGCAATGCTGGTGCATGCCATGTGGAGTCCTCAAACGATTTTACTCTCGCGGCTTTCTGCGCAAGAGTATTTCGCCTTTGAGCAAATCGTCGGCGAGAAATTTGACTACAAGCCCATCGGACACATGACTGTTGCAACGCAAGCGGCGGAACACGCGCTGCGCGAAGAAATCGCAATGCAGCAAAACATGAATGTGCCGCTGGAAGTGCTCGATCCCGACAGTATCAAAAAAGCCGTGCCCGCGTTGAACGTTGAGGATTTAGTGCTCGGCGCAGTGTGTTGGAAAGACGGCGTGATTGATCCGCACGCCGTAATGCAAGGATACGCGCGCGCCGCGCGCGCGCGCGGCGCAGAAATCAACGAAATGGTGCACGCAACCGGCATTGTTTTGGAAAAAGGGCGCGTCGTTGGTGTCGAAACCACTGGAGGCGGAATTGCAACGCCGTTGGTGGTCAATGCGACCGGCGCGCGTGCCAAAGAAGTGGCATCTTGGGTCGGGCTGGATTTGCCCATCACAAATTACAAACGCCACATCTTTATCACCGATGAATTTCACGAAATCCCCCAGAACACACCATTCGTCATGGACAGTGAAGTCGAATGGTATTTTCGCAAAGAGGGCGAAAACGTCTTGATGGGCATGGGACGTGAAGAATCCACGTCGTTCGAGCCGCAGTTCGAACCCGAATTCTTGGAAAAGATTATCGAACGCGCGGAATTGCGTGCGCCGATCTTGCTCAATGCCAAAATACTGCGCGGCTGGGCAGGATTGCGCGCGTTGACGCCGGATGATTTGCCCGTATTGGGTTACGCGCCGGGCGTTGAAGGATTTGTGAATTGCTGCGGGTGGGGTGGGCACGGCGTCATGCACGCGCCCGCCGGAGGGATTCTTACCTCCGAAGTGATTGTGGACGGCAAAGCGACGAGCATGGACATTATGCCCTTTCGCTACGAACGGTTCATGTAAAAAAACCGCACAGGTCTGCAAGACCTGTGCGGTTTTTTTACAACAGAAAATTATCAATCAACCGCGTCGAGCCGATGCGCACCGCCATTGATAGCAAGACGCTATTCTCGACCACCTCCAATTCTTGCAATGTGTTTGGGTCCGCCGCGCTCACATATTCTACATGTGCGCGCGGTTCTTGTTTCAAAACGTCGCGCATCGCCGCGCGTAATTTTTCGGCGTCGCGTTCGCCGCGTTGAAACGCGTCGCGCGCGGCGCACAACGCGCGGTACAGCACCGGCGCCGCCTTGCGCTCCTCGTACGACAGATACGTGTTGCGCGACGACATTGCCAGTCCATCGGCCTCGCGCACGGTTTCGCCGACAATGATTTCGACCAGGATGTTCAAGTCGCGCGTCATTTGTTTGATCACCGCGACTTGCTGCCCGTCTTTTTGCCCAAAATACGCGCGGTCGGGCTGGACAATGTTAAAGAGCTTTGTGACGACGGTGGCGACCCCGCGAAAATGTCCGGGACGCATCGCGCCTTCGAGTGGCTGCGTTACCTCTTCCACCGTGACGTAGGTTTGAAAATGCGGCGGATAGATCTCGTCGCTCGACGGTGCGAAAACCACATCTACGCCGTATGGTTCGAGCAATTGCATATCACGTTCGAGCGTGCGCGGGTACTTGGCCAAGTCGCCGCCCGCAGCGAACTGCGTCGGGTTCACAAAAATGCTGACGGCGACGTGATCGTTTTCGCGACGCGCGCGTTCGACGAGTGACAAGTGTCCTTGATGCAGCGCGCCCATCGTCGGTACGAGTCCCCACGTGCCGCCAAGTTTTTTGCGGTGCGCGCGAAAATCTGAAATGGTTTCTACGAGGATCATCGAAGATTCCAAACGCCGCGAATCCCTCAATCCTTCGTGCGATGAAGGCGATGGGTACGATGTATTCTCATCGCCTACATCGCACATCGCCACAGGTTCTGTCCGAACCTACGGAAATTCGGGGTTTGATTCGCGTAGATTCGCATAGATTCGCGGTTGGTTGTTTACGCGGTAATGGGCGCAACGCGATGTTGCTCGAAACGCGGGTTGGCAATCACGCGCAATAGTTTTTCGTTCACCGGCGTCGGGATGCCGAGCCGTTTGCCTTCGCGCACGACCGCGCCGTTGATGCGTTCCAATTCCGTCGGCGCGCCGCGCAAAACATCTTGCAGTGTTGACGATTTGTTGGATGCGGTTGCCTTTGCAACTTGCAGCGCGCGTTCAACGGGATCAGTGTACGGCAAGGTGATGCCGAGCGCGTTGGCCACATTCGCCGTTTCTTGCGCCGCAGCGCTCATCAACGCGCGCGTTTCGGGATGTTCCACCAACCAGCCATTGGGCACGCGGTAAATCGCGGTCAATGCGTTGATCGCGCTGTTGACGACCAATTTGCCCCAGATCAAACTCGCTATGTCGTTAGCAAGCTGCGTTTCAATCCCCGCGCGATTGAACAAGCGTGTCACCCGTTGTAACGCGGCGTGTGTCGCCGCCGTTGCCGCGAGCGTGGTCATGCCGCGCCCTGCGTGACGTACATGCGCGGGACCGAGCAGCGTCGCGCCTTGCATGGTCACACCCACCGCCGCGCGTTCCGCACCGACGTGCGCCGCGAGAATTTCGTAATTGCCCAGTCCATTCTGCAAAGTGAGTGCGATGCCATCCGGTTTCAGGATGGCGTTTGCCCATTGCGCCGCGCGTTCCGTCTGATGCGCTTTTACCGCCACAAGTGCGAGGTCCACCTGTGCGACGGTGTGCGGGTCGTCTGTCGCGTGAACGCGAATGATTTGCGCGACGCCATCACGCTCGATGCAAATGCCGCGCGCATTGATCGTCTCAACGGCTGTGTGCCACGTTCCCAGTACGGTCACATCGGCGTGTGGTGCGAGATACGCCGCGAGCAGTGACCCCATCGCGCCCGTGCCAAGAATTCCAATTTTCATACCTCACCCCCGGCCCCTCTCCCAAAGGGAGAGGGGAGAAAAATCACTCTGCGCATGGCGTCACCCTCCCCACAGGGAGAGGGGAGAAAAATCACTCTGCGCATGGCGTCACCCTCCCCACAGAGAGAGGGGAGAAAAATCACTCTACGCATGGCGTCCCCCCCCCACAGCGAGAAGGGAGAAAAATCAGTCTACGCATGGCGTCACCCCTCCCCTACAGCGAGAAGGGAGAAAAATCACTCTACGTATGGTGACTCCCCTTCTCCGGTTCGGAAAGGGAGACAAATCAATACACGCGTGATGTGTCGGCGTGCGCGTCAGCAAACGCGAACGGCACTTGCGTCGAATGCTCATCCTTCATTTGAAGGAACGCTTCCCATTCTTGATCTTGAATCGCGAAGGTGTGTTCGGGCGCGGGAAACGTACGCGTTTCCACTTCGGTCTTGTACTCGTTCAGCGCTTGCGCGATGAGACCGTGCAGCTGCGCGTACTGTTTTGCGAATTTCGGGAGAAACCGGTCAAACAGCCCGAGCAAATCGTGAATGACCAGCACCTGTCCGTCCGTGTGGGTGCCTGCGCCAATGCCAATGGTCGGGATGTGCAAGCGTTTGGTGATAAATTCCGCGACGCGGTCGGGAACTTTTTCCAAGACAATCGCAAAACAGCCCGCTTCTTGGAGCGCGAGCGCATCGTCCAACAATTCGTGCGCGGCAGCAGCGGTTGTGCCTTGCGTACGATAGCCGCCGAGTTGACTGATGCTTTGCGGCGTAAGACCAATGTGCCCCATCACGGGAATGCCCGCGTTCGTGATCGCGCGTACGGTGTTGGCGACCTCGCGTCCGCCTTCGAGCTTTACCGCGTCCATGTTGGCTTCTTTGATGAAACGTCCCGCATTGCGTACGGCTTCCGCTACATCGGCTTGATACGACATGAACGGCATGTCGCCGATGAGAAACGCGCGGCGCGCGCCGCGCGCAACGGCTTGACACGCGGTCAACATTTGTTCCATCGTAACCGGCACGGTGCTGTTGTAGCCGAGCACGACCATGCCATACGAATCGCCGACGAGAATCAGGTCAATGCCCGCCTGATCCACTGCTTGCGCGAGCGGATAATCGTACGCCGTCAACATCGTGATCGGAATGCCCTGTTCCTTTTTTCTGGACAGGTCGGGCAAGGTCACTTTTTTGCGTTCCATGATTTCCTCCTTCGACACAGCGACAAACGCGGCGGGGAAAATAAAACGCGTCCGCCGAAAACGGGGACGCGTCGCGATGAACTCTATCGCAGAACTCGCCGTGATCCTCCGTCTCGGTCGCGCCGACAAGGGCGCATGATCCAAGCGGTTGTCGCACATCTACTCATTTTTGCACCTGCATTAACGAGCGGATGTGCGATTTGTCAGATTGTCGAAATCGTTGCGCTCAATGCTGTAACACAAGCGTTAGCAGTCACTGGCAAAATGATTATATGTTTGAAATCATAATTGTCAATAGTTTTTGGCAGCGTGCGTGCGCGTGCGACGGGATCGGGCGAATAGAATTCGCGGCAACGAAAACACAAAACGTGCCTGTGCACGTTGGGAACGTGACTAACCCAAAAACGTGACGCACACCCTGGCAGCGTGGCACGTTACGGTGCGGAACGTTACGACGAACGTTTGCTACATTTCACGAGTGGCAATCAGAAACGTTACGGCGAACGTTCCCTACATTTTGGATTTGACGTTCGACGTTTCACGTTCCACCTTTTCGATTTCGCAACTATTCGTATAATCTGGTGCGATGATGCGCAAACATCTTACAGCGGCAGCGATCTTTGTCGTGCTGACGGTGGCGCTGACGAATCCGTTGGCGCTGCACGTGTGGAACGCGGTCGAGGATAAACAAGACGGTTTGTTGAATACGTGGATCGTTGCGTGGGTCGGTCATGCCTTGACCACGGACCCGCTGAATTTGTTCAACACCAACATCTTTTATCCGTATCCCAACACATTAGCGTTTTCAGAAATTCTCTTGCCGCCAAGTCTGTTTGCAACGCCAATCACACTCGCGACCAACAATCCGGTATTCGGATACAACCTCGCGCTGCTCGCGATGTTATGGCTTGATGCGTTTGGCATGTATTTGTTTGTGTACGATGTAACGCGACGTGTCGAAGCGGGATGGGTCGCGGGCGTGGTGTATGCGTTCAATCTGTTCAACCTCGGCAATCTCGCGCAAATGCAGTTGTTGACGCTGGGGTTTTTACCGTTGGCGTTACTGGCGTTAAGGAAATTGCTGCTCGCTCCTAGACGCCCACAAGGGGCTATACTACTTTTCTCGCTTTTCTTTGTCTTGCAATCGCTATCTTCTTTTTATTACGCGCTGCTCGCCGGATTTGCGGTGGCGTTGTATTTGCTGTGTTGGTTGTGGACGCGACGCGCGGACATAATGGGCGCGCTGCGTCGCGTAATTCTTCCGCTCATCGCGGCGTTTGTAATTATCGCGTTGGTATTGACGCCATTCTTGCTGCCGTATTTTAGTGTGCAGCGCGAACTCGGTTTTTCGCGCCGCGTAGAGGAAAGTGAACCGTTCAGCGCATCTTTGAAACAATTCAGCGAGGTCGCGCCAGAAAATCTTGTTTATGGAAAATTTCTTGCGCCGAACCCGGTGGTGAAAATCGGCGGGTATCCGCTGGACAATTTATTTCCCGGTGTCATCGCGATCCTGCTCGCTGCGTGCGGTTTGTTGTTTTACAAACGCGCGCGAGAAAACTGGTTTTTGGTGTTGCTGTTGGTGGGCGCATTCGTTCTCGCGCTCGGACCCCGTTTGTATGTGACGCATACGCAGGCGACGGACATTATTTTACCGTATCGCTGGCTGTATGACCTTTTGCCGCCGATGCGGGCGCTGCGCGCGCCGGTGCGTTTTGACGCGCTCGTAAATTTCGCGCTGGCGGGATTGACAGGGATGGGTGCTGCGGCGTTGATGGAGAGATACGCGAATCAGGGGAAAAATTCGCGTAGATTCGCGCAGATTCGCGGTTTCCTGTTTTGGTTTCGGCTTGTCCGGGTTAGGGTTTCGCTAGCTGCATTGCTTGGGATTGCCTTGATTTGTCTCATTTCCCTCGAATCCTTGTCACTCCCTGCTGCGCACACCGTAACACTCCCTGTCGCGAATGAGATTCCCGAAGTGTATCAATGGCTTGCGCAGCAACCGCCGGGCGTGGTGTTGGAACTGCCGATGATGGGTCCGAATGAAAACGGCGAGCTGGATATTTCGACGCAGTATTTTTCGACGTATCACTGGCAGAAAACGCCCGACGGCTACAGCGGGTTTGTGCCGCCGCGCCGCGGGGAGATTGCGTACGAGATGGAGTACTATCCAAATTCGCGTTCGCTTGCTTTATTGCGCGAGCTCGACGTTCGTTTCGTTTTGGATCGAACGAGTGGCAGTTGTGGGACGTTTGGCAAGCCGTACGATTTTGTGAAACCTGTCGGGACAGGACGAATCGGTCAGACGTGTGTCTTTAAAATCTTGCCCCAAACGCAACAGCTCCCGCAACTCGACAAACGTTTGTACGTGCCGTCAACTGTGGCAGCGGGCGCGCCGTTTGACGCGTATTTGATATTGGCAAATCACGCAGCAGAGCCATATGCTGTCAAGCCAACGGATAGGGTCACAGCGGAAGTGCATTGGAGCGACAATCGTATCGAACAAGTTTCGTTTCCGCTGCCGTTGGTCACATCTTCCGCGTCGGTAGTGCCAATTCGTTTAACGGCCCCGCCGCGCGCGGGGGATTTTGAAGTACGTTTGCAAACGCTCGACCCGCTGATTGGCGCGACAGAAGTTGAAACGGCAGTCCACGTGGGCGACGCGCGGGCGAACGAAGTGGTGATTCCCGCGTCGGTGCGATTGAATGCGCCGTTACCGGAGAGTTCCGAGCGCGGCAAATCGCTGCCCGTGTACTTGACGTGGCTGCCGTACAACAAAATTGACGCGTATTACTCCGCGTCGGTGCGTTTGGTGAAAGAGGATGGCGAAAAGGTTGCGAATGCGGACCGCCAGCCGATTGTGCCAACACTGCTGTGGAGACCGGACACTGAAATCAACGACGATTTTGAGTTGACCGTGCCGCCGGATGTTCCGCCGGGAAAATATCGCGTCGAAATTTTAATGTATCAAGCGGATACAGATACCGACGCGTTGATGTTGGACAAGGAATACGAACCGCAGCCCACGATTCCGTTGGGAAGCATTCAGGTGAAATAATAATGTGGGAGGTAGTAACGAATTTATTCGTTGAGGTTCGCGTGCGGTGCACGTGAACGATTGAGGCGATGCAGGCGATGGGTGCGATGTAGGCGATGAGAATACATCGCACTCATCGCCTACATCGCACATCGCACGTTACTACTGCAAACTGGCTGCCCACACCGCATCAGCGTCATCTAGCGGCGGTTCGGTGGGCTTGGAATAGTCAATGCTCAGATCGTAACGCGCGCGATCGTACACCGCGGCTAAGGCGGATTGGAGGTCAAGTGGCACATCGGGATCCGGGGCGCGCAGTGGGACCGCAATGGTTGGCAAGCGTTCGCGCAATGGAATTGCCCACACTTGAACCTGTTTGCGATTTTGCGCGCGCGTCAAGAACGCGTAATACGGTGCGCGGGGTGCGACCGCTGTGGACACATGACGCCGCCCGCGGCGCAGCAAATCAATTTCTACAAGATGCGCTTGGGCTTGCAGGACTTGTACGCGTTTGATTTGATACTCATTCCAACCATTGCCCCGTTTATTCGTCGGCGACAAAATTTCGATGCTCGTGACCAACATACCGCTTGCGGTGTCGCGGATTTCCACCGACGGAATATCCACCTCAACAGTGAGCGGTTGCGGAACGGTGACTGTAGCAGGCGTGATGATTGGAGCTTCGCGGAGCTGTGCGCTTTGTGGAACGGCGCGCCCTGCGTCGCGTCCGGAAATAACTTCGACGTCGGGAACAATCACGCGCACGGCTTCGCCCGTTTCAATTTCTTCGAGAACCGTTTGGATGACGATGCGCGCAACATAGCGCGGCACAAGCAGCGGCATCAGTTGGTCGCTAATTTGTGTTGCCAGACGATGATGAACATCGGGCCACAAGTATCCTTCCAGGTACGGGTCCATGCCGGGAAATGGAGATGGCATAACAATATCCTCCTCAACAAGTTCATCCCATAACCAATACCTTGAGAATTTCTGCTGCACCTGCGCCGACTGTATCACAAATGTTCCGCGTGTCAATCTTCTTTTTTATTGACCCTTGCCGTTATTTTGTCCTTCCATGCGGTCGAGGACTTTGCTGACGCCGGAATCTACGCGGCGCAGCACGCGATGGCCGAACGATTTGAGATTCGCCCAGCGATAACGCAATTGGCTTTGCGCCGCGCGCTGCGGCGTGATTTGACGTTTGATCGTCGGCTGGCTCCATTCAATCGCGCAGCTCGCCCACGTCAAACCCGCGCCGAATCCGACCATGACCAGATGATCGCCGGGATTTACCCGCTGGGCTTGAATCGCTTCGACGAGCGCGATGGGAATGGATGCCGCCGACGTGTTGCCGTACCGTTCGACGTTTTGAAAAACTTTGTCCGGCGGCAAGTTCAACGCTTTCGCCGCGTAATCAATAATGCGCGCGTTGGCTTGGTGCGGAATGAGCATGTCGAGTTCGTCCAGCGAGATGTTTGCCTTTTGCAGCGCCTGCTTGGTGGCATCCACCATTACGCGTGTGGCGAAACGATATACTTCGCGCCCGTTCATGCGCACCGTGTGCAGGTTCGCCATAACCGTTTCGAGGGACGCGGGGTTTTTCGAGCCGCCGGCGGGAACCTCCAACAACTCACCGCCAGAACCATCGGAACCGAGAACCGCAGAGAGAATACCGCCATATTCTGGACTGCCGCGCAAAAGGACCGCGCCCGCGCCGTCGCCGAATAAGATGCACGTTCCGCGATCTTTCCAGTTGATGATTTTGGAAAAGGTCTCCGCGCCGATGACCAAGACCGTTTCGTATTGTCCCGCGCGGATCATGTTTGCGCCCACCGCGACGCCGTACACAAAACCCGAACACGCCGCGCTCAAATCGAACGCCGCCGCGCTTGACGCGCCGAGTTGGTCCTGAACCAGACACGCGGTCGAAGGGAAAACATAATCGGGCGTTGAAGTGGCGACGATGATCAGGTCCACTTGCTTTGGATTGACATCCGCGATTTCCAACGCATCCTGCGCGGCGTGCAGCGCCATGCTTGCCGTTGTCTCTTTGGTCGCGATGCGACGTTCGACGATGCCGGTGCGTTCTCGAATCCACGCGTCGGAAGTGTCTACGCGTTTTGCCAATTCTTCATTGGTCAAAACATTCGGCGGCGCATACATGCCCCAACCGACAATGTGCGCGTAACGCGGTTGATGATTAGTTGCACTCATTCCAGTACACGGCGTGAATCAATTCATCCAATACGAAAAACGCAATTCGTCGGACGCGTGGGCAAGCGGCGACGCGACGCGAATTGCGTTTGTGGACTTGGCATTGCTGTGCTCAGTTATAACGCGAAATAACCAGTGAGGCGTTGTGTCCACCCAAACCGATCGAGTTGGACATGGCGTGGTCAAAGCGTTTCGGGCGCGGCGTATTGGGTACGTAGTCGAGATCGCAGTTCGGGTCGGGCGTGGTGTAATTGATCGTCGGTGGAATAATTTCTTCGTACATGGCGAGCGTGGCAAAGATGGCTTCCGCCGCGCCGGACGCGCCCATCATGTGCCCGGTCATGGATTTGGTGGAACTGATCGGGATGTTGTACGCCTCTTCGCCGAAAATCATTTTGATGGCGGTGGTCTCGGTGACGTCGTTGAGTTTGGTGCCGGTACCGTGTGGATTGATATAACCAATGTCTTTTGGTTCGAGGCGCGCTTTTTTCAGCGCCCACTTCATCGAACGCGCAATGCCGCCCGCTTCGGAATCCATCGCGGCAAAATGCACGGCATCCGCGCTGGTGCCGTAACCCGAAAGCACGCCGTAAATGCGCGCGCCGCGCGCCAACGCGTGCTCCTCGTTTTCCAATACCAGCACGCCCGCGCCTTCGCTCAAAACAAATCCGTCGCGATTTAGATCAAAGGGCCGCGACGCGCGCGCGGGTTCCTCGTTCGCGCGTGACAGAACACCCATGATATTAAAGCCCGCGATGCCGACGGCAAAAATCGGCGCATCGGTCCCGCCGCACAACGCCACATCGGCGTCGCCGCGTTTGATGTATTCGGCGGCTTCGCCAACCGCGTTCGTTCCCGTCGCGCACGCAGACACGATGGCAAAATTCGGACCGCGAATGCCGAGATCAATGGCGACCAACGCGCCTGCCGTATCCACCAACATCATTGGCAAAAAAATCGGGCTGACCCGCCGCGGACCTTTGGTCTCGTACACTTTGACGTTATCACTGACTGCCAACACCGCCCCACCCGCGCTGCCGATCAAGACGGTGATGCGTTCGCTGTTCGCCTCGGTGATTTCTAATTGCGCGTCCTTGACCGCTTCCCGCGCGGCGACGATGGCGAGTTGGCTAAAGCGTTCCATGCGGCGCGCTTCTTTGGGATCGAGATGTTGTTTGGGATCAAAATTTTTCACTTCCCCCGCAATCTTGGTCTCCAGATTGCGCGCGTCAAAAAAAGTAATGGACGCAATCCCCGAGCGCCCGTTCTTGATATTGTCCCAAGAGGTCTTGACGTCATTGCCTGTGGGCCCAATCAAACCGAGTCCAGTGATGACGACGCGTGGTGGTTGGCTCATGTAGTTGCTCCCTTGTGCAAGGTGATTTGTAGTAAACACTGTTTGCAGAAATCGCCCTACGCGGCGCGCTTGATCTTTTCGGGCTGGCGCGCGGCAAGGCGGATGGGCAATTCCTCACAAGTGTCGTTAAATTTCCGCCATTATATGTGCCTATGCTATAACACCAAACTGGGCAAGAGGTTCTATAGAGACGATTGCGGGAAATTTTGCCGTAAAGGGCGGCGGACTATAATCGGAATGTTGAATCTGCAAACGGAGGCAGCACGTTGAAGATTGCACTGGACGTAATGGGCGGCGATTATGCGCCGCGCGAAATTTTGCTGGGCGCGGTGCAGGCAAAACGCGCGTTGGACGTGGAGCTGATTCTCGTCGGGCAACGCGCGGCAATCGAGCAGGAATTGGCGGACATTGAAGCGGCGGACAGTTTGGGTCTGCCGGAATTTGAAATTGTGGACGCGCCCGACGTGATTCACTTTGATCAAAATCCATCTTCGGTCAAGGAACGGCGCGGCGCTTCCATTCGCGTAATTTGTGATCTGGTGCGCCAGGGCCACGCCGACGCGTGCTTGACCATGGGACACACGGGCGCGGGGATTGTCGCGTCGCTGATTACCTTTGGGCGTTTGGGCAACGTGTTGCGCCCGTGCGTAGGCATTCCGTATTTTGGTCTACAGCCGAACACGCTGCTGGTGGACGCGGGCGCGATGGTGGACTGCAAACCGGAATATCTCGCGCAGTTCGCGCAAATGGGCAGCATTTATGTCGAAAAAATTTGGGGCATCGCGCGCCCGACGGTCGGTTTGATGACGAACGGACGCGAGGACAACAAAGGCAATGAATTGACGCGCACGACGTTCGCGTTGTTGAAAAACAGCGAACTGAATTTTATCGGCAATTTGGAAGGATACGATTTGCCGAATGGGACGGCGAATGTCGTCGTGATGGATGGTTTGTGGGGCAACGTCGCGCTCAAATTGACAGAGGGACTGAGCGAGCAATTGTTGGGGCGCATTGCGAAACGGTTTAGCGACGCGGGTGTTGCTCATGCCGTGCAAAACATCCTCGACGAATTCCATGCGATGATGGATTACGCGCGCATCGGCGCGATTCCGGTTTTTGGTGTGGACGGTTTAATGCTCATCGGGCACGGGCGTTCCCGCGCGGCAGCGGTGGTCGGCGGTATCAAAAGCACGATGCAAGCAGTCCAAGTGGACTTGTTGAATTCTTTGCGTCAAGGATTGACGGACCAATTACCCGAAGGGGCATAAAAAAATCGTCGTCCGCGCGGATGACGATTTTGGCTTGCAAAGTTGCCACGCACTCGCGCCGTTCTTTGGCGCAAAAAGTAGCGTGGCAACTTTGCACTCGTTCTAGGGATGAGCCACGATTTTTTTATGCAAAGGTCTTCTCTACATCATCTTGGATCGTTTCCAAGCCCTTGCGCGCGTCTGCCAATTCCGCTGCGGTGTTGGCGACGCGCTCTTGTTCGCCTTTGACGAAACGGACGTACGGCGCAACACCTTCTTTCATCCGCGTGATCGTGCGGTCGGCTTCCGCGCCAAATTGCGCGCGCAAGACATTGCCCAGACGCGTGCGGAGGACGATAATTTTTTCCTTGAACTTGGCTTTGGCTTGCTGGCGTTTGTAGGGAATGATAAACAAGCCCAGCACCGCGATCACTCCCGCCAACAAAATCCCCGTTACGTCGAGCGCCGCGACGGTGACAGAGGTCGCAACGATGGCGCCCAAACCAATCGCGCCCGCTTCGGCGATTCCCGTCTGCACCACTGCCATCTCGACATGATTCCCCATTTCACGCGATTCCTTTTCGGCGTCATAGGTTGAAACCACGGACTGCGCGGCTTCGGTCGTGGAGGTGAGCAGCGCTTGACGTCGCATGTCGAATGAGGTGGTCAATTCACCTACGAGCGCGTCGGAGGGCACACGGCGGCGCTGTAAATAGGTGAGAACGTTTTGCCATTCGCGCAAATCTTTTTCGACCAGCCAATCCACAACCGCGCGTGTGCGATTGTCAATTTCCTGCGGCACTCCGGCGAGCACCTGCTGCTCGAACATGGCGCGGAATTTATCGCCGCGCGCCAGGTCGGCGATTTTGGTGAGCCGTATATTTTGATCAAAGAAATCGTTGCCGCGCGCTTCGAGTTTGTAGAGCAGGTTGTCCACTTCGGCGATGCGCGGTTCCATTTCGCTGCGGACATCTTTTTCGTACGACGCTACTTCGCGTTCGACGTGGTCGGCGGTCTCGACGTCCTGCGCCATTTGTTCGCGTTCGCGCAGCGCGCTTGTCTCGGCGCGTTTGAGCACTTGGTCGGCGACGCCGAGCGGCGTTGAAAATTTTACGCGCAACCGCGCGTCCTGATCGAGCCACGAGCGGATGTATTGATTCAAAACCTCCATGCCCCCCCTGAGCGTATCGTCCACCACCTCGCGTTTCGCGGACACGAAAAACAATTCGGGAGTGACGCTCAACAACTGGGTCGCGTTGCCGGAGACAAAACGGTACACGTCGTCCAGCGATTTTTGGTCTTCCAGCAAATCGCGCTTGTTGACGACGAGGACGATTTTCTTGCCCCACTCGCGAATGTGCTCCATGAACTGCCGCTCGCTTTCGGTGAACGGACGGTCGGCGGAGGTGACGAACAACACCAAATCGCTGCGCGGAATGAAATTGCGCGTCAATTCTTCGTGGCGGCGAATCACGGCGTTGGTGCCGGGCGTGTCCACGATGTTGATTTCGCGCAAGAGGTCGAGCGGGTACGCCACTTGCGCGAGGTCGTCCGCCGAAACGGTTTCGTGCAGCGTGTCGCCGTATTTCAAGAGTGTGACGCGTGTCGTTGTAGGAATCGCGCCTTCTTGCAAAACTTTGGCGCCGAGCAAGCCGTTGATGAGCGCGGATTTGCCCGCGTTGAATTCGCCGACGACGACGATGAGAAACAGTTCTTCCAAACGCACGATGGCGTCTTGCAGTGCGCTCAAATCGCCCGGCGCGCTGTTGAGCTCATTCAACGTCGCATAGAGGTCGGTGAGATATTTTTTTTCATCGCGCAGCAGCGCGGCTTGGGGTTCGGTGAGGATGAGGGGCATAGGCAGTAGTGACCAGTCATCAGTCATCAGTCATCAGTCATCAGTCATCAGTGATCAGTCATCAGTGACCAGTGACCAGTGACCAGTGATCAGTCATCAGTGACCAGTGATCGGTCATCAGTGACCAGTGATCGGTCATCAGTGACCAGTGATCAGTCATCAGTGACCAGTGATCGGTCATCAGTGATCAGTCATCAGTCATCAGTGTTGGCGATTTGCGATTTGGGATAGTGCGTTTGACGTTTGACGTTTCACGTTTCACGTTTCACATTTCACGTTTCACATTTCACGTTTCACATTTGACGTTTCACGATACGCGATTTCAAGATGTTCGCGAACTTGCCGCAAATCTCTCAGCAGCAAGTCGGCTGCGGAAAAATCTTGCATCTTGGTATAGTCATTCGGCACGGCAATCACTGTCAGACCGGCGGCTTTGGCGGCGCGTACGCCGCTGGAACTGTCTTCGAGTGCGAGGGTTTCTTTTGGGCTGGCGCCGAGTTGTGCCAATGTGCGCAAATATACGTCGGGCGCGGGTTTCGGTTTCAAGGTGCCGTCGTTGCCGACGATGGCTTGAAACGTATGGTGCAAATTCAACCCGCGCACGATGGTGTGAATTTGTTCGGGGCGTGAACTGGACGCGATGGCAGTGCGAATGTTTTGCGCGGCAAGATAGGCGAGCAGTTCCGTCAATCCCGGCATCGCCTGGATATTTTCCGCGTCGGCGATCAACAGATTGAACATGGCGCGATGCCCGTCGGCAATTTCTTGCGCGTTTTGTGCCAAGCCGAAGCGTTCACGAAGGCGTTCGGCATTCTCAAAAATCGCGCGCCCCGTAATGGTACGTCCATATTCGTCTAAACCATATTCATAGCTCGCGCCGCACGCGGCAAGGACAATGTTAAAGGCGCGGCGGTGCAGCGGTTCAGTGTCCGCCATCAGTCCGTCAAGATCGAAAACGACTGTCGTGTATCTGCGCATGGTGCTAGCGTAATCAAGAAAACGAAAAACGTCAAACGGCATTTTGACGTTTGACGTTTGACGTTTGACGTTTGACGTTTGACGTTTGACGTTTGACGTTTGACGTTTGACGTTTGACGTTTGACGTTTGACGTTTGACGAAGAACGAATGAATTCGTTACTACGTTATTGAATCTGATATTCATAATCGGCTAGCTGCCACGTGACGGGCGTGCTGCCGGAAACGACGATTACGACGCGTGAGATATTCTTGCCGAAACCCTGTGTTCGGTACGTACCGCGATTTTGCGCGTCGAGTTGAAGCGGGACGACGCGCGGGGTCCGACCGAATTCGATAGCTTGGACGATAAAGCGCTGCGGCAAAACATTGTCAATCCGCGCGAATCCCGCTGCCGTCCACGCCGCGTCGTTTTGTTCCGCGTCGTCCTTGAAACCGATCTCGGGAATTTCGATATCGTCAACCGCAAGCCCGCTGCCGGTGTACACTTCGTCGGTGATTTGTTCAAAGCGCAGCAAGATTTTTTGTCCTGCGTACGGTGTCAAATCCATTTCTTCTTGAATCCACTGCGGTTCGGCTTGCCAATCGCCGCAGCCCGCGCCGGATTTGCACGTCAGCCCGTTGCCGTAATTGGTCGCATTCAAATCGCGGTCGGTGGTCGTGTCACCCTGGAGGGGTTTCCAGGTTTTGCCGCCGTCGGTCGAAACCGCCACGTACGCGAAATCGAAATCGTCTTCGATGTCGTACCACGTCCAAAATTTCAGCGTCGCATTTTTCGCGCTGCTCAAATCCATTTCGCGCGTCAGCGTCGCATCCGAAAGGTCGGTGCGCCCGCTCCACCAAAACGAGTTGCCGCTGTGGGCGTCGGTGGGAATGACGCGCACGGTATCCGAGCCGTCGAACGAAAATGAGATGTCTTTGCCGTCGGGCAGCAGTTGAATGTAATCCGCACCGTATTGATGAATCGTATCGCTGCCGCGCGCGGGAAAAGCGGAATAGCCGACGGTCGGGCGAATGTCCAACCTTTCCGTGCTGTAATTGTAGCGCGTATCTTGCGCCGCATCTTGCATAAAATTCGCGGCGACCCAATCGGCAAAAACATCGTCGAACGTCATGCCGGGCTGAAACTTGTCGAGCGCCTGTTGAATGGACGGAATGCCCGTCGTGTTGCTGGAAAACACGCTGCGGATGTAATCAATGCCAAAGCGATTCAATTGATACGAAAGAAAAAGATATGCCGCGCCGTAATGCGGAATCGAAGCGCCGGGCGGTTCCACTTCCCAGGCGTTGATTTGGATATCGGGATTTTGCGTAAAAGATTCTTGATGCCCCGCCGAAAATCCGTTCAACTCCATGCCCAAATCGCCGAACCCTTCGGTGATCCAAGAACTCTCGCCGCGTTCATTGGCGTAACGATGAATCATGTGCGCGAACTCGTGCGCCAAAACGGAATTGTAATACTGCGTGCCCGGCTTGGTACTGACCAAACTCATGTAAAACATTTCGCGCTGATTGGAATGGCTGTGAATTTCTTTCGGGAGCGAATCGGATTGTCCATAGTAACCGGCGATGCCCCCGCCAATCCGCGCGTTCAAGATATTTAGGTGCGGATCATTGTCCACACCGGGGATCGCTTCCGAGCCGAGATATTTGTGATGCGTCGGATAAATGTTCGCTGCGAAAAAGTCGGCAGATTTTTTGAGCGCGGCGTCGTCCGCTTTTTCCCCGTCTTCGACCCACATATACGCGACGTTGTTGATGTAACGCAGCGTCGCGGTGGTTTGTTCGTTTTCGCTGTGGTTGGGGTCGCGCGAAACCCAAAACGTTTCTTTGTCGCCGACCTTGTATTGGCGCGGCGCGGCGGGCGTGGCAAGATTCGGAATGATTCCTTTGAATGCTTGCGCCAAACGTACGCGATCATTGACGGGTACGTCATTGTTGAGCAGCATGTCAAGCGTTGAATCATTGCCGCTAAGTGACGGTGTGGGCGCAGCCAGGGTGGGCGCAGCCAGGGTGGGCGGCAGTGGCGCCGTGGTGGTTGCCGGTGCGTCGGTTGGGCGCGCGCGCGTGGGGGGCGCGCTGGACGGCGCGTCGGTGACTTGCTCTACGATTTGAATTTGCGGCGAGGGCGGAACTGTTACCGCTGTTGTCTGTGAGATCGTAAGGAAAAAATACGCGCCGCCAACCGCGACGACGCACAGAGCCAGAGTGAGGAGCGCAATGAGCGCGATTAAAAGTGTTCGCATCGAAGGCGATTATAGCATATCCGAATTTAGTGGCGGGTTAGGCGGGGGTGAGGAGGCGCGAATAAATTTTGCACGGGAGCGCGGACTAGGCGTTATTCTTGCGCGGCAAAAACTTGTCGAGGAATGTTTCCTTCGTGGGCTGATAACTGGTGACGTTGATTTGCGGCTGGACGGCACGCGCGGCTGCCCAGTAAATGACGAGCGCGCCGTGCGGGCGCAAACTCTTGAGCGAGACGGTCGCGAAATTATGACGCTCGCCGCCGCTGCGCAAAATCGCGTTTTCCGCGCCTTTGACCTGAAGGTGATGAATCATCGTCGCGGCTTGCGGATCGAATTGAATCGTGATTTTTACATTGGGCGCAGGTTGGCGTCCGCGATTTTCCACGACGAGTCCGCCGACCAGAATAACGTCGGGAATTTCGTACGGCGGCAGCGGCGTATGTTTGAGAATGGGGATATTGAGGCGAGTTTGCCAATAATAGAACGCGACAGCAGCGGCGATGGCAATGACGACGAGGGCGAGGATGAGAATGAGCCAGGGCAACATAGTGCGTGCATTTTAGCACAGCGCGGAATGCGCCGCAAGGGGAAATCTTGACAAGATGGAGAGCGGGAGAGTGGGAGAGATTGAGTGAGAGAGAGATTGAGTGAGAGAGAGATTGAGTGAGAGAGAGATTGAGTGAGAGAGAGATTGAGGGAGAGATTGAGGGAGAGAGAGATTGAGGGAGAGAGAGAAAGAGGGAGAGAATCGCTCCATCGCTCCATCGCTCTATCACCATACTTACAATGGTTCGCCGAGCAAATCGTACTCGCTCGCCTGTGCGATCTTTACGCGCGCGAATTTTCCAACGGGCAATTCATTTTGCACGATCACCACGCCGTCCACTTCGGGCGCGTCGCGATAACTGCGCCCGATGCTGACGCAGTTGCCGCATTCGAGTTCGGGGTCGCGACGCGCATTGCGCGTGTGCTGCGCGTTCGGCGCGAGTTCGCCGACGCCTTCCACGAGCACGTCGAGTGTCCTGCCGACCAGCGCGCGATTTTTGTTGAGCGAAATTTTTTGCTGGAGCACCATCGCTTCGTGTCGCCGCCGCGCCCGCACTTGACGCGATACTTGCGGCTGCATCGTCGCCGCGGGTGTGCCTTCTTCCCGCGAATACTCGAACACGCCCACGCGGTCAAATTCCTGCTCTTCTATAAATTCAAGGAGTGCATCAAATTCATCTTCGGTTTCGCCGGGAAAGCCGACGATGAACGTCGTGCGCAGCGCGAGGTCGAGCATTGCCGCGCGCAAATCCTCCAACATCCGTCGCGTCGTCACAAGGTTGGGGCGTTTCATGCGTTGGAGCACTTGGGCGTCGGCGTGCTGCAAGGGAATGTCGAGATAGTGGACGATTTGTGGGTAACGCGCCATGGTTTCAATCAAACGCGGGGTCACGTGACCGGGATACGCGTACATCAAACGCAGCCACCGCAACCCTTCCACCTCACTGCACAGGCGCTCCATCAAGGTTGCCAACACATCGCGCTGGTTCCAGTCCCACCCGTACGCCGTCGTGTCCTGCGCGACCAACACAATTTCTTGCACGCCTTGCGCGACTAACTCGCGCGCTTCGGCAATCACGTCCTCCATCGGCTTGCTGCGGTGTGTGCCTTTGATCGCGGGAATGATGCAAAAGGTGCACGGGCGATCACAGCCATCCGCGATTTTCAAAAACGCACTGGGTCCGTGCGCGTGGCGCGGAAAATGCTCGATCACAGAACGCGCGTGCAGTTGTTCGCGCGGTAAACCCAGAAAAGCTTCGTCCAACCAATTCCCGTCGTGGTTCCCGTGTTCGCGCAGGTACCGGATGAAACGCGGCATGGCGATCCATTTGCCTGCATCAATCACGCCGTCCACTTTTGGCACTTGACGTTTGACATTCTCGCCGTACCGCGAAATCAAGCAGCCCGCTGCGATCAAAAGTTGATCCGGCTGTTTGATTTGTCCCAGTGCGCGCATGGCTTCGAGCGATTCCTCACGCGACGCTTGCAAAAAGCCGCACGTGTTGACAATCATTACATCGGCGTCTTCGGGCGTCTCGACGCCTTGAAACCCGGCGCGTTCCAACACCGCGCCGATGCCGTCCGAGTCCGCCGTGTTTTTGGCGCAGCCGAGGGTTTGAATGAAAAAGTGATTCGACATGACGATTATGGTTCATGGCGCAGGTGTCGCCGTGGTTGTTCCAACTGTCGTACTTGTACGTGTTGCGGTCAAGGTCGGTGTGAAAGTTAGCGTGCTGGTTATCGTGCGCGTGTGCGTTGCCAAAGCCGTCGGTGTGTTGGTGGGAATCGGTGTTAAACTGGGTAGCGCGGTCGGCGGCCTGGTCGGGGCAATCGTCACGGGAAACGGCGTTGGTGGAACGGCGACCGGAGTGCCCTGTGCATTCATCAGCCAGGCGCGCACGAGGTTGGTTCGTTCTTGTTGATTGCGCGGCAAGATGCGTTTGTCATTAAAGGCAACTCGTCCGCGCGAGATATTTTTCACCTGCAAAAACATACCCGTATGTGCAGTCCAGGTATGCGTTTCGTTTTGCAGGGGGGCATTGAATACTTCTTGTCCATCCGCCAGAACCCACGCCTCCATTTGACCTTCGGCTTGAATGGTGAGCGTCATTTTCGCATCCGCCGGAATTTGAAGCGTAGGGGAAATGAGGTCAGTGGTTGGCGTGGCTGTAAAAGCAGGCGTCACTGTTACTTGGGCCCCGGTAAAAGACAGCGGCGTCGCGGCTTCGAGCGTTCTTGGGAGCGTGGGAATTCCCGTCGGCGTGCTGCCGGGCGGAACGGTCGGCAATGTGGTTGCGGTTGGACGCGGGGTAGGCGCGTTGCCGAACAGATTGGTCAGGCGGTCGAATTGAGCAAAACCTGCTGAGAGCAAACCCGCTAACGCGACGGCAAGGGCGATAAGGGCAATGATTTCAGGAATCCGCGTGCTGCCGATTTTTTGCGCCAACGTCGGTGGTTCTTGGGGAATGTTGAGCGGCACAGTCGGTGGTGGAACTTGCGATTCGATTTCAGAGGCAATGAACAGCGCCGGTTCGGGTTCCCCTTGGGGCAAATTGACCTGATTACCGGCATCGCGCGTGGTGGTCGGAATTTCAAATGGGGGAAAGACTTCCTCTTGACGCGCGGGCTGCGGCGGGGCAAATGGCTCGTACAGAGGCGCATCTGTTATCGGCGGGGCAGACGGTGGTTCGATTTCAATGCGCGGAGTAGAGGCGACTTTGAAACCTGTGATAACATCATATTCATCCAACACGCTCTCGGCGTCGAGATTCAAATACTGTGCATAGTTGCGCAATAGTCCGCGCAAAAAGGGACGCGGCGGCAGCGCCGCGTAATCGTCCCGTTCGAGCGCCTCCAGCACGCTGGAGCGAATGCGCGTTTCGAGCGCTGCTTGGTTCAGACTGATCCGGCGTGCGGCGCGCGCTTGCTGTAACATTTCTCCGAGTGACATCAGAGAGAGTGTATGCTGAAATGCGTACAAGTCAATTTGGGCGCACGTCCAACCTAAATTCCTGTTGACAGTCCTTTCGTGGGCGTGTACACTAATTGGCATTGCACAAATTTTGCCAAAAGGACAAGAGTCAGGCAGACATGAAAGAAACTTTTTTGCGCATGTATGAAAAGCGGCACGCGAACCTGCGACTGCGCTGGACCGGTTGGGTCGCGATAACGCTGGGACTGGCGGTGGCGCGCTGGTTCATTTACTATGACCTTATTCCGGTGTTTCAGATTGCAGCTTGGTTCGTGGTCGAATTGGTCATCGTGCAAATTCTGTTGGAGCGGTTGCGCGGCTCGACGAACTATACGTCTGCAATACGGTTTCTCAAGGGCTTGGGGCAATTCCAGGTGCTTGCCGAATTGGCGCTGCTCTCCTGGATCATTTATTACACCGGCGGAATTACCAGTCCACTTGTCCCGCTCTATTTCATTTACATCTTTGGCGATGGTCTAACCTCGTCGGTGCGCACGCTGGTCATCCATGCGCTGTTCGCGACGTTGCTCATCGCCGGGATAACGGTGGGAACGTATTACGGCTTTCTGCCGCGCTATAACGTTTTTCAATTTCTGGAAACCGAGTTGTGGCGCAATCAGGCGTATGTAGATGGCACGCTGATCGTTTTTGGCGCACTGATGGCGTTGACGCTGGTGGTTGCCATTACATTTAGTCGGCGCAGTGCAGAGCGGGAGCACGAGCTGGGTGAATCCGCCGGACAACTTTCGATGCGCGTCGCGCAAGTCAATACCCTGCGCGACATCGGGCAGCGGCTTGCCTCATCACTGGATTTGAATGAGGTTTTGGATGCCGTATGCGAAAGCGCGCTGCGCATCGTCAACGCCACCGACGCGCATATTTTCCTCTATGACGAAGACCTCGAACAATTCTCCAAGGGCATCGGCGTTTGGCGCGACGGGCATCGTGGAACGGTTGTCAACACGCCCCGCCCAGAAGGACTCTCGGCTTATGTTGCGCATACCAAACAACCCCTCATCTTGAATGACGCCGAAAACCATCCACTCTTTCAATCGCTCCAAGCGCGTGCCTGGACCGTTAAAGCCATTGCCGGTTTCCCCGTCATCAAATCCGACCGCTTGATCGCAGTGATGAACATCGCGTTTTTGGAACCGCACGAATTTTCAGCGGACGAACAGCAGGCCCTGCACGTGCTCGCCGATCAAGCCGCCATCGCGATTGACAATGCGCGTTTGTACCTCCAAGTCCAACGCAAGATTCAAGAACTTTCTGCGCTCAATGCAGTGACGCAATCGGCGGCGCAGTTGACGGATATTTCGGCGCTGCTGAATGATGCGCTGACGGCAGTCCTTTCGGCGATTACGGCGGATGCGGTTTTGGTTGCCACATGGGTTCAACACAAGGGCGTTTTGGAATTGGCGGCGCATCGGGGGTTGTCTTCGACGTCCGTGCATGAAATCAAAATGCACCCGTTCAAAATTGGGGAAGGGTTCGCGGGACAGGTCGCCAAAACGGGACAACCGTTGGCGGTGCTGGACATGTCTGCCGACCAAGAACGCGTTCGCAAAAACAATGTCGAAGCCTATTCCTCTTCCTACACCGTCCCCTTGCGCGCGTATGATCGCGTGATTGGCGTCCTCCAGCTCTTGTGGGAGAAAACGCATCAGGTCACCCAAAATGAAATCAGTTTGACGGGCGCGATTGCGCCGCAGTTGGCAGTGGCGATGCACAACTCGACCCTGTATTTTGAGACCAAGCGGCGCGCCGAAGAATTGTCCACCTTGCGCTCGATCGGCCTCGCCACCACTTCGACGCTCAACTTGCGTGAACAACTGCGCTTGTTGTACGAAAACGTAAACCAATTACTGCGCGCCGATACCTTTTTTGTCGGTTTGTACGACGAGACGCGCGACGAGTTGCGCGTCGAATATGTCGTCGAAGAAGGTTGGTTCTTGCGCCCGGTCCAGGTGCCGCTGGCGCAAGCCGGTTTGTCCGCGTGGGTCATCCGCAATCAAAAATCATTGGTGCTCGCGGATTTGCAAAACGATGCCACACTGCCTGTAATGCCCCAACACATCACGCGCCCCGCGCGCAGTTGGCTGGGTGTGCCGTTGATGCTCAAGGATCGTATCATCGGACTGATTTCGGCGCAGAGCTTTCAGCCCAATGCCTTTAATCCCGAAGACGAACGCTTTTTGATTTCGGTGGCGCAGCACGTCGCGCTCGCGCTCGACAATGCGCGGCTCTTTGCGGAATCCGAGCGGCGCACGCGGGAATTGACTTTGTTGAATGAGATCAGCCGCACGATCAGCGCCTCGCTCGATTTTGATGTGGTGGCAGACCGGACAGCCCACGCGCTGTCGGACCAACTCGGTTATCGCTATGTTTCCGTTTATCAATTTGAAGGCGACCAATTGATTTGCAAGGCAAGCGTTGCCGATCGGGAAAAGGGAGATGTGTTCGACACGACGCAGGGCATTATCGGGCGCGTCGCGCGCACCGGGCGTTCTGCCTTTGTCACGAACGTGGCGAATGATTCCGATTATGTACAGGGACACGAGGATGTGGTTTCCGAGATTTGCGTGCCGATTGTGCGCGAGGGCCGCGTGCTCGGCATCGTGAATGTTGAAGAGCCGCATCTCGGCGCGCTCAAAGAAGATGACCTCGCCCTGCTAACTTTGTTGAGTGACCAGCTGGCAATTGCGGCGACGAACGCGGCATTGTATCGCGAAGCATTGGGCCGCGAACGCTTTGCGACGCGCCTCGGTCAATTGGGGATGACGGTGACCGCGACGCTCGAATTGGCGCCGTTGATTGAAATTCTGTGCCGCGAATCCTTGACCCTGTTCGGCGTTGATTCCGCGGCGATTTATATTCGTGAAATGCTGACCGAACCGTTCCGGCAAGAGCCCCTGAGTGGAGCGCCCGCGAATGATACCGGCGCAGCGGTCCTCACGGGCGCGCCGAAAGGAGTACGCGCCCAGCTCGTGTGCCGCGCGGCGGCCGGGCGCGGGCGGGATCAGCTGCTGGGCAATACCGTAGATGTTGATCAATTGGGCAATCTGCTCGCGCGGGCGCTGCGCCTGGCGCGCGGCTTTATCCTCCACGAGGCGCGCACGTCGCCGCAACTCACACCCGAGCTGCGACAATGTACCGAGTGCGAAGCATGTCTGGTCGTGCCCATTATGAAAGAGCGCGACGTGATTGGCGTGCTGCTTTTGTCAGATCGGCAGGATGCCCAACGCTTTGGCGAACCGGAATTGGCGCGCGCGGCGATTGTGGCGTCTCAGGCGGGCTTGGCAATCTCGAATGCGCGGTTGTATTCGGAAGCGCAGCGGCGCGCCAAAGAACAGAGTTCACTCTATGAGATTGGTCTTGCCGTCAGTTCCACGTTGGACCTTGACGAACAGCTGCGCATCATCTATGCCCAGATTGCCAGGCACTTTGAGCTGACGGGTTTTGACATTGCGCTGCGCGAGGATTTTGAGCAACTCAACTTTGCGATGT
Organism: Chloroflexota bacterium; assembly: GCA_016209205.1. GTDB lineage: Bacteria > Chloroflexota > Anaerolineae > UBA4142 > SHND01 > SHND01. The sequence goes on from JACQWQ010000066.1 coordinate 35,713, forward strand.
TCATTGATCAGGGCAAGCCCTTGGCGCCCTTCACCAAACCGATGGCGCAAGCCGGTTTCGCGGGGTGGGTGGTCAGCAATCGGCGCGCGCTCGTGATTGACGATATAAAACGCCAGTGGGATAGCTTGCCGGTGATGCCCGGCGAGCATGGCGCGCCGCAAGAAACGGCATCTTACATCGGCATTCCGCTCATGATCAAGTCGGAAGCCATTGGCACAATGGCGCTGCAACGCGCACCCGTCGAACCGTTTACCGAAGATGAGCAGCGTTTCTTGTTCGCACTTGCCCAGCAAGTCGCATTCGCGGTGGATAATGCGCGGCTGCACCGGCAATCGCAACGCAGCGCCGATCAACAAGCGCTGTTGTATCAGGCGAGTCGCCGTATGGCGGGCGCGTTAAACTTGGATACCCTGCTCAAGGGAATCGTGGATGGGCTGAGTCAGGATTTCGGTTTCTATGCCGTACTGGTCTTGCTGCTCGACCCGGATACCAGCGAATTGTTCCCTGCCGCAGGTTCCGCGGACGTCATGAAAATTCTGACGCCCGCGTACCGCCAACCGGTCGGCAGAGGGTTAATTGGCGCGGCGGCGGAAACGGGACAAACCCAAATCTCGAACGACACCTCCCAAGATATACAATTCTTTTCGATGCCGGGGTGGAAACCGACTTCGGAAGTGGCGGTGCCGATCAGAACCGGCGAGCGAGTCATTGGCGTGCTCGACGTCGAGAGCATGGAGCGGAATGCTTTTGCGGATGACGACGTGCGCATGTTCGAAGCCATCTCCGGTCAATTGGCGGTCGCGATAGAGAACGCGAAATTGTTTGCGAGCGCCCAAGAACGTCTGGCGCGCATCAACGCGCTGCAAAACATCGAAGTGGCGATTCTGACGACGATGAATTTGACGGACCGTTTGGACCTGATTCTCGAACATGCGGTCACCCAAATGCGCGCGGACTTGGGCGTGGTGTTTATGCGCGACCCACAAACGCGCGAACTGTACGGTTTGCGTCAACGCGGGGCGCGCGATCTGAGAGCGTTCCGCGAGCTGCGCATCAAACCCGGCGAGGGCGTGGTGGGCTGGGTCCTGGCGCATGGGGAACCGTTGTACATTCCCGATGTGCGACTCGATTCCCGTTGGGCTTCACCCGCCGCCCCGGACAGCGAGGGCATCGTCTCGTATCTGGGCGCGCCGCTCAAAGTCGAAGAGCGTCCCATCGGCGTGCTCGTGGTCAGCACGCGCCAAGCGCGTTTGTTCTCGGCGGAAGAAATCAACTTTTTCTACACCTTGGCGAGCCACGCCGCGGTGGCGATTGAGAATGCGCGTTTGTATGAACAGACCCGCACGCAGCTGGAGCAATTGCGCGCGACCCAGGACCGCTTGATTGAAAGTGAACGTCGCGCCGCCATCGGCGAATTGGTGGCGGGTTTGGCGCACGAAGTCAACAATCCGTTGACCGCGATTATGGGCCACTCGCAGCTGTTATTGGAAAGCGTGCCGGAAGGCGACATGACAGACGGCTGGCGCAACGAGCTGGATACCATCAGCATCGCCGCACAGCGGATCGCGCGGATTGTCCAAGAATTCATCAAACTGTCGCACGTCGAAGGTGGACATACCGACAAGGTGGACTTGAACGAGGTTGTGACTGCGGCGCTGACAAAATTTGAAGCGCGCCAAGATAGTCTCGATGTGGCTGTCCAAGCCGTGCTGCCGCCGGAACCGGCGGTGGTCATTGCCAATGCACAGCTGATCGATCAGGTCTTGAACGAGATTTTGTTGAACGCGTTGGAAGCGATGCCGCACGGCGGGAGCATTGATGCGGAGGTGGGAATCAAGGATGAAAACTTGATGTACTGCACCATTCGCGACAGCGGCTATGGCATTCCGGCGAGCGATCTAAAACGCGTGTTTGAACCGGGCTATACGACGAAGATCGAAGCCGGCGTCGTACGCGGGATTGGCTTGGGCTTGTACACGGCAGAGCGGATCATCAAGGGGCACGGCGGCGCGATTTGGTTGGACAGCGAAGAAGGCAAATACACTGCTATCACATTTACGCTGCCGCGTCAAAAAGGAGGCGAGCGCGGCGATGCCAACTGAACGCGTGCTGGTCGTGGATGACGACCCGGTAATCCTGACGCTTTGTCAACGCATCCTCGAAGTGGATGGCTATCACGTCACGAGTGTCAAACGCGGCGAAGACGCGCTGGCCAAACTCGACAGCGAGACGTTCGATGTACTGTTGACCGACATTCGCTTGCCGGGGTTAAACGGGTTAGAGGTAACAACGCGTTTGCGTGAGCGTGGTCTCGAACTCGTCGTCATTACCATGACCGGCTATAGCAATATGGAGATGGCGATTCAGGCGCTGACGCTCGGCGTGGATGAATTCATCATCAAGCCATTTTCACCGGATACACTGCGCGTGCACGTCGCGCGCGCACTCGAGAAAGCGTATTTGCGCCGCGAGAATTTGCGTTTGCGCACGCTCGTTCCGCTTTTGCAGACCGCGCAGGCCTTTGCCGAAGCGCGCACGCGTGACCAAGTTATCGAGATTTTGTTCGACGCGGTGGAAACCCAGCTGCATGTAAAGGACATGACGCTCGCGTTGCTGAACGCGGACGAAAACACGTTGACGGTCTCTGCCGTACAGGGCGCGCATTTGGCAGAATCGCTGCATCACACCTTTCTGGTCTCGCAACTTGTGGAACCCGAAATGTTGTTATCAAACGTTTTGCAAGTGTGGGACCAATCCGTGCAGCCGCGTCTTCCGTTGAAAGCGGCAATTGTCGGCTGGCTCACGAGCGTAGCATTGCAAACGCGTGATCGCACGTTAGGACTCCTCTTGCTGGAAACACCCGCGCTTTCGCCCAGCAATATGGAATGTTTGCACTTGATTGCCGCGCAGGCCGCGGCGGCGATGGAAAGTGTAGATTTAATCGCCGAAATCAGCCGCACGCTGGTCACGGTGCGTGAACTGGGTCATCTCAAAAGCGAATTCATCAACATCGCCGGACACGAGCTGCGTACGCCGCTCGCTGTGATTCTTGGCTATGCCAAACTGCTCCAGGACCGTTTGGACGGTGAGCCCCGCGAGTTTGCTGGCGAAGTCATGCGCAATGCAGAACGCTTGCATCGCATTACCGACGACATGCTCAATTTGAAATATCTGGAGAACGGGCTTGTGCAGCCGAATCTCGAGCCCTGTGGAATCAAAGAGATAGTCCGCGATGTCGTCAACGCCTATCGTCCACTCGCCGCCGAAAAGGAGCAATCCATCGAAGTGAACATCGCCGAACAGGTGGGTGAATTGAGCGCCGATCGCGCGATGTTAGATCTCATTTTAGGCAGTGTGTTGTCCAACGCGATCAAATTTTCGCCACGCAAAACGCGCGTCTGTGTGGGCGCCGAAGGGAATGCCGACGTGGTCACCCTGATTGTTCAGGACCAGGGTAAAGGTTTGACCCCCGAAGAGGCGGCGCGCGTTTTTGAGCCCTTTTATCAAGCAGGCGATTCGCTCACGCGGCAAGAAGGCGGCATCGGTTTGGGGCTGACGCTGACGCGCGAAATGGTTCATGCCCACGGTGGAAAAATTTGGGTCGAGAGCCAATACAATCGCGGCAGCTCGTTTTATATCATGCTCCCCAGAAATGGGCACCCCAGAAAAGGGCACAGATTGTTGTAAACCCAACCGCTCTATGCTATACTCGTAGACAACATAAATTCAGCAACGAGGAAAGCATAGTGCGTCGCCCAGTCGTATTTGCGTTATTTTTCGCGTGTTTGGGGTTTGTCATAATCGCCTGCCAAGGTTTTGGCGCGCCATCGAGCAAGCCGACGGTAATTATTGCCTCCCCACCAAGCGGCAGCGTCTACACCGTCGGCGAACAAGTCGTCGTCCAATCCACTTCGACCGATCCGGCGGGCGTTCAGCGCGTGGCATTGTTAGTGGATGGGAATGTCGTACGCGAAGACCCCAGCCCGGTCACACAGGGTCAAGCGCAGTTTTCTTTGATCCAATCGTGGGTGGCGGAAAGCGCCGGACAACATACGCTGACCGTTCGCGCCACCAACAGTCAAAATGCTTCCGCTGAAAGTGGAATCATCATCAATGTACGCGAACAGACCGGTTTGCAGCCCACGACCATCATCGCGATTGCAACCGCAGTGCCTTTGGCAAGTTCGACTCCCCTGCCCACAAATCAACCGACCACTGCGCCGACAAACACCGCCGTAACCATTGTCGTAACCGCGACCTCTGCGCCGCCAACGAATGCGCCGCCGACCGTCCAGCCGCCCTGCGTGGACAACAGCAAATTCATCGCGGATTTGACCATTCCCGATCACACGATTTTTTCACCCAATGCCGTTTTCAACAAGAGCTGGCGCGTGCAAAACACCGGCAATTGTACGTGGGAGAATTTTTCGCTGGTGTTTGTAAGCGGCACCCAAATGGCGGCAAGCGGACTGTATCCGGTACCGAACACGCCTCCCGGTGCGACCGCCGATTTGCTGGTTCCGATGACCGCACCCGCAAATTACGGCGCGTATCACGGCACATGGCGTTTGCGCAATGCCAAGGGACAATTGTTTGGCGCCAACTTGACAGTGGTGATTGACCTTCCCGCGCCTGCGACCGTCGCGCCTCCTACCAATACAGTTCAACCGACGAGTCAAACCGGATGCTCCGGTCAGCCGAATGATTTCACATTCAATGCCTCGGCGACGACGATTACTGCGGGGCAATCCGTGACGCTGAGCTGGTCGGGCATAACCAATGCCAGTGAAGCGCGCCTTGACGGCGGCGAGTTCACCAACGACGGCGTTGAAACGCCGGGCAATCGCACCGTTTCGCCCGCCAGCACGACGACCTATACTTTGACCGCGAAATGCAACAACGGCGGCGCGACGCGTCAAAAATCTATCACGATCACGGTGAACAGCGGCGGGTCGGTGGCGAACTTTGCCGGAACCTGGAATCACAATTTCGGTAATATGGTCCTGGCACAATCCGGATCGAACGTAAACGGCTCTTACAATAATGGCTTTGGCGGCAGTGGGACTATTGATGGCGTCGTGACGGGGAATACTTTGAACGGGCAGTGGCACTTTGGTCCAAGTAACGGAACGATACAATTTGTTATGGGCGGGAGTGGCAACACATTTACTGGCAATTGGGATGGAACGAATCAATGGTGCGGCGCGCGCACGGGACAATTATTCCCCAATGGTTGCGCCTTTGACGGAAAATGGAAAACCAAGTATCCGAGCAACAGCAATTGCAGTATGGAACTGAATCAAAATGGCCCAGTGGTGTCAGGTACTTATTGCAATGGAACGATTGAAAACGGATCCATTTCTTATGCGGCTGGCTATGTCATTTTGAATGGTACGTGGAAGATCAGTCCTACCATTAATGGCCCTTTTATCTTCTACTTGCCTGCATTTACCAGTTCCCAGTTTCAGGGCAACTACAGCGGCACTGAATGGTGCGGCTGGCGTTCAAGTTCTTCCGCACCAAGTCCATGTTTGAAATAAGAGCGAGTTGCGCGTTATGGCAGATAAGAAAACCAGAACACGATCGAAATCCAAAACAACCAAATCAAAAGGTGTGGTCGGGCTGTTGAAAAAAATTGTCCAGCGCAAACCGCAAGCGGTAGAGGCGAAAGCAAAAACCGCCCCGCGCAAGACACGCGCAGTGGAACCCAAGGCAGCAAAAACGCTTGCTTCCAAACAAGCGGCGCCCAAAATACCCGTACCGCCGCCAAACGGAAAGCGCAAACCGCCGTCCATCACAATCACGCGCCCCGAAGTGACGCGCCCGCCGCTGGTCATCCTTCCCCCACGCAAAGTGGAAGCGCCGATTGGCGCGCCCAGCATTTTGCTGCCCAAGGGCGGACAGCCCATTACTTCGCTCACGCCAATCTTTCGATGGATGTATGTCGGCGGTGCAACGCGCTATGAAATAGAATGGTCGCACGACGCGCACTTTGGCCGCGGGCACAGCACTACGGTGATTTCCGAGCAGACGCTGATCAACGTTGACTCATCCCACGCGCTGAAACCGGGCACGCTGTATCAATGGCGCGTGCGCGGAGGGAATGATGCCGGGTGGGGCCCCTGGTCGGGCGCCGAATCCTTTCGGTCTCCTGAAAATGTGACAGGGGATAGGTGACGCGTGACCCTTCGCTTTACTCAGGGCAGGCTCAGTGACGGGGGCACTGTTCGGTCGCCGTTGACGATGTTGGGTCGCAATTGATGATGTTGGGTCGCAGTTGGACTGCGACCCGTGAATGGTAGCACAACTGACTCGCAGTTACAGATTGCCGCGACATGTTCGCGGCATTTTTTTTTGCGCCACGTTCGGTCTTTGTTCTGTCGCAGTTAGACTGCGACTATTTTTCTTGGTGCGCCAAAATTACTTGGCGCCGCTCGCGGCGGATGCGAATGAACGCCGATGAACTGCATCGGAGCATTCGAGTAATCCGCATTTTCCCGTCGGGATCACGAATCCCGCGCGAGCAAGAGGGAATTGACGAAGGTATTGTTTTGACAAAGGTATTGTAAAATGCGCGCCATGAGTGAATCCGAGTCCATCGAAATCCGCTTGTGCAAAGCGTGGGACGAGTGTGTGCAATGCGAACAGGTGCAGCGCGAAGTTTGGAACATGCCCGATTTTCGCGATGTGGTGCCAGCGAGTTTTCTCATCACCGCTGCAAAAAACGGGGGCTTGCTCGTCGGCGCGTTTCAAGGCGCGCGCATGGTTGGCTTTGCATTTGGCGTGCTCGGCAGTGAGGGAACTGGCGAAACGCGACGCTTGAAACATACCTCGCACATGCTCGGTGTTCTCCCCACTGCGCGCGTCAAGGGTTTGGGCGCGCAATTGAAATGGCGGCAGCGGGAGGAAGCGCTCAAGCAGGGCTTGGATTTGATGACCTGGACGTACGATCCGCTGCAAGCCGTCAATGCGTATCTTAACATTGGGCGACTCGGCGCGCTGGCGCGGCGGTACACGCGCGACGCGTACGGCGAAATGACCGACGGTGAAATCCTTTGCGTCGAAATTCCCGCCGACCTCAACGCCCTAAAAGCGGAGGATCGCGCGTTAGCGGCGGCTTGGCGTGAACACACACGCAGCACCTTCGAACGCGCGTTTGCGGCGGGGTACGCGGCGACGGACGCCGTGCGCACGCGCGACGCGGCAGGCCGTTTGCGCGTATATTACGTGTTGAGCAAACCTGACTGAAGCGAGACCCCAAGTGTTTTTACCGCGCCGCGCGACTCGATGAGCTATATCGTTGAAAAACACTTGGGGTCTCAAGCCCTTGGGTTTTGACACAATTCGTACGGGCGCGTATAATCGCGGCGCATTTGCCCCCTCATGAAATCAGGCACAGAAAGGGGGGATTTCATTATGACACAAGTCGTCGTTGACAAGAACGAGTCGTTTGAAGCGGCGTTGAAACGCTTCAACAAAAAAGTCCAAGAAGATCGCATTTTGTCCGAGGTGCGCCGCCGTCGTTTTTTTGAACCGGCAAGCGTGGAACGGAAAAAGAAAAAAGCTGCGAAACGCCGCAAGAGTTTAAAAGAGACCATGCGCAATGAAGAACGCGATTAAATTGTCGGATGGTACGCGCAGCGCGCGCGCGGTGTGTGCGCTCAAGTCGCGCGAGTAATACACCGGCACGCCGGGCATTGCAGACGCTTGCCCGCGTGCCGTTTTTATTTCCGTAAAGATGTCCTACCTTGATCGGTATCCCGAACGGACCGAACTGCAATTGACGCGGCGCGAAATCGGAATGGCGCTGGGCATTGCAGCAGTGACCGCGCTGCTGCTGGGCGCCATTCTCGGCGCGCAATGGACGTTCTTTACGCCGGGCACGCCCGCGCCCAACGAGTTGGTGCTCGGCAAGGCGAGTCCGCTGACGCTCCTCGCCTCGCAGCGCGCGACGTTTGTGAGCGCGTTAGAGACGGGCAAGGCGCGCGAGCAGGCGGCGAGTCAAGTTGCCGATGCGTATGATACTCCCGACGCCAACATTGCGCGCGAACAGGTGCGGCGCGCGACGCGGTTGGTCAATTTTCTCGATACCGTGCGCGCGGACCCGTACGCCTCGCTCGACGACAAAGTGAATTGGGTGCGCGCGCTGCCCGGCATCCAAATTTCGCGTGACGTGGTCAGCCGCACGCTGGGCTTGGAAGACGCGGCGTATCGCCAGGTCATGAGCGAAACGTTGTACGTGATTGACGCGGCGATGCGCGAAGAAATCCGCGAACGAGATCTCGCCGCCGCGCGCCAAAAAATTTCTTCCCGCATTTCCCTCGTCCTCTCCGCCGCCCAAGCCGATCTGGTCAATCAATGGGCGCAGCCCTTTATCGTCCCCAACACAAAACTGAATGTCGAACGCACCGAACGCGCGCGCCAACAAGCGCGCGAGCAAGTGGGCGTGGTCTATCGCACACTGGAGCAAGGACAAGCCATCGTGCGCGCGGGCGAAGTGATCACGCCGGAAACGCTCGAAGCGCTGCGCGAGTTGGGCTACTTGCAGCCGCAAAACGATTATCAAGCCATCCTTGCCGCGTTCTTGTTTGCCGCGCTGGTGATTGCGCTGGGGGCAATCTATCTAGTGCGTGTCGCGCTGCCGATCGTCCGCGAACCGCGTGTCTTGATGATTCTCGCATTCTTGCTCTTGGTGACGGCGCTTGGCGCAAAAATTGTCACGACCGGACAAACCATTCCCGCGTATCTTTTTCCCTTTGCCGCGGCGGCAATGTTGGGCGCGGCGCTGTTGAGCGTCAACATCGGCGCGGGCATGGCGTGGATGGTCGCGTTGACGGTCGCGTTCAGCACACGCGGCGGAGTCGAGTTGACCACCTTTGCCTTGATTGGCGGATTGGTCGCGGTAGTAAGTTTGCGGCATCGCGAACGCCTCACCAGTTTTCTGGTCACGGGTGCGTACGTCGCGTTCGCGAATGTGGGGCTGGTGTTTGTTTTTCGATTGCTCGGGCGCGAACAAGACTGGTCGGACCTGGTGCGTTTGGCGCTCGCCGCGTTTGGCAGCGGCGCATTAACGGGGTTGATTGCGTTGAGCAGTCAATTTTTGCTGGGCAAAGCGGCGGGCATTACGACGGCGTTGGAATTGATTGACCTGTCGCGCCCCACCCATCCGCTGCTGCAAAAAATTTTACGCGAGGCGCCGGGCACCTATCATCATTCGTTGATCATCAGCAATCTGGCGGAACATGCCGCGCAGGTGATCGGCGCGGACGCGTTGTTGTGCCGCGTGGGCGCGTATTATCACGATGTAGGCAAGACCCTCAATCCGCAATTTTTTGTCGAAAATCAGTTCGACGGGGTGAACCCACACAATGCGATTGACCCGCGCACGAGCACCAAGATACTGCACGAGCACGTCACCGAAGGCGCGAAACTGGCGCGCAAGTACGGCGTCTCCACGCGCATCGTGGATCTGATTTTGCAGCACCATGGGACGACGCTGCCGCTCTATTTCTTTGAAAAGGCGCAGGCGCAAGCTCCCGGCGCAGCGCTGGACGAAACAGAATTTCGGTATCCGGGTCCCAAACCGCAAACGCGCGAAGCCGCGATCATGATGCTCGCGGACGGCGCCGAGGCGACGACACGCGCGGAACGCCCCGCGAATGCCCAAGAGATTCGCGCGATCATTGACCGCATCATCGAGATGCGCATTCGCGAAGGACAGCTCGACGAGTCTGCGATTACGCTGCGCGACCTTGAACAAATCCGCATCGCGTTCCTCCAGGTGCTGCAAGGGCTGTATCACCCGCGCGTCAAGTATCCGACGCCGCGCCCGCCCGCGCCGGTCATTGCGTCAGAGAATATCGCGACGCTGCTCGCTGAAGTCAGTGCAGAAAAGGTGCGGGAGAGAGGGAGTGAGGGAGAGAAAGAGAGATAGAGAGAGGGAGTGAGGGAGAGAGGGCGCAAGAGGGCGCGAGGGAGATTGGAGATTGGAGATTGATAACTGATTACTGATTACTGATTACTGATTACTGGTTACTGACCACTGGACATGGATATTCAAATCGTCGTCGCGGAAAAATATGCGCGCCGCGTTTTGCACAAGGAATTGCGCGGGGCAGCGCAGCGCGTGCTCGCGCTCGAACGACCCGATACGGAAGCGGGGTTATCCATCGTGATCGTGAGCGACCGCGCGATGCGTGATTACAATCGCCGTTTTCATCATGTGAACGCAGCCACCGACGTGTTGTCTTTTCCGTCCGCGATGGGCGATGAGTATTTGGGCGACGTGATTATTTCGTACGACACGGCAAAGGCGAATGCGAAACACGCGGGCTGGCGTGTGTGCGACGAACTGGAACTTTTGGTAACGCACGGCGTACTGCACCTATTGGGCTATGACGACGCGACGCCGGACGCGCGCGAAATGATGTGGAAACGGCAGGCGGAGATTTTGGACGCGATGCTCTAACAAGTTGCAATGTGCCGTCCCGTACATAGGAGTTGACTTCATGATTACTTGGAAGGAATTTGCCGCCGCACGTCCTGACCTCGCTGGAATTGGTAAACGTCTGCTGTATCAGTATCAAGTCGGCTATGCGTTTCTAGCCACCGTCCGCAAAAATGGCGCGCCACGTTTGCATCCTGTCTGTCCCGCTCTCGCCGATGACCATTTGTACGTCTTTATCTCCGAGTCTCCCAAGCGGACTGACCTCCTCCGCGATGGACGATACGCTTTGCACACTTTCCCTCCCGAACAAGGAGATGAAGAGTTCTATTGCAGTGGACGCGCCGAACCCGTAAGTGATGCACAGATTCGCGCAGGAGTGATAGCCGCTTACCATCGTCGTCCGCACGACACGGAAATGCTCTTTGAACTCAAGCTTGACCGTGTTCTGCACACAACTTGGAGAATTGGGCTACACCCAAGAGTCGCCCGCATCGTACATGGTGGCACGCGGCGACATGAGAGTACACCGTGTTATAATCACATCACGTTTACACAGTCCTCATCCCTCATCCCTCATCCCTAACTGGAGTCGCGCATGAATTTCATCGAAAAGAATCGCAACGTCGAACCGCATGACGAAAGCATTTTGTTTCTCTATTTGCAAGATGCGAACGGCGTGCCCGTGTCCAACAAAAAAATCAAAATCTATGCGGGTCCGCCGCCGACGGGCGAACCGCCCTATTTTGTGGACGACGATCCCGACAATCCGAATCGCCGCACCGACGCGGGCGGAAAATTTCAATTCATTGTCGCGAACGGCGCGCCCGCGCAGCGTCTCGATTTTTTCGTGCGCGTCATGGGCAGCGACGGCAATCCCGAAAGCGCGCCGATTCAATTTCCGTTCCCGGCGGGACAAGCGCGTTGGCTCATTGTGACGTTAGGGCAGGAAGGCGCGCCCGCGACGGGCGATGGCGGCGCCGCGCCAAACGCTCCTGCCATTCCCGATTTGAACGTTGACTCGCGTCTCGCGCAGGAATTACGCGTCATGGTGAACGCGCTCGCGCCAACCCCGGGCACACGCTATTGGAAATTGATTTCCGCGCAGTACCAAAATCCCGACGAATCGGGCGGCGGCGTCAACATTGTCTGTTTTGTGCAAGACGAAAACGGAAATCCAATGCCCGGCACGCGCGTCACCCTGCGCACATCGGCGGGCGACACCGCGACACAAATCACCGACGAGCGCGGGCACGCCGATCATCCGATGGGCGCGGGTTCCAGTTTCGCGCCCGACCGTGACGAACGCGGACCGCTGACCGTTTTTGTGGAAGGACTGCCGAGCGACGACGTGAACGGGATGGGACTTCCATTGCGGCGGCATGTGCAATATATTTTGATGTGGCGACGCGTCACCGCGCAAGACCAAGCGACGCCCACCCCGCAACCACAACCGCAGCCACAACCACAGCCACAACCGCCGCCGCAGCCAAGCGGAATGATTCGCGGACGCATCAGCAACGCGACGGCTGGCGCGCGTCTCGTTCTGAGATCGCCCGTACGCACGCTCGACGCGCTGGTGGCATCCGATGGTTTGTACAGTTTCACGAACGTGCCCGTCGGGACGTACACGCTCGAACTCGCGGGCGTCGGCGTCGTCAATCCCGCGTTGAACGTCGTCGCGAATCAGGCAACCGTGTTTGATTATCCGCCTGTGACGAGCGCGCCCGCGAAAAAAGTATTGAAACATTATTTGCTGTTTGGTCCCGGCACCCAGCCCGGTACCATGACGAATTTAATTCTCGCGCTCGATTACATTGTGCATTTCGCGCCCGTCGTCGGGTTCTCGATTGACGAAGCCCTGAACGCGGAACGCGTCACCATTGTCGGCGGCGCGAGCGCGGTGAGCGTGCAAGACGAACAACGTTTGCGCGACGGCGGCGGCGTGGTCGCGCGTTTGCAAGCGCCGGACAGTTACGCGTTGGAAAATCTCTTTCAACAACTGCTCGCGTCGGGTTCACCGTTTTTGTCGTAAAACCCGCCAGACCTGACAGGTTTTCAACGCGTTGCCTTGGGAATCACATTTGTTTGGTACATCGCGAACGCGAAATGTGACGCGAACGTTCGAAAACCTGTCAGGTCTCTCTCAACCATGAGCAAGCTTTCCCTTCACATCAGCGACTGGCTCAATCCCGAGCTCACGTACGATTTCATCGAACGCACGCGCCCGCCAATGATCAAAGTGTTTGGCGACGCGGGACTCGACGATGCCAAAATTCGGGAAGCCAAACAGCGCTCGCCCGCGACAGTTTTTGTGGGACGCATGTATTTTCCGTCGCAAGGCATCGAGCGCGATGAGCGTGTGCCCGTAGACACGGTATTGAATTATGATCCGCTTGCGGATGCGCGCAGCGCGTTCAATCAAATGCGCGGCATCCTGGAAAAAATGCGCGGGCTGGTGACGGTATGGGAAGGGTACAACGAAATTCCGATTGATACGGAGCAGCCGCTGACCGAACGTGAACGCCAAAAAGCGCGCAACTATAATGCATTCACCGTCGAGTTGGCGCGTTTGATGCACGATGCCGGATTGCAATACGCGGCGTATTCGTTCAGCACCGGCAACCCCGTGCACGTCGAGTTGTGGGATTTGCTGTTGGACGGTTTGCGCGCGAGCGATTATCTCGCGCTGCACGAATATATTGCGCCAAACGAACCGTGGAGCGATTTCGATTTCGGCATGTGCAATCGCTATCGCGAAATTTACGCGCGCCTTCCCGAAAATGCGCGTAAACCGATCCTCATCACCGAATGCGGCGCGGACTATTTGGGACAGCAAGGGTTCAAAGGCAAAATCGGCGTGGCGCAGTATTTGGCGATGTTGAACAGGTACGATCAAGAACTGATGCGCGATCCGTACGTCGTCGGCGCGACGATTTATTGTTACGGCATCAACGCCCCGCAGTGGAAAACGTATGACATTGGCGGCGACTTGGCCAAAACCCTACGCGAGTACATTCGCAATACGCCAACCCCGCCGCTCGACAATTCCATCGTCATTGTAAAACCCGACGACAAAACGCGTGTGCCCGGACTGCTGCTGCTCGCCGAAATTCTCGCGTTGGCAAAACAGGCGCTGGACAAGTTGATCAACGACGAAGGCGAAATCGCGCGCACGTTGTTAAAAGACACGATCATTCCCTGGTTCTACCAATCCGCGCCCGAACATTCGACCGATTTGGCAAACGCGCAGGCGCACACTGCCGCGCGCTGGTTCGCCGAAGAAACGACGCGCCGCATCGAAGCCGGAAAATTGGATCAAGCCATACAGTTGTTGATGGACAATGTGTTAGCGTGGCTCGAATCGCCGGGTCCCCGCGCGCTGGGCATTCTCTCGGTAGAATACCAAGCGAAACGCAAGAAGAAATCCGTCAAGAAAAAATCCGCGCATCCGTCGCTGCTGCTGGGGATGGAATCGTCTCCCGAAACAAAACCCAAACGCACGCGCGCTAGAAAAAGAACGCGCGCGCGAAAAAACACGCGACAAGATCCAAATCCAAGTAAAGCTCCTTGACCACCGCCGCTGACCAAATTGCTCCGCCCCCGCAAAACGGCGCATACGCTGCGCCGTTTTTGGCGCGCCCGCGCGTACGCCGTTGGGCTATCGTCATTGTCATTTTGTGGCTCGCGTTGTTTTTGCGTGTCTGGCAGTTGGACACACTCCCGCCCGGCTTGCATTACGACGAAGCGTTCAATGGCACGATGGCGCGCGAGGTGTTGCGCGGCGTCCAGCGTCCGATTTTTTTTGTGGATAATTTTGGCGAAGAACCGCTGCACATGTACATCGAAGCCGTGGTCTTTGCGCTCGTCGGCGAATCGCCGTGGAGCATTCGTCTCACTTCCGCGCTGTTTGGCGTTTTGTTTGTCGCGGCGATCTATGCGTGTGCCCGCGCCTTTTTTCCGCGTTCCGCGCTTGTCGCGCTGGTCGCCGCGTTTCTCGCCGCGACTCTGTTGTGGTCGCTGATGTTTGCGCGCATTGGCATCGAGACGACGACGCTGCCAACCATATTGACGTTGAGCGCGGCGGCGTTGGGTTTCGCGTATCGGCGTTGGAGTTGGCGTTGGGTCGTCGGCGCGGGCTTTATGCTCGGCGCGGTGATTTACACGTATCTCGCCTCGCGCGTATGGCTTTTGGCTGTTCTACTTTGGTTTTTGTATTTGGTGATGTTTCACCGCGCAATGGTGCGACAGCACTTTGCGAAATGGGTTGCCGTCGCGACGGTTGCAATGTTAACCATCGCGCCGCTTGCGTTGTTCTTTGTACAAAATCCGCTTGCATTGAATGGACGCTCGGGAACCGTGTTCACACCCGAAACATTTGGCGCGAATTTGCTGCGCACGGCGGGCATGTTTTTTTTCGCGGGCGATGCCGACCCGCGCGACAATTTGCCCGGACGCGCCGCGTTGGACGTTATCCTCGCCGTCTTTTTTTCAATCGGGTTCATTGTGTCACTGGCGCGTTTTCGCAAACCGTTTTACGCGCTGCTACTCATTTGGTTTATCGTCATGTGCTTGCCCTCCGCGCTGACCGAATTCGCGCCCAATTTTCGCCGCGCGATTGGCGCGCTGCCCGCGACGATCTTGTTTTGCGGCTTGGGCATCGAGTGGACATGGGCGAGCATTTCCAATTTTGAATTTCGAATTTTGAATTTCCAATTCAAACGGCTTGCGTATGGCTTGCTGCTTGCGCTGCTCGGCGTGAGCGCATTCTGGAGCGCACGCGCCTATTTTGTCGAGTGGGCGAGCGGGACGGGATTGTTTTATTCGTTCGACGCGGGATTGTTACAGGTCGCGCAAACATTGGCACACCGCCCGCCTGGCGAACAAATCTATTTGACGCCGAATTACGCGGAACATTACACCGCGATCTGGGCCCTCGATGGTCGTCCCATTTCATCCTTTGACGGACGGCGCGTGCGCGTGCTGCCGGATTCAAGCCGCGCGGCGAGTTATGGTATCATCACGCACGAGGATCGGACGACACAAGACGCGTTGGCGCACGCGTTTTCGACGTGGGAATCGCCGCAAGAATTTTTTGATGCGCAAGGGGAACGCTATGCTACCCTGCTTACTTTTCCCAAGAACGCGCGCGCGGGGATAACACCGGAACACGCGTTGAAAATTCGCGCAGGTGATTTTGCGTCGCTCGGCGGATTTGATCTGGCACCGACATCTCCACAGCGCGGCGATACGCTGCGCGTGCGGTTGTACTGGCAGGTAGAAAAAGCAGCACCGAAAAATTACACGGTCTTTGTGCACCTCGTCGGCCCGACCAATCCCGCGACAAATTCGCCGCTGTGGGCGCAGGAGGACAAGCAGCCCGGCGGCGGAACCTATCCGACGACGCGCTGGCAAGCGGGCGAAACGATCATCGAAGAGTACGCGTTCCAAGTGCCGCCGGAAGCGTTAGGCGGCGAATACACGATTCAAACGGGTATGTATCTTTTGGAAACGGGTGAACGCAGCGCTCTCACGGAGGGCGGTTCACGTGTGCAAAACGATACCGTTGCGCTAAATACATTTCGATTGCCATGATATGACCAATCATCAGCCGCACGATCATCAGGCACACGATCACACACACGCGCATCAGGCGTACGCGCACACACATGGCATCGTTGACCCGTCGCTGTATTCCACCACCCGCGGCATTTGGGCGCTGAAGGTTTCGTTTGCTGCATTGATGGCCACCGCGCTGTTTCAATTAGTGGTCGTCGCTGTGTCCGGCAGCGTTGCCTTGCTTGCCGACACGATTCACAATTTCGGCGACGCGCTGACGGCTGTCCCATTAGCTCTGGCGTTCGTTCTGACAAAACGTCCACCGAATCGGCGCTTTACTTATGGCTATGGTCACACGGAAGATTTGGCGGGACTGGCGATTGTCGTTTTGATTGTCGTCTCGGCAATCATCATTGCGTACGAATCCATTAACCGATTGTTGAACCCACAGCCCGTTACGAACGTTTTCATTGTAGCGTTTGCGGCGATCATTGGCTTTATCGGCAATGAAGCTGTCGCGATGTTTCGGATTCGCATCGGAAACGAAATCGGCAGCGCGGCGTTGGTCGCCGACGGGTATCATGCACGCGTAGACGGTTTGAGTAGTCTTGCCGTCTTGGTAGGTGCGCTTGGCGTGTGGTTCGGTTTTCCGTATGCCGATCCACTTGTGGGGTTGGGCATTGCGATATTGATTGGGCGCATTGCTTTTGATGCGGGACGTTCGGTAATTACGCGAATGCTGGGCGGCGTTGACCCGCAGGTGGTTGACGAGATTGAACGCGCGGCGCAGGAAACGGCGGGCGTTCTGCGTGTCGGCAATGTGCGTGTGCGTTGGGTCGGGCATCGTCTGAATGCGGAATTGAATATCGCCGTAGACGATGCACTGTCAATCCGACAAGCGCACGCCATCGCCGCGGAGGTGCAGCACAATTTGATGCATCATCTCTCGTATCTGTCGAGTGCGACGATTCACGTGGACCCCGACAGCGCGAGCGCGAATCATCATCACACGGATGGACACACATGACGAATGGCACAAGCAGCTGCAAAGAATTTTTCTTGCTTTGAACATGGAGGATGAATGAGCGACTTGGGAAGTTATCGCGTACCGCGTGAAGCGGAACTGGGACGCGAAATTCGAATGGACCAACGGCGCAGCGCGAACCGCACCGCCTTGTTGGCATTGGGCGGGATTTTGGTCTTGTGCGTTTGTATGTGCCTTGGCGTTGGCGTGCTGGCAACCGCAACGGGCAACAATCCATTCATCACCGCCGATTTGGGACTCGACTCGCTGTTTGCCAGCGCAACCGCCACGCCGCGCGCGTCGGCGAGAGGCACGCCGACACTGGTCCCGTACGGCAAGGGCGGCAAGAGCGACAATGGGCTGCGCGTGACGGTCACGGCATATCAACGTCCGCTGCCCACCGAAGACGTTGAAATTCCCGACGAACAAGAATTGGTGTTGGTCACGGTGCGCATTGAAAATACGCGCACGACCGGCGCACCCATCAAATTCAGCCCCGATGACTTCGCGCTGGTCTCGCCCGACGGCGACAGGTTCAACGTCAATATCGGCGGCATTACCACCGGCGAAAATCTCAAAGACGGCGAACTCTCGCCGGGCAAAACAGCCAAAGGTGATTTGATTTTCTTTGTCTATTCCGATGCGGCTGATTTGCAGTTGGCGTGGACTTCGGCGGACGGCAAGACGCGTTTGTTCCGCCTGACGCGTTAAAAGAAACCGGAAAATGATATTAATCGCTGCGGCATTCGTCTGGCTGCTCACGTTTGTCGTTGTCACATTTACGCCGCGTCTCGGATTCGAGGCGCGGCGTAACGCGCAGCTCGAGCTTGCCGCATTCGGCGCGCTCGGCATTCTGACGGCGGGCTTTTTTTGGCAGCTGTTGTTTGCGCAAGATGTCTGGATGCCCGTGGGGGGGGGCGATCTCGCGGGCTTTTTGTATCCCACCTATTCGTTCACGCAAACGTGGATTACGCGCGGCGTTTTGCCGCTGTGGAATCCATACATTTTCGGCGGTACGCCCTTTGTCGGCGACATCCAGACTGCGTTGTTTTATCCGCCCAACCTCCTCACATATTTCCTCGCGAATCCGCTCACGTATCGCGATCTCGAATACCTCGCCGTGCTGCATTTTTATATCGCGGGCGCGGGCATGTACGCGCTGCTCCGTTACGCGCCGCTGCGCGCGGACGGGCAACCGCTGAACCGTTTCGCCTGTCTCGCGGGCGCGCTGGCTTTCGAGTTTTCGGATTTGTTCATCACGCATTTTGGCAATCTGAATTTGATTGCAACGGCGTCGTGGCTCCCGCTCATCTTTTTGTTTTTCATGCGCGCTCTGCACACACAAAACTCTGCATCTGCTGCGTCTCTGCGTGAGATTCTTACAGAGAAATCTGCACTCGCGTTTGCGCTCTGGAGTGGAATTTTTCTCGCGCTCGCCTTTTTCGCGGGACACATTCAGCCGTTCTTGTTCATCGTGCTCGCCCTGGGGCTGTACGGGGGATTTGTCATTTTCACGCAACGCGCGCAGTGGAAACGCGTCGCGTTGTTGTTTGGCATCACGCTTGCCATCGCCGTCGGACTGAGCGTAGTTACTTTGCTGCCCGCGTTGGAATTGACGCGCCTTTCGATGCGCAGCGCGTATACATATCAAGACGCCGCGCAGTATTCGCTGCCGCCGCTCGAATTGGTCGGAATTTTCGTGCCGGGCTTTTTTGGGCGCAGTCCGGAAAACGCGTGGGGTCCGTGGTCGCGCGTCGAAGTCGGTTATCTCGGAATTTTCCCGCTCATCCTCGCCGCGTTCGCGCTGCTGCTGCGACGCAATCCGAAAACAATTTTTTTCGCGCTGCTCGCGCTCATCGGCTTGATCCTCGCGCTTGGCGGCTATGCCATTTTGCACGGCTGGTTGTTTCAATTCGTTCCGGGCTTTGGACAAATCCGTGCGCCCGCGCGTTTCGTATTTCTGTTCGATTTCGGTCTGGCAGTCCTCGCCGCAATCGGTTTCGACGCGCTCGTGTCGCCCATGCACGACGCGCTGCGTCACACCCTGCGCCGCGTGGTGAAATACAGCGCGTGGATTGCGTTCGTGGTCGCGTCGGTCAGCGGCGCGCTGGCATTGGGCATCTTGATTCTCGGGCAGGGGCAAGACCCCGCGTTGTTTCAACGCATCGCGAATGCGGCGAACGCGCTGGGCTTTTTTATTTTGCTGCTCGCGTTCTCCATCGCGCTGCTGCTCGTGTGGACGCGTCAGTGGCTTTCGGCGCGCGTGTGGTCGCTGCTCGCGCTCGCGTTGATTGCGTTCGATTTGTTTTCACTCGGCGCGTACGTAGATGTTGGCACGAGCGACCCGACGCTGGGGTATCAACGCGCGGATGTTTTAGCATTCCTAAAAACGAACACCGGACTCGCGCGCATTGATTCGCGTACGGACGTGGAAGGGTTGTGGCGTCCCGACACGGGCTTGCTGCACGGATTACAGGACGTGTACGGCGACAACCCGCTGGTGCTGAATGACTTTAATACGTACTGGGAAAATCTCGGCGGACGCGACCGCGCGGCGTATCAATTGTTGAATGTGAAATTTGTTTTGACGCGACGCGGCACGCCCATGCCCGCAAACTTTGTCAAGGTGCTGGACGGCGGCGGGGGCATCACGGTGTATGAAAACAGAACCGCCGCGCCGCGCGCGTGGCTCGCGACAAACGCGCCGCGTACCGCCGATGGCATTGACGTTGCGAATTTGCCACGCGATGGGGAGGGTGTCACGATTACCGGATACGGACCGAACGAAGTCGTCGCGCAGGTGAACGCGGCGAATGCTGGTTACTTGATATTGAGTGAAGTGTTCGTCCCCGGTTGGCGCGCGTTCGTGGATGAACAGGAAGTCGGTATCGTACGCGCAAATAACCTCCTGCGCGCGATTCCACTTTCGCAAGGGCAAAGTCAAGTGCGCGTGGTGTATGATCCGCTCTCGCTCAGGCTCGGCGCATGCATCAGCGGGATTACGATGTTGATCGTGTTGGGCGCATTCGGTTGGATTGTGCTGCGCAGAAATGAGAAACGCAAATTGCCCTCGCGGAACTAAATTGACGCGCGCAAGCGAGAGACTGTAAAATAGGCCGGATTCTGGAGGAGGTTAGCGCATGAAAACAGAAACATCCTTGGATCTCAAAACCCTGGAAACGTCGCTGATTGAGACAATTCGGACACTGCACCCACGCCGTGTGGTCGAAGTTCTTGATTTCGCGCGTTGGCTGCAAACCCAACCTGCGGTTGACGAATTTTCGACCGAGCAACTTTCTGCCGAAGAACTTGAAGCCGAAGACCAAGCATGGCAAGCTGCTTACACCGCCAGGCGTGACGAATTCCGCGCCATGGCGCGCGAGGCGCTCCAAGAATTGGACGCGGGCGAAACATTGGGCATGGTTGTACGACAAGGCAAAATTCATCCGCAATGAAATCCAGGACGACCAAGCGCTTCTGGGAACTCTATCACGCGCTGCCAGTTGAAATCCAAGAGCGCGCCGACAAGGCGTATGTGCTGTGGCATCAGGCGCCGCACAGTCCCGGTCTGCAATTCAAGCGCGTTGACTCTGAAGACCCGATTTATTCCGTGCGTATCAGCCGACAATACCGCGCGCTGGGCATCTTGCGTCGAGATACCATAACATGGTACTGGATTGGCAAGCACGAGGTCTATGATCGCTTGCTCGATTGAAATCGCCCCATGCGATTTCTCTTTTTCCAGACGGCGCCTCCCAACCGCTGCTTGGCGCAAAAAAGCCCCGTCTCGATTGGATGGGGCATGTCGTTCGACGCGCGTAAAATGGTATCCTTTGGCACAACGAATGAATTCGTTACTACGACATCACATTTCACCCTTCACGATGTTCAGGGCAGGCTGTTTGACGTTTCACGTTTGACGTTTCACGTTTCACGCTTCACGCTTCACGTTTCACGCCTCACGCCTCACTGTCTCAACATCTCTTCAATCCGCGCATTCAGTACCTCTTCAGGCAGCGGTCCGATCCAATTCCCCTTGACGCGTCCTTTATCGTCAATGCCTTGCAGCAGTTTGCCGTCTTTGCCGACAAAGTATGTTTCGGGCACTCCTGTAATCTTGTACGCTTGCGAAATGCGCGTGGCAAGGTCGGGACCGTTTGGATACGTTTGTTTAAATTCGGCAATGAATTTACGCGCGTCCGTTTCGGTGTCCACGTAATCCACACCCAGAATCAGTACGCCGCGATCCTTGTATGTCTCCCACGCACGCTGCAAACCCGGCGCTTCATCGCGACAGGGAACGCACCACGACGCCCAAAAGTTAATGACGACCGGTTTGCCCTTGAGTTTCGACAACGTATAGGTCTGTCCGTCAAAAGTGGTCAATGTAAAATCGGGCGCGTCACCGGTTGCGAGTGGACCGGCGCCGCGTTGACGCACGGCAAACGCTAGCAGTACGAGCAAACCTACGACGATGACGCCGATGACGGCAAAAGTGATCAAGACCCCGGTACGTCGTTTCGGGGGCGCGGAGGCAATGCTTTCACTCATCTTGTTTCAACTCTTGTTCGATCCGGGAGCGATATTCATTTGCGACTGCCGATGCCGCAGGCGCAGCCGCGGGCGTCTGTTTGACGCGACGCGCCGCAAAAAGATACAACAGCGCAACGCCTGCTGACACGGCGAACGCGGGCAGCGCATACACCATGATATTGATGCCCTGCGCGCGCGGCGCGCCCAAGACGCGCTCGCCGTACTGCTGGACAAAGTAAGCTTCGATCTCGGCAGGGGTTTGCCCCTGACTCAATTTTTCTTTGATGAGGTCGCGCCATTGTTGGCACGCTTGCGTTTCGCACACGTCGAGCGGTACGCCCGCGCATACGGGACAATACAACCCTTTTGCCACTTGGAGCGTCTGCGCGTCGAGATCACCGGAAAGGTTCGCGCCCGCACTCTGTGCGCCCGGCGAGATAAAAACCGCCAACAGCGCAAACAACACCAGGCCGACAATCAGGAAAATCGCCAATGCAAGCAAATATTGTCTGTTCATCGCAAATCGCCTATCGCGCATCGCCTATCGCGCACTGATTACTGATAACTGACTACTTTCTCCCCCTCACTCCATCACTCCCTCTCTATCACTCCATCACTCCCTCTCTCCATCACTCCATCATTCCCTCTCTCCATCACTCCATCACTCCCTCTCTCCATCACTCCCTCACTCCCTCTCTCCATCACTCCCTCACTCCCTCTCTCCATCACTCCCTCACTCCATCACTCCCTCTCCAACTTCCAACCTCCAATCACCTAACCCCCTCCCACGCCCACGGCACGTACGCATTCCACAAATTTACGAGATAAGGTTTTTCAGTGGCAAATTCCTGGGCTTGCGCCAGCACGGCTTTTTCAACCGCTTCGGGCTGCAGGTTGGTCTCGCGCATGATCGTGGCGCAGCGCGCATAATACAGCGGCAGCAGCGCCGCGACAATCTTATCGGGATCGCCTTCGCCTTGATTGTACACCGTCGTGAAATCGTACACGGTACGCGCCCACAATTTTGCGCCAAAGTTGGTTGCGCCGCCGGGGGCTTCGCTCAATTCCTTGATCGCCAGCCGTGTAGAAGGAGTTAACGCAGTGCGCCACAAACGTTGATAGCGCCGCGTGCCCGCGACAAACGCGTCGCCCAAAGCCGCAGCCGTCACGCCGGGCATCCACGCCCGCGGCGGGTCGGCGACGTACCCGTTGCCGTAAAAAGGCGCGCTGCGCTGCTGCATTCCGTCCATCCACCGCCGTTTGTAAATGTCAATCATGCGGAACAAGGTGCCCATCGCTTGCACGAACGTTGGATCGAACGACAACAAAAGTTCGCGGCTGTCGTCGAGTTTCACCCCAAGGTACACCTGGCACATTTTTACACTTTCGTTGATCGCCACCGTCGTGAGCCAAATGTCCACGCCGTGCCGCGCGACGTCCGTTTCCCACACATCGCGCATGCTCAACTTGTACGCCAGGTCGGCGCTCACCGCGTATTCGCCGCCCATCGGCTGGCGCACATCCGCGCCGTACAACAAACGCGTGAGCGGGTACGCCAACAAATCCGTCATCGCGCCGTCGGGCAGCGGACGCAAATAGTACGGGACGGCAAGTTCATATTGCTTGTCCAAAATCGGGCGCACAAGGCGCGTGACCCAATCGGGTGTGATGGATTGAAGATCGGCTTCGAGAATGACGACCGCGCGGGCGTGCATGAAACGCGCCATTTCAAATAACGCGCGGACGGCGCTGCCTTTGCCTTGCACGCCTTGATAAGGCATCACCAACCGTTTCACGCGCGGGGGCAGCGTGACTTGATTCGCCGCTGCGACTGTGTCGTCAGGCGAGCCGCCATCAATGACCGTAAGGACCGATTTCAACGCGCCGCAATCGCGCGCCAGTCCTTCGGCGGCGACACGCATGACGTTCGCAATTGTCCGCGCGTTTTTGTAAGTTGGAATACCCACTACAATGTCAGCACTGCCTATTTCGGCAAGGCGGCGCTGGGCATCCACGCGAAAGGACGTTTCAAGCATGTAGGTCCATCACAGAAACAAGCGCTGTACTGGCTAGTTCGTTTTACTGCGTGATCGTTTGCAACGCACGAAACGCCGCGTCCTCCGGCGAAAGCTGTCCGTTCAACACGGCTTGCACCGCAGTGTGCCACGCGCTCGCATAAGGCGCTTGTGCGCTAAAACTTGGCGCGACGATTGCATTCTCCAACAGTTTGCTCAAAGCATCGGCGTATTCTGGAGCCATCCCGGCTTGCGCAAACGCGCTCTTGCGCGCCGGCGCCAGGCGCGCCGCCTGCGTCCATTGCGCCAGAAACTCTGCATCGTTCAACCACTCGAGATAATCCGCTGCGGCGCGCCGGCGCGCCGGATTGCTTGTGAGAATGACGTACGACCAGCCGGACGCGAGCGTGGTCGCGCGTCCATCGCGCGTGGGAATCGGCGCCGCCGCGGCATTGGGCATGCGCGTACGTTCACTCAAATAATCGCGCGCGCGAACCTGCGCCAGCGGCGCTTGGCCCCCGAGGAACAAAGGAAACACCTCACGCGCCGATTTCATCATCGCCGCCGCCTCGTTCAAATTGCCGTTGGCGCGTGTGCGTTGGTAATAATCCAACACGGCTTGCATGACCCCCGAATCGAGCGCGGGATGTTCCGCCGGTGACAGCGACCCGCCGTTTTCCAAATAGTGGAGCAGAAATGTGTCGGTGCTGTCCGCCGCAAAGGCAAACTCTGTCCTATCGGCGAGTACGGCTTGCCACGTTGCAGGCGGCGTGGGCACGCGCTTGGTGTCGTAAAGGAGATGTTCTACATCCAAAACAAGCGGTTGATTTGACCACACCCCGCCCTGCCGCGCGATCAGCTGTGCGGGGGCAAACAAATCCCAAAACGCGCCCGACGGCAAGTCGTGATTCAGTGGTTGCAGCAAGCCAAGTTTTTCGAGTTGGTCGAGTTCGCGCGAATCTACAATCGCCGCATCCGGCAAACGCTCGGGCATCAATTCTTGCAATTGCATCAACCAGTCTACGATGCCGCCTTTGCCGTACGGCGCTTTGAGCACATAGTTTACCGTAACGCCGGAATGAGCCGCTTCAAATGCCGCCGCGCGCGCTTCCAAGATATCGCCGCCGCGTTCCGCCCCCGGCGCGAATTCTTCCGGGACCCACAGCATCAGGGTCAAGGGCTGCGCTGCATCCAATTCAACTGCCGGCGTTGGCAGGGTGCGCGTCGGAAAAGCTGGCTCATTCAAAACAGGTGGCGTAGCGACCACATCGGGTGTAGCTAGAACTGGAGATGGAAACGGAGGAGCAGGTGCGCCGCACGCCGCCAGCAAGAGAACCATTCCCGCGGAGACCAGCATGTTCCACGCGCGCATAAACGCGATTATAGCATGGACGATGGGGGGGGCAAAAAAAAATAGTAGTAACGAATTTATTCGTTGAACGATTGAAATCGTTACTACCTTGTCACAAAGGGCAGCCACACGCGCGGCGTGAGGACTGGCGTGGGATTTGGGTCGAAAAGAATGCTCGCCACCGCGTCGGGGGAAACGTTCCCCGCACCGTCGGCGAATTTGGCAATCACGCGTTTTGTACCCGCGCCTGCGCTCAACGTCCACGCAGCGGCGGCGGCATACGACGCGGGATAACTCACCAGTAAGATGCGGTCAAGCCACAACGACGCGGTAGCGCGATACGCTACGCGAAATTCCAACGCATTCGTAGTAAAGCCGTCATACGCAAAATCCACATAGAATTCCTGATATTCGTTCGCGCTCTTGAAATCCACGCCGTGCAAGCGTTTCAAGCCCAAAACATTCGCGCCGCCGTCTGCAACCACGTCGAGCATGGCGATTTCGTCGGTCGTCGTGACGTTATCGGTCTTGAGGCGAAAATACGCGCGATAATTTTTCTGCGTCGGCAAAATGTCGGTGTACGGTCCGTACCACGCGCCCGGGGGATTCGCGCCGATGAGACCGCGCAGCGCGCTGCCATTCAACGCGTCCGCGTCGCTCACAACGGTACCGCTGTTCGTTTGCACAGACTGATTCTCGCCTTGCCATTCCCACGCATTGCTAAACATCATCGTATCAAGCCCGCTGCCCCCATTGTCCGACGCATCCAGCGCGAGCGAAACATTGCGTGTCGTCGTCGTCGCGGGCGCGTTCAGTGTCCCTTGCGGTTTTTTGCGATCCAAATCGAACGAAATGCTGTTTGCGATAAAAGTGTTGCCATTCGCATCGTGAATCGTCGGCGTCACGAGAATGCCGGTCTGATTCGGCAGCGCAGAAAGATCCCAAACAAAATCGCGTTCGGTCCCATTCAGCGTCGCAATCAAGTGATTCTGCGTCGTCGCGCCGTCAAAAAATTGCGCGTTCAAATCAATGGACGCGATGCCCGACGCGTCATCGCTCGCGTTCACGCGCAGCCACACCCGATTCGACGGGATGCCCCAATTCGACCACGGCGCGACGAGTGCGCCTATCGGCGCGGCGCCATCTGGCGACGCGCCCGCGCTCGCTTCCAGCGTCACGTCCGTGTAATAGTGCCGCAGAATTTGCTGATAACTCCAATCGTATTGCGTCGCCCACCGCTGCGCGCCCCACTGCGAATAACCGATGCCATTGCCGGCGCGCGTTTGCGCAAACCCTACCGGATCATCCACGCCGAGTAGATACGGATTACCCCACGTATTTGTCAGCGTCGGGTCGCCGTTCTCTGCGCCGTACGCGGCAAACACCACGTAGCCCGCGTAATCCAGATACTGCCCGCGCGTCGCTTCCGTCGCGTTGTCGGTGGACGCGTAACGCGTGTCGCACATGTATTGATACGCGGTCGAATCGGTCACATCGTACTCCCACGCGTCGTGCTGCAAGATCCAAAACCACGCGTAGGAACGCGCGGCGACGGCTTGGGTTTTTAACGCGTCGTCGTCCCACGACGCGTACACTTCGGCAGGCACAACGCGTTTCACGTACGTTTCAAAATCCAGCGTATCAATTTGCCCAATCGGCGCACTGCGACACGCGTTCGCCGCGTCATGTTTTACCCGAATCGTCGCGGGCGGCGTACGCTGCGCATTGGGCGAGCGCGGCGTTTTGTAATCCAGCGCGATAGTTTGCGCTACATCGCTCGAATCTATCGGCAAACCGTCCGCGCCCAAGTCCATTACCCAGGCATCACCCTCGCGCAAGAACGCGATGGATTTTCCATCCGGTGAGAATTGCGGCAGTGTTTCTGCGGCATGATTGTGAGTCAACGCGCGCATCTCTGAGCCGTCTACGCGGGCGCGCCAAATCTCGGAGGTGTTTGCATTGGAACTACCCGTGGGCGTGCGCGTGAAAATCACAAACGCGTCGTCGGGCGACCACGCGAGATTCGCCAAGTATTCCAACTCGCCCCGCGCGATTTTTTTCGTCGCGCCGCGCGTTGTGTCGGCAATCCACAGTTCGGGCTGGAATCCGTTGTGCGTCACGACGAATGCCAGTTTGTCGCCCGCGTTCGACCAGACGAATTGGGGCAGAATCGTCACACCGTTTTCACTGCGCGCAATCACCCGTCTCGAATCTTCTTGTGTAACCCATAGCCCCATGGCGTCGAGAAACACCACGCGGTCGCCGGACGCTGAAACGCGCGCATTGTCGGGAAACGTTTGGTTTGCAAAAAGCGTCGCGCGTTCCGTGCGCGTCGCGCGGCGCATTTTGCCATCTTGCAGCAAGTACAGCGTCCCCCCTTCCCGCTTCCACTGCGGCAGCGCGCCGAAGATAGTTTCGCCCACGTCGAGTTCTTGTTGTGCACGTGTGTCGTACACTATTGCACGCGCCGAACCAGATTGATTCAAACGCGTGAACGCGATTTCATCGTCCGATGGCGAGGGACGCGCGTGGTTTGCGTTCTGCGCCAAGAGTTCGTTTTGGGCATTCGCGAGGGTAACCCGATACAAGTCCCCGGTCATTTGCGTGCGCGTCGACGACAGATTCAATGCCCTGCCCGCGCGCGTAACATATAGAGCATCCCCGCGCGGCGCCCAGACGAATTCCAGCACATCGCCCGTTGTCGTCAGACGACGCAATGAAACTTGGGCGTTCGCGTGCGGGAGAAACTGCCCAAGCGACATTACGATGAGAATTGCGACGACATAAGGGATTCGCAGCATCATGCCTTTAACATAAACGCGAGTTCGCGTCGTGTCAATGACGCTCTGGGATGAAGAATTGTTTCGGCAAATAGCATGCGCGCGTCGGGCTTTTTTATTCGCGCCGATTCGCGGTTTCCCTTTTACAGCGCGGCGAGTTGCGTGAGATGATTGATGGAAGCGCCTTCGCTGAGACCCAAAGGGTGTTGCACTCGGGACTCTGAATGACAAACCGCAGAAAAGTACTGGTGGTTAGCCACAATTGTTAGGAGGCAGTCGTACTGCCGTCGGGGGAACGCGCAGTCCAACTGCGCTATAACAAGCTGTGAGTAATCGCCAGAAAAGTTCTCATTGATGCGCCTTTGCACTTGTGCTACAATCGCGCGCGAGTACAAGTCCTACGCTTGTTTCACCTCGGGGGGGTGTCATACGCGTCGCCTTTCTCCCCGCATTTTTCCCCGGCGCCCGGGCGCAATGGGATATTATGAGCAACCCGCTGCAAGCGCCCGAAAAGCACAAGTTAATTCCGCGTATCGAGTGGAATGCACGCAACGTCTACGGAGACGAAACCTCACTATACTTTCGCCTGTCGCGTGAATTGATCGGCGACGGCAAATTGCTGGTCCTGGCATCCAACATTCCACCCAATCAACCCGCGCCCAATCTCTTTTTTTCCGCCGTTCACTATTTGCTCATGAAGCCGGAAAATGCCCAACATCCCTTACGCCAATTCTTCCCGGACTTGGCGCCCGAAGCCAATACGCGCGACGACCCCTATCCTGTGTTTCGCAAATTCTGCCTGACGCACTATAACGAGATGGCAAAACTTTTGCGCACGCGCAGCGTGCAGGTGAATGAGATTGGACGGTGCAGTTACTTTTTGCCTGCGTTTCAAGTCCTGTCCAGGCAGCTCGGCGGCGCAGCGTTCATTGCCATCGAAGTCGGCGCGAGCGCGGGCTTGAATTTATTTTGGGACCGCTACGCCTACAGCTACGGCAATGGAAACTTGTACGGCGATCCCGCCTCTGACATCGTGCTCACCTGCGAATTGCGCGGCAACGCGCGTCCGCCGCTCGACAGTACGCTTCCGCCGGTCTCGATGCGGTTCGGAATTGACTTGGATCCGCGCGATGTGTTGAATGAGGATGCCATGCTGTGGCTGCGCGCGTTGGTTTATCCCGAACAAATCGAACGGGCGCGTCGTCTTGAAAAAGCCATCGCGCTGGCGCAGCATCACCCCCCCCTTGTCATTGCCGGCAACGCGCTGGAGGCCGTGCCGCGCGCGCTGGATGCGATTGCCCCGCAAACACCGGTGCTGCTCTTTCACAGTTTCGTCTTGAATCAATTTTCCGACCGCGACCGCGCGCGCTATTTTGCGATGTTGGGCGAATTGAGCGCGGGACGACGTCTCTTTGACCTTGCCCTCGAACCGAGCGATTGGCCCGCGCTCATGACCTTGACCCGCTACAAGAACGGCGTTGCCACGGAACAACCCCTCGCCATTTGCGATCATCTGGGACGCTGGTTGGAATGGCTCGCATCGGAAAATGTGACAAGTGACGTGACAAGCGATTGAAACTTGTAGTGAGCGCTCGCGTCGTATCCGACGCAACGAACCATCGCGTCGACAACCACACAACGTGCGCGCGCGAACCGAGTTCGCAACGAATCGCAAAGATTCGCGGTAAGCGTTCAGCCCAATTTGTCATTGCGAGATACTCATCACGCGCGGGCGTGATGGGCATCTCGCAATGACAGCCCCAATTTGTGATGTACTATGTCAGCTCTTATCCTTGAACAATGACAGAGACGATTCAAATGACGTATCGCGACGCGCTGAGAGAAGCCATGCGCGAAGCGCTGAAACGCGATGACACGGTCGTCATCATGGGCGAAGAGGTCGGCGTGTGGGGCGGCACGTACGCCGTCACGCGCGGTCTGTACGACGAATTCGGCGGCAAGCGCGTGATTGATACGCCGATTGCGGAAATGGGCATCATCGGCGTGGCGACCGGCGCAGCGATGGGCGGCTTGAAACCGATTGCCGAAATCATGACCATCAATTTCGCGCTCATCGCGATTGACCAAATCGTCAACAACACCGCGAAAATTCATTCGATGTTTGGCGGCACGATGCGCGCGCCGGTGGTCATTCGCACCGCCGCCGGATGGGGGCAACTCGCGGCGACGCATTCGCAATCCTTCGAAGGATGGTTCGCGCATTTGCCCGGGCTCATCGTCGTGATGCCTGCGACGCCGTACGATGCCAAAGGTTTGTTGACCACCGCGTTGTATTCGCAAAATCCGGTGGTGTTTATCGAGCATTCGCGTCTGTACGGCGAAAAAGGCGACGTGCCGCGCGGCGAATTTCGCGTGCCCTTTGGCGTCGCGGATGTGAAACGACAGGGCAAGGATTTGACCATCGTCACGTACTCGCGCATGGTTCACGTCGCGCTGAATGCGGCGAACGATTTGGCGAAACAAGGCATCGAGATCGAGGTGGTTGATTTGCGTTCCTTGCGTCCGGTGGATTGGGATATGGTGTACGCGTCGGTGCGCAAAACACATCGCGCGTTGGTATTGACGGAAGATTGGATGACGTTTGGCGTCAGCGCCGAAGTCGCCGCGCGCATCAGCCGCGAAGTGTTTGATTATCTCGATGCGCCGGTGGAACGCTTGACGCAGGAAGAAGTCCCGCTGCCTTATGCGCCGAATCTCGAAAAACTTTCGTTCCCCGACGAAGCGCGCGTCGCGGAACAAGTAAAGGAAATGCTGGCATAGATTGGAAATTGGAGATTGGAGATTGGAGATGAACACGAATCCAATTTCTAATTTCTAATTTCTAATTTCTAATTTCTGATTTCTGATGTCAACCAACGTCACGCTGCCCTCGATGGGCTTTGACATGACCGAAGGCAAAGTTTCGCGGTGGCTCAAAAACATTGGCGACAAGGTCACACGCGGCGAAACGATTGGCGAAATTGAAACGGAAAAAGCAACGGTGGATTTGGCGGCGCCGGTTGATGGCATCTTTGCGCAAATTCTCGTCGAGCCGGGCAACACGGTTGCGGTGAATACGCCGATTGCAGTAATCGCCGCGCCGGGCGAGAGCGTTGGCGCGCCCACCACCGCTCCGACTCTAGCGGAAAGACAAAAAGAGGCAGCGCCCGCGACTGCCACACAAACGCCTACGCAAGAAACCGCCGCCCCGGCTGCCGCAATCCAAGCCGCGCCGCAAGAGAACGGGCGCATCAAAGCGTCGCCGATTGCGCGCAACATGGCGAAAGCCGAAGGCATTGACCTTGCCATGCTCAAGGGCACCGGACCCGGCGGATGTATCGTCGAGCGCGATGTGCAAAAAGCGATAGAGGCGAAAAAAGCAGTTCCCTCCGTTCCGTCGGCGCTATCTTACAAACCCGCGCCTGCTGTTGCGCCGAGTGCTGTACCTGCACCCGCGCCAGTCTCCCCTCGTCCGGTGGGAGAGGGGCAGGGCATTTCGATTCCCGCGCCAGTCTCCCCTCGTCCGGTGGGAGAAGGGCAGGGCGTTTCGATTCCCGCGCCAGTCTCCCCTCGCCCGGTGGGAGAAGGGCAGGGCATTTCGATTCCCGCGCCAGTCTCCCCTCGCCCGGTGGGAGAAGGGCA
>JACQWQ010000151.1 GCA_016209205.1 Chloroflexota bacterium
TTCAGGTTCTGCAACTGAATCACACCAAAGAGCAGTATAATCCAGAATTTGGGCGGATTATACCACAGAATTCGTATTAGGCAGTCGCATGTTGCACACTGACGCGTAGATTTGAGGTAGCCATTTCACGCCAGAAATCTCGACTCAAGCAGGTCGAAATGTGCAACTACCTGTTGCCTAATACAATTATACCGCAGAATTGCAGTCTATGATAATGGGGATTATGCGGCGAAAGTGCGGCATAATCCGTAGTTAGCCGCTCATTTGACAAGGAGATATTCGCATGCCAGTGATAGCACGATTCTATGGAGTCATCATCAAGATGTACTTCAGTCGGAGCGAGCATGGCGTCCCACACTTTCATGCCGTCTATGGCGAGCACAATGCCGTCTTTGATATCCAAACACTCGAAATGCTTGAAGGCGATTTGCCTGTGCGAGCCCAAAGACTGGTCAGGGAATGGGGCACACAATATCAACAAGAACTGCTACGGATGTGGAATAGTAATGAGTTCAAGCGATTGCCTGGATTGGAGTAGTGATATGAATGTTCCAAGAATAAAATCGGTGACACCTCTAAAAGGGAGACACCTACTGGTAACATTTGTCAACGGAGTCCAAAAGGTGTATGACTGCCAGAGGATCCTGAATCTTGATCGCTTTCAGTTGTTGAAACACGAAGCCTTCTGCAAGGCGGTCACAGTCGATCCTGGAGGGTATGGCATATCTTGGGATGATGAAATGGATTTGAGTGAATACGAGTTGTGGAACAATGGCGTCGAGGTTGAACAAAGTGCGGCGTGGAGCAAGGAAGGGACTGTTGTGCAACCGGTGGACCGCGGCTAACCAGCGCTTGCAGCCGACCGTGCTACGTACGCGCCAATCCACGTTGACTTGCCAGCGCAGGCGGTTGCGGTTGAAACGCGTCTTGCCAGACCCGCACGGCGGCTGAAGCGCGAGCCGTTGGGCAGCCTGTCTCACCTTCGCGCTCATGATAAATCGCTACATGAAGTAGCTCGCGACGGAGAAAGTCCTATGTCAGCAGAAGACAACAAAACTATTGTTCGCGGCTACATGGAAGAAATCCTGAACAAAGGTAATTTGGCCGCGATAGACAACTACTTCGATAAGGAAGGTGTGTACTTCAACGGTAAGCGCATTGAGCCAATGCAACTAGCCACCTTTTGGCGACGAGCCTTTCCTGACGCAAACCTCATTATTGAAGACCAGATTGCCGAAGGTGACAAAGTAGTAAGCCGTGTGACGATGCGTGGCACACACCAAGGCGAGTATTATGGAATTGCTCCTACAGGCAAACAGGTGGCATGGACGGGCATTGCTGTAGATAGAATCGCTGGTAGCAAGGTTGTTGAGATGTGGCACGAGGCTGATGAATTAGGAATCCTGCAACAGCTTGGTGTCCACCTGACCCTGTAATGGGCGTCAACTTCGTGGCAAACGGCTGCCCAACACGGCATGCAGGCGACGGGGCTACTGCTGCGCCCTAGCGAAGGCTCGTGTACTTCTGGCGAGTCTTGCCCGCGAAGGAGTCTTTGACACCCGCAACGCGCCTGAACCCGACCGTTAGGCAGCATCCCGCGTGCTTGCCCCATCGGTCATGCGCCATCCGGATCTCCAGGGGATTTCAATGCTCGAAGACACTTTCCAATTTGAGACTTACATTGTCCTGGATGTGCCTTCCCCTGTGGCCGAGGCCGTTATGGCCGTTCGAGAGAAGCATCGTGATGTCTTCCGCGCATCCCTTCCCACAGAGATCACTATCGCCGGCTCCAGTGGCGTCGGGGTATTGTCACGCGGCCAAAGCCCGAAGGAAGTCTACCGACTCCTCGACCAGATTGCGGCCAAGACAGCTCCAATCGAGGCCGCGTTCGGCACCGTCCTTCGCTTCCCGGGAACCGACATCTTCGTCCTCACCCTGGCCAACGAAACCCCATTCCAGCGTCTCCACAATCAGGTTGCCGCCTCGGGCATCCTCTTCAAGGAGAGCCCCTTCCCGTACAAGCCGCATTGCACCCTCAGGAGCCGGTCCCCCGTGTCCGACCATGAGGTGACCCAACTCCTGGAGTTCACGCTTCCTGGAACGTTCCTCCTGCAGACAATGTCTGTTTATCGGATGAGACGACTCCCGATGGACCTGCTCCACCGCACCACACTCTCGGGATAAGAGGATGCTGCCTAACAACTCGATGGAGCCGACCCGGCCAGCTGCGGCGAATCGGGTCTACGATAGGTTCGAAGAGCTGGCCGGGCGGCTCATCTCGAGGCCGTTAGGCGCACAGAAGCAGAATCCATGTCAAGGCGAAGCTTCTTTTTGATCTGCGCCACGGATGTCAAGAACTCCTCTTGCATCCCCGCACACCCCGTGCCATCATATGCAAATAAAGAAAGAGGTAACATGGAATTTAGCACTTTTTATCAGGAACTTCAAAATAGCACAGAGATGATCCGTGCTTTATTGTCAGGAATCGCACCAGAGGCAGCACGCCTCAAACCAAGTGCGGAGTCGTGGTCGATTCTCGAAGTGGTGTGTCACTTGTACGATGAAGAGCGCGAAGATTTTCGAGAACATCTCGATTTCATTCTTCACCGCCAAAATGAAGAATGGCATGCGATTGACACCGAAGGCTGGGTAACCAAACGAAAATATAACGAGCAGAACTTCGTTGAGATGCAGGAAAAATTCTTTGTCGAACGTGAAAAATCATTGGCATGGCTCAAGGGATTACTGAATCCAGATTGGGAGAAAACCTATACAACTGAGTACCGCACAATCAGCGCGGGAGAGATGTTCGCCTGTTGGGTCGCGCATGACAATCTCCACATCCGCCAATTGGTGGAACTCAGGCGCATGAGCCTAGAAAATATCACAAAGCCTTACAATCTCGAATATGCAGGTGATTGGTAACCGAATAGACGCAAATCATATTTCGCGCAAGGAAGCCACAGTTGTGGGTAAAATCTTATCCATAGGGGTTGTAGTTCATTGTCGAGCAAGTTTGTTGGCGTTCAAAGAGTGCGCCTAACAAAGCGTGCACCTGACGTGTGGGAGTCTGCGCGATTTAGGAGCATTTTTCTGACTTCGAGTTTTCCTGCTTCCAAACAGAGTCCACGCCCGCCCAGCCGCCGCTAACGCAAACCGTTCGGCGTGCCCTTGCACGACGAAAAAAGAACTTGATTGATCGAGTAAAAAGGTGTATCTTTGTTGTAGATACCGAAAGGAGACCACCGTATGCTCACAAAAGTTCAAAAATGGGGCAACAGTCTTGCCCTACGCATACCAAAAGCATTTGCTCTCGACGCTCAGTTGGAAAATGATTCCTTCGTGGAAATTACCATTGTTGAGGGTCAAATTATCATTACGCCAGTTGTTTCACCGAGTTGGAGGCTTGAAGAATTATTGGCAGGTATCAACAAAAACAATATCCATCACGAAATTGATACTGGCTCTGCCGTAGGAAATGAAGCCTGGTGAAACATGGCGTATATTCCTGATAGCGGCGACATCGTTTGGATTACGTTTAGTCCGCAAGCAGGGCATGAGCAGGCAGGACACCGACCAGCGTTAGTTTTATCGCCAGCGGCTTATAACCGAAAAGTTGGTTTAGCCATTCTCTGCCCCATCACAAGCCAGGTCAAAGGATATCCTTTAAGTCAAAATACCTGATGGTTTGGAAGTCAGCGGAGCAATTTTATCTGACCAGGTGAAAAGCCTTGATTGGAAAGCAAGAAAAGCGGAATTTGCTTGCAAGTTACCGTCCACCACGTTTAATGAAGTCGTGCAAAAGTTAAGCACTTTGATACGCCAGCAACTTCAAAGCATATAGTCCTGTGAAAACAAAAAACGCCCAACACAGCGTGGAGCGGACATGTGGGAGGCTGCGCGATGTACAGGCATTTTTCTGGCTTTGAGTTCTTTCTGCTCCCAAACCTTGTCCACGCCCGCCCCACACGCCACTAACGCCAACCGTTAAGCGCTCTCTACTCAAAACAAAAACACCAGCCCTCAAAACGAGAGTAGGTGTTTTTTTATTCTCTATCCACTCTTTATTACTCCGCCGGAACCGCACTCGCTGGTTGTGACATGAGCGGCGCATTCACCGCATCAAGCCATTCCGCGTAACGCGGCTCTTGCCCGCGCACCACTTGATGAAACACTTGCTGCAAGTGACGCGTGATGGGTCCCGATTCGCCGGAGCCAATCGTGCGGAAATCAATTTCGCGCAAGCCAATCACTTCGGCTGCCGTGCCGCACACAAACACCTCGTCGGCGATATACAACTGGTCGCGCGAAAGCGGCATCTCGATCACTTCATAACCCAAATCGTGCGCAATCGTCACCAACGAATCGCGCGTGATGCCTTCCAGCACCGTATTCACATTCGGCGTATAGATTTTGCCGCCGCGCACGAGAAATAAATTTTCGCCCGTGCATTCTGCGACATTGCCGAGCGGGTCCAGCATGATCGCTTCGTCGAAACCGAGGCGCATGGATTCCGTACGCGCGAGAAACGAATTCGCGTAATTGCCGGAAATTTTCGCTTTGGTCATCATCACGTTGACGTGATGGCGCGTGAACGACGAAATGTTGGCGCGGATGCCTTTTGCCAATGCCTCGGGGCCCATGTACTGGTGCCATTCCCACACCGCAATGCCGACGCCCACCGACGCAAAGTCCACATTCAAATTGAAACCGCCGGACGAAAGATAAATCAGCGGGCGCACGTAGCAATCGGTGAAATGGTTGGCGCGCACGGTTTCTTTGGCGGCGTCAATCAACACATCGAGTTCGAACGGGAGCTGCTTGATGCCCAGCACGCGCGCGGAATTGACCAACCGCTGGATATGGTCGCGCAAACGAAAAATCGCCGGACCGCGTTCGGTATTGTAACTGCGAATGCCTTCAAACACCGCCGTGCCGTAATGCAGCGCGTTCGTCAAAAAAGGAACGGTCGCTTGCGCGGTAGGTACGAGTCGCCCGTTCATCCACGTAAATTGCGATTCCATGAGACCCCTCTGGGAATTTATGATTTCTGATTTCTGATTGTTGATTGGAACAGTCGCCATCGGGACAAATCATAAATCAGAAGTCAGCAATCATCAATCAAAATCATTTCCCGTTCCCTTCCGCGCGCGGGTACGAACCGAACACGCGCAGCATACTGGCGATTTCTGCAAGATGCGCAAGGGCGCGCTTGCCGCGTTCCTCATACGCGCTTTCGGCGAAATCCAGATAGAACATGTATTCCCACGGCGCGCCGGGAATTGGACGCGATTCGATTTTCGTCAAATCAATGTCGCGCAGGGCAAACACGCTCAATGCTTTGAACAACGCGCCGGGCACATTGTGCAGCGTAAACACAATCGAAGTTTTACACGGCTGCACGGGTTCCACCGGTTCACGCGCCAGCACCAGAAAACGCGTAAAGTTTTGTGGATTGTCTTCGACATTGCGCGCAAGAATTTGCATCGCATACACTTGCGCCGCGCGTTCCGATGCAATCGCCGCCGTATCGCGTTTCCCCGACGCTTGAAGCATTTTCACCGAGCCCGCCGTGTCGTACCCCACCTCGCGCTTCCAGCCGTGCGCGCGAATATAGTGATCGCATTGCGCCAACGCCTGCGGGTGCGACATGACCAATTGCACGTCGTCAAGCGTCACGCCGTGCGCCGCAATCAGGCAATGTTCGACGCGCAAGACATGTTCGCCGACGATATGTAAAGCATGTCGCGCCAGCAAATCATAATTTTGATGAATGCTGCCCGCGAGCGAATTCTCAATCGGCGCCATCGCGCAATCCGCGTCGCGCGACGCGACACGCGCAAACAAATCGTCGAATGTTTCACACGGAACTGTTTCCGCGCCCGCGCCAAAATGCTGCAGCGCCGCCGCTTCGGAATACGCGCCCGGTTCACCCTGGAATGCTACGCGCATAGTGCGATAGTGAGCTAGTGCGATAGTGCGATAGTGTTACTAACTCACTACCGCACGATTGCACTATTGCACTCTCTTTATCACCTCGTCCGTCATCTGTGTCGTGTTCAGCACGCGTTCGCCTTGGCGCGCAATGTCCGCCGTGCGGCAGCCGTCGGTCAACGCGCGTTCCACCGCGCGCTCTATCGTCACGGCTTCGGTTTCCAAGTGCAGCGAGTGGCGCAATAACATTGCCGCACTGAGAATGGAACCGAGCGGGTTCGCAATCCCTTTTCCGGCAATATCCGGCGCGGAACCGTGAATCGGTTCGTACAAACCGATCGTGCCTTGTCCGAGCGACGCGCTGGGCAGCAAACCCATCGAGCCGACCAACACCGCCGCTTCGTCGGTGAGAATATCGCCGAACGTGTTTTCTGTGACAATCACGTCGAACGACGCGGGCGCGGTCACGAGACGCATCGCGGCGGTGTCCACCAACACGTGATCGAGTTTCACATCGGGATAATCCGCCGCCATTTCGGTCGCGATTTCGCGCCACAAACGCGACGACGCGAGCACGTTCGCCTTGTCCACGCTCGCCAGTTTTTTCTTGCGCGGTCGCGCGAGTTTGAACGCGAGGTCTACGATGCGGCGAATTTCGTAATCGTGATATTCCAGCGTGTCCACCGCGCTGACGTGCCCGTTTGCTTTGCGCCGCTCTTTCGGTTCGCCAAAATACAAACCGCCGGTCAATTCACGTACGACGATAAAATCCACGCCGTGAATTTTTTCCTCGCGCAGCGGCGACGCGAACGCGAGCGCGGGATGCGGTTTCACGGGGCGCAAATTCGCGTAAAGCCCAAGCCCTTTGCGAATCGCAAGCAGTCCATCTTCGGGACGCGTTTTCGCGCGTGGGTCATCCCATTTCGGTCCGCCGACCGCGCCGAGCAGCACCGCGTCCGCTTTCAAGCACGCGTCGAGCGTCTCTTGCGGCAACGCGCTGCCTGTCGCGTCAATTGCGTTGCCGCCGATTCGGTGCGCCTCGAATGTAAACGTGTGTCCGAATTTTTCCGCGATGTCTTGCAGCACGCGCACCGCTTCATGTGTCACGTCGGGTCCGATGCCGTCGCCGGGGAGAGTAACAATGTGGAAATTCATTTCTGATTTCTGATTTTTGATTTCTGATTGCAAATCGCAAATCGCAAACCCCGATTATTGGTAACTGCTCGCTGATGACTGGCAACGGATGACTGATGACTGATGACTGTTCACTGATTACTGCTCTCTCCCTCTCTCCCTCTCTCCCTCTCTCAATCTCCAGTCTCCAGTCTCCAGTCTCTCGTCTCTAGTCTCTAGTCTTTTTGCGCGACCATGACGCCATATTCAATCGCATCCTGCAACGCGAGCCAACTCGCGTCAATGATATTCGTACTCGCGCCGACGGTGCTCCAGCGGCGTTGGTGATTCGCGGTCTCGATCAACACGCGCGTGGTCGCGCCGGTCGCCGCGTGTCCGTCGAGAATGCGAACTTTATAGTCCACAAGGTTGAAATTTTCAATCGCCGGATAATGCTGCGCCAATGCTTTGCGCGTCGCAATGTCCATCGCGTTCACGGGACCATTGCCCTCTGCCGCCGTGTGTACTATCTCGCCGTTTACACGCAGCTTGACGCTCGCTTCCGCAACCATGCCGCGCCCCTGCCGATGTTCGACTACGGTCATGTAATCAATCAATTCAAAGGGGGGGGTGTAATACGGATCGGCGCGCAACAACAACAGTTCCACCGACGCGTCCGCGCCTTCAAAGTGATAGCCCGCGGCTTCCTTGTCTTTGATTTGCTGCAAGACGTGGACGATGCGCGGATCGCGCTCGTCTATTTTCAAATTCAACTCATCGGCTTTGCTCAACAAATTGCCGCGCCCCGAAAGTTCCGACACGACGACGTGCGTCGCGTTGCCAACCCATTCGGGGTCAACGTGCTGATACGCCATCGGATTGCGGCGCTGCGCGGCGACGTGAATGCCGCCCTTGTG
The DNA here is from genome assembly GCA_016209205.1 of Chloroflexota bacterium. Classification (GTDB taxonomy): domain Bacteria; phylum Chloroflexota; class Anaerolineae; order UBA4142; family SHND01; genus SHND01. Next base: position 7,965 of record JACQWQ010000151.1, read on the forward strand.
CGCGAACGCGTTGCGCCCCACATACGCGGCAAAATCGTCGGGCGCGATATTGGCAATTTCCGAAACGGAACGCGCAATCGTCGTCAATTTTTCCAGGTTGCCTTCGGGCAAACATGAATAGCCCATCTTGATTTCCAAATCGCCGATGATGGCAATAAGGTTCGCATTGCCGCAGCGTTCGCCGTAACCATTAATCGTGCCTTGCACCTGTACCGCGCCGCACTGCACCGCCGCCAAAGAATTCGCGACCGCGAGCTCGCCGTCATTGTGTGTGTGAATCCCAATCACTGCGTCCGAGAATCGCGCCCGCACTTGCTTGATCGCTTCTTGAATTTGCCATGGCAATGTGCCGCCGTTCGTGTCGCACAAGGTAATCGAATCCGCGCCGCCTTCCAACGCCGCGCCGAGCGTCGCCAACGCGTATTCGGAATTTGCGCGCAAACCGTCGAAAAAATGTTCCGCGTCGTAAATCACTTCGCGCCCGCGCGCTTTTAAATACGCGAGCGTTTCGCGGATGAGACGTAAATTTTCTGGCTGCGTCGTGCGCAACACTTGTTCGACGTGCAGCGTCCACGTTTTGCCGACGACGGTACACACGGGCGTTGCGGCGTCAAGCAATGCCATCACGTTCGCGTCATCTTCGGGCTTACCGCCGACGCGCATCGTGGACCCGAACGCGGCAATGCGCGCATTCTTTAAGGTTAAAGATTTCGCGCGTTGGAAAAATTCCACGTCCTTTGGATTCGAGCCGGGCCAGCCGCCTTCGATGTACGCGACGCCAAGATCGTCCAACAATTGCGCGACGCGCAGTTTGTCATTCGCCGTGAGCGAAAGACCTTCGCGCTGTGTGCCGTCGCGGAGGGTGGTGTCGTAGATTTGGATGTTTTTCATTGTCTACTTGTTATTCGCCTTTTCGTATTGCTCAATCGCGTCCGTTTGGCGCAAAAGATAACCGAGTTCGTCCACGCCGTTCAACAAACATTCTTTGCTGAATGAATCAATCGGAAATTCGACCTTGCGTCCGTCCGGCAAAGTGAGTGTTTGCGTTTCGAGGTCAACGCTCAATTGCAAATCGGGGTCTTCGGCGGCGAGGTCGAGCAATTGTTCGTGCGTAGCTTTGTCAACGACGATGGGCAGCAGTCCATTCTTTAACGAATTGTTGCGAAAAATATCGGCGAACTGTGTTGACACAATCGCCTGAAACCCAAAGCCGGTCAACGCCCACGGCGCGTGTTCGCGCGAACTGCCGCAGCCGAAATTGTGCCCTGCAACCAGTATGGTTGCCCCTTGCGCTGCGGGTTTGTTCAAAACGAAATCGTCTTTGGGCTTGCCGTCCGCGTCGTAACGCCAATCGTAAAACACAACTTCGCCCAGCCCTTTTTTGTCCGTCACCTTCAAATAGCGCGCAGGGATGATTTGGTCGGTATCCACGTCGGTGTGCGGTAACGCGACCGTTTTGCCTGTGAATGATTTGATCGATTCCATCAAGAGTTTCGTAGTGACGAATTTATTCGTCCGCACAGGGGAACGAATAAATTCGTCACTACGATTTCACCTTTTTCAAGACAACACCGTGCGCGGATCCGTCACCACGCCGTTAATCGCCGTGGCTGCCGCAGTTATTGGACTAGCCAACATCGTCCGCGCACCCTTGCCCTGTCGTCCTTCAAAATTTCGGTTGGACGTACTCACGCAATATCCGCCTGCCGGCACTTCATCGCCATTCATCGAAATACATGCGCTGCATCCCGCTTCGCGCCACTCCGCGCCCGCTTCCTTGAAAATCTTGTCCAGTCCTTCTTGTTCCGCTTGCCGTTTCACTTGCTGCGAACCGGGGACGACCATCACGCGCACGTTTTCTGCAACGCGTTTTCCCTTCATCATATTTGCCGCGAGACGCAAATCGCCGATACGCGAATTGGTGCACGAACCAATAAACACAACATTCACCGGATGACCGAGCAGCGATTTTCCCGGCTGTAAATCCATGTATTGCAATGCTTTGCGCAGCGCGGCTTTTTGGTGATGATCGCCCAACGCGTCCGGGTCGGGAACGCGCGCCGTGATGGGAATGCCCATGCCGGGATTGTTCCCATAAGTTATCATCGGTTCCAACGCGTTTGCGTCGAGTTCCACCACCGCGTCGTATGGCGCGCCTTCGTCCGTCGGCAATTGTTTCCAACGCGCCACCGCCGCGTCCCACTCCGCGTCTTTCGGTGCAAATTCGCGCTCAGCGATGTAACTGAAGGTTACATCGTCTGGAGCAATCATGCCCGCCCGCGCGCCGCCTTCGATGGACATGTTGCAAATCGTCATGCGCCCTTCCATCATTTGCGCGCGAATTGCCGAGCCGCTGTATTCAACCGCGTGACCCGTGCCGCCGTCCACACCGATTTTGGCAATGAGCGCCAAGATAATATCCTTCGCAGTAACGCCTTGCCCTAATGCCCCATCAACTTTCACATTCATCGTTTTCGGTTTGCGCTGCAAAAGTGTCTGCGTCGCCAACACCATCGCCACTTCGCTCGTGCCGATGCCGAACGCGAGTGTGCCGAACGCGCCGTGCGTGGATGTATGCGAATCGCCGCAAACAATCGTCATGCCCGGCTGTGTAAGTCCGAGTTCGGGACCGATGACATGCACGATGCCTTGCTTGTCGTGATTGCGGTCATAGATGCGAATGCCGAAATCGCGCGCGTTTTCGTACATGATGTCGAGTTGTTTTGCGGCGAGCGCGTCTTGAATCGGCAGCGAACGGTCGTACGTGGGAATCGAATGGTCCACTGTCGCAACGGTGCGGTCGGGTCGGCGCACCTTTAACCCGCGCTGGCGAATTTCGGTAAATGCCTGCGGCGACGTGACTTCGTGAACGAGCTGTAAATCAATATACAAAATCGCGGGCGCGCCTTCGTTTTGTTTTCGCACGTCATCACGCTTTGTAAGGTCGCTTGTACCTTCCGAATCGGCGTGATGACGTGCGAAGACGACATGCGCGTCCCAGATTTTTTCAAAAAGCGTTTGTGGTTTCGGATTCATTGACAAATTCTCGAGTCCTTTTATATTGTCATGTGTGTCAATCGTGACGCGCTATCGTGCTGCGCTCCTCGCACTCTTTGTAACCTTCCTGTGGGCGACATCGTGGGTCTTGATTAAATTCGGGCTTGCCGATGTTCCGCCTCTGACATTTGCAGGATTGCGCTACAGTCTCGCGTTTCTATTATTGTTTCCTTTTGTCTTCATCCGTTCGCGCTGGACAGCGATACAAAAACTCACACAGAGACAATGGCTGCAAATTACTCTGCTCGGCGTGATGTACTATGCAGTTACTCAGGGCGCACAGTTTGTTGCGTTGGCGCTTCTTCCCGCTGTCAGCGTGAGTTTGATTCTTAATCTCACGCCGTTTGTCGTCGTGATTTTTGGCATCCTCTGGCTGCGTGAACCTCCAACGCCCATTCAGTGGTTCGGCCTTGCATTGAATCTGACCGGCGTTGCATTGTATTTTGTTCCATTTGAAATTGTCTTTAATCAATTGTTCGGCATCGGCATCGCATTCATCGGAATGCTCGCGAGTGCATCTTCCGCCGTTTTAGGACGACACATGAATCGCGCACAGAGCTTGGATGCCCTTTCACTCACCGCGCTGAGCATGGGCATCGGAAGTTTGCTTTTGCTCTGCGCCGGTATTGTCACGAACGGCGTGCCCGCGCTCCAGCTCGATTCTTGGTTGATTATCTTTTGGCTGGCAATTGTCAATACTGCCGTCGCTTTTACGCTTTGGAATCACACATTGCGTTCGCTCACCGCGATGCAGTCGTCCATCATCAACAGCACCCTGCTCGTACAAATTGCAATTCTGGCGTGGGTTTTTTTAGGCGAAACGTTTACGCTACAACAGATTCTTGGCATGAGTGCGGCGGCGTGCGGCGCGCTGCTCGCGCAAATCCGCGTACGTCGTTAGCGCCAATTCATACCGTTAACGCGATTTCTGTCCCCCCAGCATTTTCCTACGTCTGCAACATCGCCGTTAGCGGGTTCACAGAGCGGAGGAACGGATGCGCGCGCCCTATCCGTTTATCCGTTTTCCCCATCCGTTGGCAGCCCCCCCTCACGCGCTCAGCGCCAGCTCACTACTCATGGCGTTTTCCTGCGTTTGCCACGTCGCGGACAACGGATTTGAAAGCGGATAAACGGATGCGCGCGCCCTATCCGCTCATCCGTTTTCCCCATCCGTTGGCAGCCCCCCCTCACGCGCTCAACGCCAACTCACTGCTCATGGCGTTTTCCTGCGCTTGCCACGTCGCGGACAACGGATTTGAAAGCGGATAAACGGATGCGCGCGTTCCATCCGCTCATCCGTTTCCCCATCCGTTGGCAGCAGCTCCACTCACGCGCTCAACGCCAACTCACTGCTCATGGCGTTTTCCTGCGTTTGCCACGTCGCGGACAACGGATTTGAAAGCGGATAAGCGGATGCGCGCGTTCCATCCGCTCATCCGTTTCCCCATCCGTTGGCAACTCCCCTCACGCCATCAACGCAATCTCCGTACTCGCCGCGTTTTCTTGCGCCTGTGTCACAATCAGTAATTTGTTCAGCGCGGCGAGATACGCTTTCGCCGACGCGACCACAATGTCCGTATCCGCGCCATAACCGCCGAACGTGCGATGGCGGTCCAATTCTTTTTGCGCGTCGAGCAAGTGTTTGCCGTTCGCGCCTTGAATGCGCACGGTCACTTGCCCCATCGCGTCAATCCCTTCGGTGATGGCATGGATGTTGAATTCGAGCAGTGTGTTCGGCACATTCACGATGGCATCTATCGCTTTGTACACGGCATCCACCGGGCCCGTCCCAATCGCCGCAACCGTGTGCAGTTTACCTTCGGGATCGCGCAAGCGCACCGTCGCCGTCGGCATGCCCATTGTGCCGCAGACGACCTGCATTCCGTCGAGCGTAAACAATTCGTTCAGCGACGCGACTTCGTCGGATACGAGCGCTTCCAAATCCGCGTCGGTAATCACCTTCTTTTTGTCGGCGAGTTCTTTGAAACGCGCGAACGCTTGATCGAGTTCGTCGTTCGACAAGTTGTAACCCAGTTCGACCAACCGCGCTTTTAACGCGTGGCGTCCCGAATGTTTGCCCAGCACCAAACGCGACGCAGTCAGCCCGACCGTTTCGGGTTTCATGATTTCGTACGTCATGTTGTTCTTCAACATGCCGTCTTGATGAATGCCCGCTTCGTGCGCGAACGCGTTCGCGCCGACGATGGCTTTGTTCGGCTGGACGGGAATGCCGGTGAAATTGGAAACCATGCGCGAGGCGCGCGAAATCTGCGTCGTGTCAACGCCGTGCTGCAAACCAAACAGCGCGGGGCGCGTGTGTATTGCCATCACGACTTCTTCGAGCGAAGTATTGCCCGCGCGTTCGCCGATGCCGTTGATCGTGACTTCGACTTGACGCGCGCCGTTCGTCACCCCCGCCAGTGTGTTGGCGGTCGCCAAACCCAAATCGTCGTGACAATGCACCGACCAGATCACTCTGTCCGCGCCGGGCGTGTTTTCGATGAGTCCTTTGATGAGCGCGCCGAATTCCTGCGGCGTCGTGTAACCAACCGTATCGGGAATGTTCAACGTCGTCGCGCCTGCTTTGATGGCGACTTCCAACACGTCGAGCAGATATTCCGGGTCGCTGCGTCCTGCATCTTCGGGTGAAAATTCCACGTCGTCGCACAACGCTTTCGCGTAACTCACCATTTCGCGCACGCGTTCGACTACCTCTTCGCGCGACATTTTCAATTTGTATTTGAGGTGAATGTCGCTCGTCGCGAGAAAGGTGTGAATGCGCGGGTGCTGCGCGTGCTGGACCGCTTCCCAACATTTGTCAATGTCATTCTTGTTGGCGCGCGCCAGCCCCGCAATAATCGGCGTGCGCCCCCCCTCCCTGCCTCCCCCCGCGTGCGGGGGGAGGTTAGGTGGGGGGTTGCCGACCTCTTGCGCGATTTGTTTCACCGCTTCCAAATCGTCGGGCGACGCGGCGGGAAAACCGGCTTCGATAATATCCACGCCGAGTTTCGCCAACTGGCGCGCGATTTCCAATTTTTCCGAACTGGTCAACGACGCGCCGGGCGACTGCTCCCCATCGCGCAGCGTCGTGTCGAAAATGCGAACGCAGCTATCCATTTTGGATTTATGATTTATGATTTATGATCGCGCCGCAGTGTGGCGCAAAAATCATAAATCATAAATCAACAATCATAAATCAATCCCCCGGCTTGATCGTCACCGGATTCAAGAACGGCATCATGCCGCGCAGTTCCGCGCCGACTTGTTCGATTTCCGAATTGCGCTCTTCTTCGCGTTTCGCGTTGAACCACGGGCGACCTTTTTCGTTTTCCGCGATCCATGCTTTCGCGTACGTACCATCCTGAATGTCGCTGAGCATTTGGTGCATCGCGCCCAGCGTTTCTTCGGTGATGATTTTCGGACCGCCGCTGTAATCGCCGTGCTCGGCTGTGTCGCTGACCGAATAGCGCATGTAATTCAAACCGCCGCGATACATCAAGTCCACGATCAGTTTGAGTTCGTGCATACATTCAAAATATGCGACTTCGGGTTGATAGCCCGCTTTGACGAGCGTTTCGAATCCGGCTTTGACCAGCGCGCTGACGCCGCCGCACAACACGGCTTGTTCGCCAAACAAATCGGTCTCGGTCTCTTCTTTGAATGTCGTTTCCAAAACGCCCGCGCGCGTGCCGCCCAATGCTTTGGCGTACGCCAGCGCGTCTTCTTTGGCATGACCCGTCGCGTCTTGTTCCACCGCCAGCAGCATCGGCACGCCGCCGCCGTCTACGAAAACTTCGCGCACGCGATGCCCCGGCGCTTTGGGCGCAATCATCGAAACGTCCACGTCCTTTGGCGGCACGATGCGTCCGAAGCGAATGTTGAAACCGTGTCCGAACATCAGCGTTTTGCCTGCGGTTATATGCGGCGCAATCTCTTGGTCATAAATATCTTTTTGTCCGACATCGGGCGTGAGAATCATGATGATTGGTGATTCCTTTGCCGCGTCGGAAACGGATTTCACCGTCAGTCCGGCCGCTTCCGCTTTCGCGCGCGATTTTGAACCTGCGTGCAAGGCGACGACCACATCCACGCCGCTGTCTCGTAGATTCAACGCGTGCGCGTGTCCTTGGCTGCCGTACCCGATCACCGCGACCCTGCGTCCTTTCAAGCGCGCGAGATCGGCGTGGTTGTCGTAATAAATTTTTGCCATGAATGCTCCCTAAAAGAGTGAGCATTGGGCGTCAGTCAAGAGCGACATTGCCCAATGCTCACCAGAGTTGCCTACCGGATGAGTTGTATTTTTTCCCCGCTTATACCACCTCAGACTGCGTATTCTTTTTCCACGTCTTTGAGTTCCTTCTCGGTCATGTGGCGCGGACCTTTGAAGCGTGATCGCTCAAAACCGAACCAATACACTGCGAGCAAAACTCCGACCGTCACCATCGTCCACAGCACCAATTCGTTCGGCGGCAGAACAAAGAGGATGCTGATGATAATGATCCAGACCATCGCAATGACGTTGATAATGGGACCCCACTGCTTCAAATTCCACGGCGCATTCACGTTGCTGGTGTGCTCGCCTTGATTCCTGCGCTTGTTCCGCCAGTTCAGATATGTCGGAAACATGTAGGCGAGATATAGCGTAATCGTCGAAATCGAGGTGACTACGAAATATGCCGCCGAGTACGCCGTAATGAGCACAGCCAGAACACTCGTCACAAGAATCGCGTTCACAGGGGTGCGATACTTGTGATTGATCTGACCGAGGACTCCTGCGCCCGGCATCCCACCATCGCGCGAAAAGGCGAACCACATGCGCGCCATCGAAGTGACCGAACCGTTGCCGCACAGCCACATTGCGATGGCGATGATGACACCGATGAGGTTGGCAAAGAGCGGTGTCAGATTTTGGCGGACCACGTACAAAACAGGATACGGGTCATTGGCGGTTGCCGCAATGTCGGTGATAGACCACGTTAACGCCAGCATCAAAATGTAACCGACGACGGCGCTGACGGCGACCGAGAGAAAGACACCCCACGCCGAATTCATGCGGGCGAGATAGGTTTCTTCTGCCATGTGCGCCGAAGCATCATAGCCGGTGTACGTCCACTGCGCTTGCAAAAACGCCAAACCAAACACCAGAATGAATGGCGCCGCACTGTAAAGCCCAACCAGTCCCGGAATCACCGAAAACAACGGCGATGGAATGGTCCAGGGTCCGATGACCAATGCCGGCGCCGGAGTGCCGCCTTGCACCAATGGCACGGACGAAGCATCGAGCGGATTCACGGTGTTGACGAACGAAAACATGAATCCGAGATCATTGTGATGCGCGCCAAAAATCGTCAACAACAGTGCGATGATGAGCACACCGGCAATGTGCCAGTAGACGCTAAAGTTGTTCATGACCTCGACGATCTTGATGCCCGCGATATTGATGATGACTTGGGGAATCATGATCAGAATCATCACCAACAGATAAAAATTCCAATCGCTCCAGTGCAGCCCTGCAAAAACCTCACTGGCAGGGTCAATGCCCAATACTTGCGTGATAAAACCGATCAGGTAAATCGCCGCCGCAACGTTGATGCCTGCGGTAATGGTGATTTGTCCGATCATGTTCATCCACGCCGTCAACCACGCCCAGCCCTTGCCGCCGAGGCGGAACGCCCAATAGTACAAACCACCGGCGGTCGGGTATGCCGACGCGATTTCCGCCATCGAGGCAGCGACACAGAGCGTGAATACACTGACGATGGGCCAGCCAACCGTATTGATAATCGGGCCGGCGAACTTGAGTCCATAACCATAAAGCAGAATCGCGCCCGTCAGAATCGAGATGATCGTGAACGAGATGGCGAAATTGGAAAAGCCGCCCATCTCACGAAACAGCTGCTGCGCATAGCCCAGATTGTGCAAATCTTTAACGTCCTGGGCGATGATGTCCTTGAGCTGTTTTTCTTTGTCTGCCATGACAATTGCCTCCTTCGAGCAATCGGGAAAAAACAGGGTAGTGAATTACGCACGTACAGAGATCAATACACACGCGGCACAATCAGAGTGATGCGCTCACCTCCTCACTCGCTGGTTCTCTCTCGGCGCGTCCGGCGCTTGCCCTTCCGCACGCGCCACAGCGTAGCGGAATTCTAAATCAGAGCGCGCATAATTTCAAGGGGGGTATGCAATTGTTAAGTTGCGAAAAGTAGTAACGAATTCATTCGTTTATTGGCGCGCCTGGCGCTAAATGTTCGGAGGCAGTGGCAATGCGCGCCGATGCATCGGACGAACTGCGTCCGCTTCATCGGACGCATTGCAGACTGCCGTCGGGCGACGCGCAGTGCAACTGCGCTTCAACGGTGCAACTGCGCATTAACGGCGTAACTGCGCCATAACATTCCGCGCGCTAGACAGAGCTCACGCTCGTCGCGCTGCTGCCGTTGGAATGACCGTTACCGCTAAATTTGCCGTTCCCGTTCTTGCGCTGCGCCAATTGATTACCGCGCACCATCGAGATGCGACCGGTGCGCACCATTTCCAAAATGCCCTTCGGGCGCAGCAATTCGATCAGCCCTTCGATCTTGTCTTCGTCGCCCGTTACTTCGACGACCACCGAATCCGGCGCGACATCCACGATTTTCGCGCGAAAGATTTCCGCGAGCTGCGCAATTTCGGCGCGCCCTGCCGCGTCCGCGCGCACCTTGACGAGCGCAAGGTCGCGCGAGATCGTGTCATACGCCGTCACATCTTGCACATCCAAGACGTTGACGAGTTTTGCCAGATTCGCTTCGACGATGTGCGCGCTGGTATTGTCCGAATCAATCACAATCGTCATGCGCGAAATGTGTGGTTGGTCGGTGTGCCCGACGGTTAGCGATTCGATGTTGAACGCGCGGCGGCGAAACAACGACGCCACGCGATTCAACACGCCGGGTTTGTCTTCGACAAGTGCGACTAGTGTGTGTTTCATAAATGTCAAGAGTGACGGGTGACGGGTGACGAGGGGAACTCCGCTCCCCGTCACCCGTCACCCGTCACTCTACCCCTCACAACGGCTGCGCCATTTTCTCCCGTTTAATCATATCGTTCAAATTCGCGCCCGCGGGCACCATTGGGTACACGGCGTCTTCCATCTTGACGCGGAACTCGATCAACGCGGGCCCGGGCGACGCGCGCACTTTTGCCAACACATTCATTACGTCTGCGCGATTGTCCACGAGATAACCGGGAATGCCGTACGCGTTCGCAATTTTTGTAAATTCGGGCGAAAACATCGGCGTGGCGGCGTAACGCGCATCATAGAAAAATTCTTGCCACTGGCGCACCATGCCGAGATAGCCGTTGTTGATAATTGCAATGTTGATTTTCAGTTTCTCTTGCGCGAGCGTCGCGAGTTCCGCAATCGTCATTTGGAAACCGCCGTCGCCTGCCACCACCCACACTTCTTTGTCCGGGCACGCGAATTTCGCGCCAATCGCCGCGGGCAGCGCAAAGCCCATCGTGCCTCGCCTTGCGTGGCCGTCCACAAATCGTGCATGACGTGTTCGCTCATCAAACCGTCGGGCGATTCCCAATCCAATACATCGCGAAGCGGATTTGTTTCCATTTCGTCCTGAAGGTGGTTCACCCACGCGTCGTGGCGTTTGGGCGGCACCATCGGCAGCAATTTCAGCAGCGATTCCTTCAAATCGCCGAGCAGCGGCACGTCCACCTTGACATTCTTGTTAATTTCGGACGGATCAATTTCGAAATGAATCTTTTTGCTGTACGGCGAATACGTCCGCAGGTTGCCCGTCACGCGGTCGTCGAAGCGCATCCCCATCGCGAGCAAAAGGTCGGCTTCCTGAATAGCTTCGTTCGCCGTCACACCGCCGTGCATGCCCATCATGCCGAGGCACAACGGATGCTCCGCCGGAAACGCGCCAATCCCCAACAGCGTCAGCGCGATGGGCGTATGTGTTTTCTCTGCGAACTCGAGTACTTGGTCCATCGCGCCGCTGAGCAGGATGCCGTGTCCCGCGAGAATCAACGGGCGTTCGGCGCGGGCAATCATTTCCGCCGCGCGTTCAAAATATTCCGTCGGCGCAAAGCGCTCCAACAAGCGCGCGTTGGGCAGCACGATGGGGTCGGTCGGATATTCAAAATCCATCGTCGCGAGCTGCACATCTTTGGGAATATCAATCAACACCGGACCGGGGCGCCCCGAACGCGCGATGTGAAACGCTTCGCGAATTACGTGCGGCAGTTCCTCGACGTGTGTGACGAGATAATTGTGCTTGGTGACCGGCAATGTTACGCCGGTCACATCCGTTTCCTGAAACGCGTCGCTGCCGATGACTTTGGTGCCGACCTGTCCCGTAATCGCGACGACCGGGATCGAATCCATCATCGCGGTCGCGAGACCCGTCACCATGTTGGTTGCGCCGGGACCACTCGTGCCGACACACACGCCGACGCGTCCCGACGCGCGCGCGTAACCGTCCGCCATGTGCGTTGCGCCTTGTTCGTGACGCACGAGCACGTGGTGAATCGGATATTGCAGCATGGCATCGTACGAGGGCAAGATCGCGCCGCCGGGGTACCCGAACACCACATGAACCCCTTCCCGTACAAGACATTCCCAGAGAATTTGTGCCCCTGCGAGTTTTGGCATGATAACTCCAATTTATGATTTTCGATTTGTGATTTATGATTTTCCAAACGCGCGCAAACGCACAATCATAAATCCTAAATCATAACTCACCTTACGCAGGAAATGTCATTTCGAGATGGTCATACCGATTGGTATGTTTGACTACAGAAACTTGCCCAACGCGAATCGGCGCGAATCCAAGCGAATCGGCGCGAAATATTCGGATTTGTAAGATTCGCCAAGATTCGCGGAGACCTGTCCCGAAATTTGCGTCGCGGCAGTTTGGGAGGTGCGGGACGGGTTGCGCTCGCCCTGCCCTTTTGCCCCTGCGGTGCGGCGCGCGTGATGACGCGGTGCGTCAGAGGTACACGGCGTCGCGTTGGCGCACGCGGCAGTGTGCCATTGATCCATTTCGGCAGGCGAATAACGTTGTGTGAACATGAAAACTTCCTTCCCCCTTGCCGGATAAAACAAAAGGCAGGCGTTCCCGCCTACCTTCGACATTGAAGGACAACCAGGTCCCATCTATTTGCGCGACGATGGATTCGTCCGTAAAATAAAAAACCCGCCGATTGGTTCAGGCGGGTTCGATTCGCGTTATTTACTGCTCATCGTCGTCGGGGGCGGTTCCCGATTTTCGCCCAAACCACATTACGCCTGCTGTTAAGGATGATAACCTCAACAAGGCTAATAACGACGACTGCAATAATTCCGAGCGTAAACATTTTTTGAGTTCGTTGTCACGCAATCAACGTGATAACGTGTTAGATTCTAACAGATTGCACGACCCAAGTCATCAGGCAGTTTGCACTATAACGGACTCTGCGAATTGTGCGTGATGTCTATTGAATTTTCATTTGCGGAATGGGAAAGGATACACACATGCCTGCCAAACCACCTCCCCCACTCAACAGCTATATCGCCGTGCCGCCGTCGGGCAAAGGCCAAGGCGTTTTGGTTATTCACGCGTGGTGGGGTCTGAACGATTTTTTCAAGCGCGTCTGCGACCGTCTCGCGCAAGCGGGTTTTGTCGCATTTGCCCCCGATTTGTTTGAAGGCCAAGCCGCGACGACCAGCGCCGCCGCGAAACGCTTGCGCGCCAAACCCAAACGCGAACCGACATACAAAACGCTCCTGCGCGCGATGGAACAACTTCAGGGGCATCCCGCCGTTCAAGGTTCCGGTATCGGCGTGGTCGGCTTTTCGATGGGCGGACATTGGGCGCTCTGGTTATCACAACGACCCGAATTGAGCATCGACGCGGTGGTGACGTTTTACGGCGCACGCGCGGGCGACTATTCGGCGAGTCCTGCTGCCTTCATGGGACATTTCGCGGAAAAGGACGCCTGGGTTTCGAAAGCGGCGCTCAAGAAACTACGCCAGCAGTTGGAAGCAGCGCACCGCCCCGCCGAATTTTTCGTTTATCCCGATACCGGGCATTGGTTTTTCGAGTCCGACCGAACGGATGTCTACAACGCGCCAGCGGCAGAATTGGCGTGGCAGCGCACCGTGAAATTTCTTGCCGCACAGCTCAAGACGCGACGCACGCCGACCATTCAAACAGATTGATTCTTTTGAAATTTCTTGACAACGTTCCAATCCGAAACCGCTTCGCTCGGTGGGCGGTCATCACCGTCTTCCCACATCATCGAAAAACCCCAAATCGTAGCATCACCAATCCAGAATTCCGCAGGCGTAAATTCTATTTTCGAGTGCGGCGGCTTGTCACGCCGCGACGCATGATATTCCGCTTCCCACCCGAACGTAATCCCTTGCCAATCTTTGTGGCGCTGATGAAGGTCTTGCGCGAATGCGCGCACATCCGCGATCCTGGGAATCAACACAGGGACGATGGGTGTGAATTCGGGATCAATTGTGATTTTAACCAGCGCGACGCTTCCACTTATTTTCTTCATCTGCCAGATTCGCTCCGCGTCAATTCATACGCGCGCAGCGCCAACTGCACTTGCAAACGCGTTTCGGCATCGTCCAAATCCAACGCGCTGACTTCGCGCACGCGGTCGAGGCGATAAAGTAACGTGTTGCGATGAATGTATAACGCTTTGGCAGTCTGCGCGACATTGCCGTTGCGCTCGAAATACACGCGCAGCGTTTCGAGCAAATTCGTCTTGCCGGCGCGTTCGTCCGCGATCAAGCGGCCCAACACTTGGGTCGCAAACGCGCGCAGCTCGTTCGTCTCGGCAAGCGGCAGCAGCAAACGATAGACGCCGAGATTCGCATACACTTGCGGTTTGCGATGTTGCAGACGATGTTCCAGTGCCATCGCTTGCGCGGCTTCGCGATACGACGTGCGCAGTTCGAGCAACCGCGCCACCGGTCGCCCGATGCCGATTGCCAAATGCGCTTTGGGAAATTCGGCGTGCGCCAACTGCAAAAGCGTTTGCGCCCAATGTTCGGCTTCTGCTGCGCCCCATTCGGGACTTGGGGCATACACCACGACGATTTCATTTTCACGCGCCGACGCCAACAGGCGCGCGCGCTGCCGTTTCACCTGTCCGTTGACAATCGTTTCCAAACGGCGCAAGGATGGCGCCTCGCGTCCGCTCCATTCCATCGTCATGGCGACAAAAGGACCCGTTTTGCGCAAGCCCGCGCGTTCCGCCCAACCCATCGCGTCCGCCTCGCTGATCGCTTGTGTCAACACGGCTTGAATCAAATCCCCGCGCAATTTTTTTTCCGCAACGCTGACGGCTTTGCCTTTCGCCATTTCAATCGCCGCGACCAACGCGCCTTGCATCGCCACGAGGCGGTCTTGGGCATCAAAGCGCGGCGCGCGCGCGATCAAGGAAACATAACCGCGCGCCACGCCGCGCGTTACAATCGGCATCACGAGGCGCGCGCACGTTTCAAACGTTTGCAAAAGCGGTTCGCGCACCAGATGCGCTTGTTTGCGATCCGCGAGTTCGGGCGGCAAATACCCGGAGGATTGGAACGCGTCGAGAATGTCCGTCCAATTCGTCAAATCGGCGGTAGGGATTTGTGCCAGCGGCTGAAGGCGTTTGTCCTGGAGCAGCACTGCTTTGTGCGAATCGTGCGCCAGCGCATGCGCCAATGCCTCGATGCCCTGATCGTCTGCCGACAGGCGCAACAGCGTTTGATAGCGTTCCAGTTGTTGAATCAACAGTGCCGAATCGTTTGACGCGTTCATGGGTTGAAAAAAAGCGGCGCGCGGCGATGGCTTGCCTTTACACTGCGCCGCGCTGTCATGTGTGGCGACGATGTTAGCACAAGTGCAAGTGAGGTGCAAAGGCAAGCTGTTGTGATGTCGTCCGTTGGCGCAACAGTTGAACTGTTGCGCCGCTTGCATTGCGAGTTCAACTCGTCCTATCGGCGTATCACGGGTGCAACTCGTGACACATCCGAGATGTTGTGATGTATAATCGCGCGCATGAACAGACCGCAATACGGCGACCTCGTCCTCTTGCTCGATCCCGAAGGCAAACGCATCGTCACGCGGTTAACGCCGAATCAGCGCGTGGATTCGCATCTGGGTTTCATCCAACACGATGCGCTGCTCGAATACGAGTTCGGCGCGCGCGTGCCAACGCAGTTGGGCGAGAGTTTTATCTTGCTGCGCCCCTCGACGGTCGACCTCGTGATGAACGTCAGCCGCGCCACCCAAATCGTGTATCCGAAAGACATCGGCTATTTGTTGATGGAAATGAACATCCATCCGGGCAAGCGCGTGCTGGAAGCCGGTACGGGCAGCGGCGCGATGACGCTCGCCCTCGCGCAGATGGTGCAGCCGACAGGCAAGGTATTTACGTACGAAGAACGCGCCGAGCACCAAGAAAACGCGCGGAAAAATATCGCCCGCGCGCAGCTGACGCCGTATGTGGAATTTCGCGTGCGTGACATTCGCGCGGGCTTTGACGAACGCAACGCGGACGCGTTGTTTCTCGACGTGCGCGAGCCGTGGCTTTATCTCGCGCAGGCGCACGCCGCGCTGCGCCCCGGTGGTTTTTTCGGTTCGCTCGTGCCGACGACGAATCAAGTCAGCGAAATGCTCGGTGAAATGGAACGCATGAGCAATTGGGTGGAAATTAAAGTGAGCGAACTCTTGCACCGCAAGTACAAAATCAACGCGGACCGTTTGCGTCCCGACGACCGTATGATTGCGCACACAGGATTTATCCTGACCGCGCGTCCCGTCTCGGTGCGGGTAGACCCCGTGCGCACGAAACGCGAGAAAAAATTTTGGCAGAAGGCGCGGAGGGAGGAAAAGGAAAGCGGAGAGAGCGAGGGAGTGAGGGAGCGAGGGAGTGAGGGAGCGAGCGAAAAAGTAATCAGTGATCAGTGATCAGTAATCAGTGTGCGATACGCGATACGCGATTCGCGAACGGAGCAGACATGAAAGAAACGAAACCAGTGGAAGTATATCGCGCGTCGGGTGAATTGGAGGCGCAGGTGATTCGCAGCAAATTGGAAGCGGCGGGCATCCGCGCGATTTTTCAAAATGAAGCGTTGGGCACGCTCGGCTTTGTCGTGGATGGGCTGGGCGAATTTCGCATCCTCGTCGCGGAACAGGACGAGCAAGCCGCGCGTGAGGTGCTCGCCAGTACGGAGACGCTAACCAGTGATGAGTCTTGATGCAGCTAGCGCCGCCTGGGCGGCGCTGCCTTTTCAAGGACCACCGCATAGCCCGCAGTCATGTCTACGTCTGCAAACACATTAACCAATTCCCAGCCCTCCGGCGCAGCCAGAACCATCAAATCTGTCGGCGCGAACAAGAGCAAGTCGAACCATTTGCCCGTGTGACCGTTCCAGAGCAAACGCAGGCGAACCTGCGCAGGAGCGCGTCCGCGCGCCAGATTGCGGCGGATGTAATCGCGTTCCAAAGGTTTGGTGACCGAGAGCATACGCGTGGTTGCCAGGATTTGCCCGGCGGGGGCTGTAATGCGATTCAGTTCGCGGAGCATGTGACGAAAGCGGATAGGGTTGCCGCACAGACCTAGATTGTTGCCAAACAAAAGAATAGTATCAAATTCTCCAGAGCGAAAAGGCAAGGGTTCACAGCCGTTGACAACGCGCACGTCGCTCAAGCCGCGCGCTTGCGCCAATTGAACCAAAAGCGGAGACGAATCTATTCCCGTGACCTCCAAGCCCCGTCGCTGCAAATAGAGCGCATGTCGTCCGGCGGCGCAACCCACATCCAGCACACGCCCGCGCGCCAGCTTGAGCGCGCGTTTTTCAAAGCGCGGGAACTCGGCAAAAGAGGTCAAATACCAGGAGAGATCGTCCTCATCAATGAAACCGTCGTCCCGCTCAACGTACAGGGTGACTTGTCCGGTTTCATAGAGTTCCAAAAGCGCCTGTGCAAACAAGTCCATAAGTGCCCCGCACAGCATCATAGCACAACTTGATTGCCATAGGCTGTTAAAGCGCAGTTGTACTGCGCGTTGCCCGACGGCAGTGGCAATGAAGTGCATTGCAGTAATGCGCCCGCATTGCCACTGCCTCCGAACAGCTGTGAGTAATCACTAGTTTTTGTTTCGTTGCTTTAGATATATAATCTCGAACCGTACCCCATTTCGGAGAGCTGTAGTGAAATTACACGAACACCAATCCAAAGAACTTTTTGCACGCTATGGAATTCCCACCCCCCAAGGCAAAGTGGCTTATGATGCCGAAGCGGCGCGCGAGATTGCCAAACAAATCGGCGTGCCGGTGGTGGTCAAAGCCCAAGTGCTGGTCGGCGGACGCGGCAAAGCGGGCGGCGTCAAGCTCGCCAAGACGGCAGACGAAGCCGAAGAGCACGCGAATACGATTCTCGGCATGGAAATCAAAGGTTTGCCCGTGCGCAAAGTCTTGATTGACCCTGCCGTCACCGCCAAAGCAGAACTCTATCTTGGCATCGTCGTTGACCGCGCCCAAGGCGCGCCGGTGATAATGGCATCCGCCGCGGGCGGCGTAGAAATCGAAGAGGTGGCGCGCGTGTCGCCGGAAAAAATCAAGCGCCAAACGATTGACCCCGTACTCGGGTTGCAGGCGTACCAAGCGCGCGAGTTGGGTTTTGACATCGGGCTAGAGAAAAAACGCGTGCCCGAATTTGTAAAAATCGCGCTGGGGCTCTACCGCGTGTTTGTAGACACCGACGCGTCGCTCGGCGAAATCAATCCGCTTTTTATTTCGAGCGAAGATGCCTTGATTGCCGCCGACGGGAAATTGGTGCTGGACGACAGCGCGCTGGAGCGCCATCACGATTTGGAAATGCTGCGCGATGCGGATGAGGAAAATCAAGCCGAACGCGAAGCGCGTACGGCGGGTCTTTCTTTCGTCAAACTCGACGGCAACATCGGCTGCATGGTCAATGGCGCGGGGTTGGCGATGGCGACTATGGACGTGATTAAATTTTACGGCGGCGCACCCGCGAATTTTCTCGACATTGGCGGCGGCGCAAAATCGGACAAGGTCGCCGCCGCGCTGCGCCTCATTCTCGCCGACCCGAACGTACAGGCGGTGCTCTTTAACATTTTCGGCGGCATCACGCGCGGCGATGAAGTGGCGCGCGGCATCGTAGATGCGCTCGCCCAAGTCAAGACGCGTGTGCCGATGGTCGCGCGCATTGTCGGCACGAATGCCGAAGAAGGTCGCCGCATTCTCGCCAGCGCCAATATGCAGACTGCAACCTCGTTGGAAGAAGGCGCGAAACTTGCCGTCGAAATCGCCAAGGCAGGTGTTGGAAATTAGAAATTGGAAGTTGGAAATTAGAAGTTGGAAGTTGGAAATTAGAAATTTGGAAGTTGGAAATTAGAAATTGGAAGTTGGAAATTAGAAGTTGGAAGTTGGAAATTAGAAGTTGGAATCCAACCTCTAACCTCCAACTTCTATCCTCCAACTTCTAACCTCCAACCTCTAACCTCCAATCTCGATGAATTGGGCTCCCGTCCGCGACGAAGCAGTCAGTTATTTGTGCGACCTGCTCCGCATCAATACCGTGAATCCGCCCGGCAACGAGCTGCGCGCGTGTGAATATCTCGCGGGTGTTTTGGCGCGCGAAGGAATCGAGACCACCCTGCTCGAAGCTGCGCCGGGGCGCGGCAATTTGGTCGCGCGCTTGCGGGGAAACGGCCGCGCCGCGCCGCTCTTGTTAATGGCGCACGTGGACGTCGTGCCGGTGGAAAGCGCGCGTTGGAAACATGATCCGTTTGGCGCGGAAATTCGCGATGGTTATTTGTACGGGCGCGGCGCGCTCGACACCAAAGACCTCGTCGCGATGGAACTCACGGTGATGCTCTGGCTCAAGCGCAATCAAGCGCCGCTCGCGCGCGATGTCATCTTTATGGCGAATGCGGACGAAGAAGCGGGCGGACAATTCGGCGCGGGCTGGATGGTGCGCGAGCATCCCGATTTGATTCGCGCGGAATACGCGCTCAACGAAGGCGGCGGTTTCGGCACGACGATTCTCGGTAAACACATTTACACGGTGCAGACCGGCGAAAAGGGCACCGCGCGTTTTACTCTGCGCGCGCATGGCAAACCGGGGCACGCGTCCATTCCGCAACGCGAGAGCGCGGTCTTGAAACTCGCGCGCGGTCTGGAAAAACTCGGCGACGCCGCGTTCCCGATGCATCTCACGGCGACGGCGCGCAATTATATCGAAGGATTAGCAAAGGCGTTTGGCGGTCATGCGGGTACGGCGCTCCGTGGTTTGTTGGACGGCAAAAATGGCAAGCGCGCGCTGGAGAACCTGCCGCTCGACGAAGGGATGCGCGGGACACTCTATGCGATGCTGCACAATACGGCGACGCCGACCAAACTGAGCGCGGGCAACAAAATCAACGTCATTCCGTCGGTGGCGGAGGCGCAAGTGGACGGGCGCTTGGTGCCGGGACAAACCGCCGAAACGTTTTTGCACGAACTGCGCGCGGTGTTGGGTCCCGAATACGAAATCGAATTTCATCAACCGACCACGCGCGGCATCGAAGCCGATCCGCAGTCGCCGCTCTATGACGCCATCCTGCGCAGCATGAAACGTCACGATCCCGCGGCGATTGTGATCCCCGATCTCGTGGTCGGTGCAACGGACGCGCGGCACGTCACGAAACTCGGTACAAAAGTGTACGGCTTTTGCCCGATGTTTGACGATGCGAGTGAAATGGAACGCGTTCACGGCGACGACGAACGCATCGCGTTAGAGAATGTCGGGTTTGGGACGCGGGTATTGTACGAAGTGGTGAGTGAGTTTTCAAGTCATACGTAAAACGTCAAACGTAAACCGCAAGGTGCAGCACTTACATTTGAAACGTAAAAATAAACAACAGCATCCTGATGGAACAGTATGTCGTGAAGGGACGCAAGTTGTGCCGCCAACTTTCAGGGCGTGTTGTGAAGCTTTTGAGGCGCACACGCGGACATGCGAATATGATGTTCGATATGAGTGGGTCGAGAGGTCAAACGAGTGGGGAATGGTTATTCCTGAAATATCGGGTGGCGGTGTCGTTAGAATTTTGTATTGTCCGCACTGTGGCGTGAAATTGAAATAGGTTTCTACAGGGCGCTATCTTTACGTTTGACGGATGACGTTTGACGCCTGACGCCTTACGTTTTACTCCATTCACATGAACCCCGACGACGTCGTTCTGGTCGCACTCGTGAACACCCCGCGCGATTTGGAAATCGCCGAGCGCGAGCATTGGTATCGCATTCCGGCGAAACATGCCCCTCGATTCTTCAGCGGCGCGCAAGTGTTGGCATTTTATTTGCCGGGCGCGTTTCGGGAACGCAAGTGGAGCATTGACACGTACGCGTTGGTACGTGGGCATGAGTTGGCGCGGCGGAGCGATCTATTGCCAAACGAAGCAACGCACCCGCGCGCGCAAGAGTTGTATTACAAATTACAGCTGGGTGAGTCCGTGCGGCGCGAGCCGCCGATTGTGTCGAAACGCGGGCGGCGGGTTTTGTTTTTGTGGACGAATTGGGCAAAATTTTCAACCGCGCGCGAGTGGAACGATCTGTATTTGCGCACCCCCGCGCACGAAAAATTGTGGGACGCGCTGCACGCGGAAAATTTGGATGTGGAACGCGAAATGATTGTGCGCGAAGGGCACGCGCGTTATCGCGTTGATTTCTTGGTGTATTTGCCGCAAGGGCGGGTTGCGATTTCGCTGGGCGATAAAGCGGCACGTGAAAATTTGGGCGCGCGCCATATCGCATTGACGGTGACGCCCAACGAAATTGAAAATCATCTCGCCCGCATACAGCGCGCCATTCAACGCGCCGCACGCGAACTCGAACAACCTTATCGGTGAGGAATAGATGAGCATTCTCGTTGACAAAAACACGCGCTTGTTGGTGCAAGGCATCACGGGGCGCGAGGGCATGTTCCACACAAAAAACTCCATCGAGTACGGCACGCACTTCGTCGCGGGTGTGACCCCGGGACGCGCGGGGGAAATGGTACTGGGTGTTCCCATCTTTAACACGGTCCGGGACGCGGTGCGCGAAACCGGCGCGAATTGTTCCGTGATCTATGTGCCCGCCGCGGGCGCGGCGGACGCGATGCTCGAAGCGAGCGCGGCGGGTATCGCGCTCGTCGTCTGCATTACCGAACGCGTGCCCGTGCAAGACATGATGCGCGTCAAACATGAATTTGACCGGCGCGGCACAAAACTAATCGGACCCAATTGCCCCGGTCTGATCAGCCCCGGTCAAGCCAAAGTCGGAATTATTCCCGGTAATATATGCACGCCCGGACCCGTGGGCTTGGTTTCGCGCAGCGGCACCTTGACGTACGAAGTGGTGGATGCGTTGACGCGTCAAGGCAATGGGCAATCCACGTGCGTCGTCATCGGCGGCGACCCCGTACGCGGTCTGAATTTTGTCGAGGTGTTGGAGCTCTTTCAAAAAGACCCCGCAACGCAAGCGATCATTTTGATTGGCGAAATCGGCGGGACTGACGAAGAAAAAGCCGCCGCGTATATCAAAGCGCACGTGACCAAACCGGTGGTCGCGTTCATTGCCGGACAAACCGCGCCGCCCGGAAAACGCATGGGACACGCGGGTGCGATTATTGAAGGCGGCGCCGGAACCGCCGAAGAAAAAATCAAAGCCTTTCAAGCCGTCGGCGTTCCGGTCGCGCGTTATCCGGTCGAGTGCGCCGAGTTGATTGCCAAAGCACTGTAATCACAGAGCTTGCGGTTGCAAGAACACCGCAAGCTCTTTTTGATGGGAAATATGTCACGCACACCGTCGCCTGACTTGGAAATTTACGCGGGGCATTGGATTGCATTGGTGCGCGGGCGCGTGGTCGCCTCGGGCGCGACGGCGCAAGAGACGTTGTTGAATTGTCGCGCGATGCGGCTCAAGGATGAACCGGTGCTGCGGTTTATTCCATTGAAAAAACGTAGTGACGAATTGATTCGTCCGCGGAACGATTGAAATCGTTACTACGCCAATCCGTAGTGACGAATTGATTCGTCCGCGGAACGATTGAAATCGTTACTACGCCAATCCGTAGTGACGAATTGATTCGTCCGCGGAACGATTGAAATCGTTACTACGAAGGAATAAAGATGCTTGAAACCTTGCGCGCGTTTTTGCGAACGCGTCCGGTAAAGGCGTATTTCGTCGGCGGCACGGTGCGCGATGTGCTGCTGGGTCGCGAGGTGCACGACCTGGACCTGGCGGTGCAGGGCAACGCGTCGGATTTGGCGCGCGCGTTTGCGGACTCGATTGGCGCGGCGTTTTACGTGATGGACGAGGCGTTCGACGTGGCGCGGGTGATCGTGGAACGCGACGGCGCGCGCGATGACGCACGACCATCCGATAGCGTGACGCCTCAGGATGGTCGCGCGTCAGTTTTGGATTTTGCGCGGGCGCGCGGGGACGCGATGGAAATTGATTTGGCTACGCGCGATTTTACCGTGAACGCGATGGCTGCCGACGCCGTGACGTGGAACGGCGAAGCAGAGGATGTGATTGATCCGCTGAACGGCTTGGCGGATTTACAAGCGCGGCGCATACGCGCCGTGTCGAACGAGGTGTTTCGGAATGACGCGGTGCGTTTGGTGCGCGCCGTACGCTTTGAAGCGGAACTGCAATTTGGGTTGGACGAGCAGACTGCGGCATGGATACAACGCGACGCAGCATTGATTGAAAACGCGCCGATGGAACGCGTGCGTGATGAGTTGATGCGCATTTTCGGCGCACAAAGCATTTTGCGCCAACTGCGCCGCCTCGACGCGTTGGATTTGCTCGGGCGCATTCTGCCGGAGGTGAACGCCATGCGCGGGGTGACGCAATCGCCGCCGCACATTTATGATGTGTTCGAGCATTCGCTGTATGCCGTTGCCGCTGCGGAGGAGACCGAACGGGCGCGTTATTTGAATCTCGCGCAGGGCGCGTTCGCCGAACAACTCACCGCGCATTTCGCGCAAACGACTTCGGGCGCGCGCACGCGGCGCGAATTGTTGCGCTTGACGCTTTTGCTGCACGATATTGGCAAGCCCGCGACGCGCACGGTGCAAGAGTCGGGACGCATTCGTTATTTTGGACATGAAGACGTGGGCGCGCAAATGGTCGAGCCGCTCCTGCGACGTTTGAAATTTAGCAACGACGAGAGTGTGTTGGTGCGAACGGTGCTCGCAGAACATTTGCGTCCGATTTTCCTCGCGCAAAACGGTGTGAGTGACCGCGCGGTGTACCGCTTTTTCCGCGACACGGGCGCGGCGGGAATTGATGTCGCGGTGCATGCATGGTGCGACCAACGCGCGACGTACGGCGAGGACATGCCCGCGGAAATTGATTCGGCGCTGCAAGCAGTCATTGGGCGCTTGTTGGACCGGTATTATCACGCGCATGAACAAGTCGTCGCGCCGTCGCCATTACTCAATGGCGACGACATTATGCAGTATCTGAATATCCCGCCGGGTCCGCGCATTCGCGTTTTGCTGGACGCCCTGCGCGAGGCGCAAGCGGTGGGGCAGGTGACGACGCGCGAGGAGGCATTCGCTTTGCTTGATGCTCTGAATATGGCAAGTGGAAAACTATAGGATGCCGAGTCGCCGCGATAGCCAAGACCCCAAGTGTTTTTCAACGCCATCGTTCATCGAGTCGCGTGGCGCGGAAAAACACTTGGGGTCTGGATAATTAAAAACTTTGACACTCGGGCTGATTCACCTATAATCTCCTTTCGCTTGCGCAAGCGTTAGTCCGCGGGCTAACGCTTTTCAATTCCAAGGATACGGTTTGAAAGGTCAGAATGCGTCAACGAACCTATATCTCGCTTGCATTGATAATCCTCCTCGCCATTTTTTCCGGTTGGCTGGCATTGAGCAATCCGACCATCCGCATCGGCGATATTGGCCGCGAAGTCAAAGTACACCTCGGTCTTGATTTGCAAGGCGGCTTGCGCGTGTTGCTTCAGGCGGACGTTCCGGCAGGCACACAGCTTGACGCCGAGCAAATGAAAGTGGCGCGCAATATCATCGAAAAGCGCGTGAATGAACTCCGCACGCTCGGCGTCGTCGAACCTTTGATTCAACTTCAGGGCACCAACCGCATCGTCGTCGAATTGCCGGGCATTCAAGACCCCGACGAAGTGATTAAAGTATTTGGCGGTACAGGGCTTTTGGAATTTGTGGATGCCGGTGACACGCCGCTCACCGAAGGGCAGGAAATCGTCACCACCGGTCCTTCGGCAGGGAATTCCTGCTCGGGCGCGGTGGCGCAAACTGCGCCGACGCCGACGCCAACGATTGCGCCCTCTTCCACCGTTTCACCGACGAATCCGATTACCGCCACGGTCGTCTATACGACGGTGATGACCGGCGATTGTTTGCAGACCGCCTCCGTCAGCTTTGACCCCACTACCAATCAACCGCAGATCGCGTTTTCAATGCGCAGCTCCGGTGTAAATATCTTTGGCAATCACACGACCAACAACGTCGGCAAGTATTTGGCCATCGCGCTCGACAAGCGCGTGATTTCTTCGCCGGTCATCAATTCGCCCATCACGGGCGGCGATGGCGTAATTGAGGGCAGGTTTACCTTGGACGAAGCCAACAATCTCGCGGTGCAATTGAAATTTGGTTCGCTGCCGATTCCGCTGCGCATTGAAACGACGACCGCGATTGGTCCGACGCTCGGTCAAGATTCGGTGAATCGCAGCATCGTCGCAGGTATGATCGGCGTCGCCATCGTCGCGCTGTTTATGATTTTCTACTATCGCTTGCCCGGCGTGCTGGCGGTGATTGCGCTGACGATTTATGGTTTTATCGTGTTCGCCATTTACAAAGTGGGTATCCCGGGCTTGTTTCCGTATGTGACGCTGACCTTGCCCGGGATTGCCGGTTTCGTCTTGTCATTGGGCGTTGCGGTAGACGGTAACATTTTGATTTTCGAGCGCATGAAAGAAGAATTGCGCGAAGGGCGTCCGCTGCCATTGGCGATTGAAGCGGGCTTTGAGCGCGCGTGGCCCTCGATTCGCGACTCCAACATCTCGACCTTGATCACTTCGGTGATCTTGCTTTGGTTCGGCTCCAGCTTTGGCGCCAGCATTGTCTTTGGCTTTGCGATCACATTGATGATCGGCGTGCTCGTCGGCGTGTTCACCTCTGTGTTCGTAACTCGCACTTTCTTGCGCGTGCTCATTGATTTGTTCCCGAACATCGGTTTGTGGTGGTACGGTGTTGGTTCTATTTCGCGCCGCTCAGACAAGTCGTTCGCACCTACAGCCGAATGAAAGGACTCACCTTACGCAGCAACTGTCATTTCGAGATACCCATCACGCGCGGGCGTGATGTTCAATGACAGAAACTTTGGGATCCACGAATTATTGCGCGAACTCCGCGCGACGAATAACGCTAATTTTATTCGTGTAATTCGGGATGATTGCGCTCGTTTATCATTGGGCGCAGTTCGGCATCCCGTTTGCACTGGCGATTGATTTCACCGGCGGCACCAACTGGGAAATTGTTGACATTAGTCGGCAGCCGACGACGGACGAAGTGCGCGCCATCTATGCCAAATATGGCATCCGCGATGCCGTGCCGCAGCCGGAAACGTTGGAGGGCAAGCCGGGTGTGCTCATTCGCTCGAGCGAAGTGCGCCCCGAAGTTAAAGAACAAATCACAGCCGATTTGAAAAAACTGCTCGGCAACTTTACCGAAGTGCGTTTTGAATCCGCCGGTCCTGCGATTGGAGCAGAAGTTTCGCAAAGTGCCGTGATCGCGGTCGGCATGGCGTCGGTGTTTATTCTGCTGTATCTGACGTACGCGTTCCGCAAAGCGCCGCACCCGTTCCGCTATGGCGTAGCTGCGATTGTGGCAATGCTCCACGACGTGTTGGTCGTGTTGGGTTTGGCGGCGATCTTTGGGCTGCTGTTCGGCTGGCAAGTAGACGCGCTGTTTCTCACCGCGCTGTTGACGGTCATCGGTTTCTCGGTGCATGACACGATTGTGGTCTTTGACCGCATCCGCGAAAATCTCACGCGCTTGCGCGGGATGCCGTTTGACAATGTGGTGAATCACAGCATCATGCAAACGCTCGACCGTTCCATCAACACCCAGCTCGTCGTGTTGTTTACGCTCACCGCGTTGACGTTATTTGGCGGCGTGACGATTCGCCAATTCGTGCTGACCATGTTGATCGGCATCTTGAGCGGCACATATTCTTCGATCTTTAACGCCGCGCAAATTCTCGTCGTGTGGGAACACGGCGAAGTCGGAAACTTTTTCCGGCGGCTGACCGGCAGACAGCGCCAAGCAACGGCGTCTTGAAATTCCAGACCGGACAGGTTTTCAAAACAGCCGTTGACCGTAAAGACCTGACAGGTTTTTGTCGCGGGCGCGTCACCTACACTTTCCGCGTTGTACACCGCGCACGCGATACGATCAACGTACGCCTTAAAAACCTGTCAGGTCTTTGCCCAACAGACCTTTGAGGAGATGCGATGGTTTCGTCGCGCGAATCCTTAAAGGTCTTTTTTTGTGATATGATTCCCCCCGTGACGGCAGGAACGCTACCGCCCAAAACTCGTTTTCTTGATTTCGTCCAAGTTCGATGCGAAAACTCTGCCGAGTGAAAGTGTTTTTGGGAGCCGCTCTCCAGCG
>JACQWQ010000143.1 GCA_016209205.1 Chloroflexota bacterium
GGAGAGGGCGGAGAGGGCGGAGAGGGCGGAGAGGGCGAGAGAGGGCGGAGAGGGCGGAGAGGGCGAGAGAGGGCGGAGAGGGCGGAGGGGGCGGATGGTCGGGGAGTCGGGGGGAGTGGGGAATCGGATAGGCTTTGGGGCGGAATTTGGGGAGGGAGTGGGGAACGGGCGCGTTTTGGCGTGTAGAGAGCAAGTATAGAGCAAGTGTAGAGGAAGTGTAGAGGATCTAGTTAGGATGAATTCTGGCTAAATTTGCGCCGGTCATGGGCGCGGTGGGGAAAAGCGAGCGAACCTTAAATTTTGCGCGCGAGGGGGATGAGCGGCTAGATAGACGGAGTGGGTTTGGTAGAATGATTGGTGAGTGAGGGAGAAAAAGATGAAGCTCACGACACTGCCGGTGTATTCGAAACTTGCGGCCGACGAAGATGTGCCGGAAAAAGTTCGCGCGAAACTGCCGCGTGATTGGCGATTGTCGCAGCACCAGGTTGATACCTATAACGCGCTGACCGATAGCGATTACGATGTCGTGTTCAATACGGCGATGACGGGGGATGGAAAAAGTCTGGCAGCGTATTTGCCTGTGCTAACGGATGAACGACAACACGTCTTTGGGATGTACCCGACCAATGAATTGCTGCGCGATCAGGGGCGGCAATTTGAGAATTATCAACGTTTGTTTGGATTAACAAGAGATCAAATGCCAGTGTTTGCTTTGTGGGGTGCAGAACTGACGCGCTTGCAGGAACAAACCGATTTTCGCTCGCGCGGCGATTTCTTGAAAGAACGCTTTACAAACCACAACGTTATCCTAACCAATCCCGACATTTTCAATTTGGTGATGAATTATTCCTATGCGCGCGGTTCAAGAATGTTTAACGACCAAGAACTGCCATACAGTCTTTATATCAACTTTGATTATTTTGTATTTGACGAGTTTCATATTTTTGCGATTCCGCAGATCATCGCCGCGCTGACGGCGATGTTGTACATTACCGAAGAATCGAAATGCAAATTCTTGTTCTCCTCGGCAACAATGTCCACAACCTTGGTTGAAATGATAAAGCGCAGTGGGTTGCGTTATCGGGAAACCAAGAGCAATTACTGCTCAGAACCTGCGCCCGAGTTTCGTCAGGTACTTTATCCGGCAACGCTGGATGTTCACAAACTGGATAAAAATGCCAATGCCGAAACGTGGGTGCGCGAACATATCTCTGAGTTGGTCACATTCTGGAACTCGTGCAACGACAATGCCAAAGGCGTGGTCATTGTAAATAGTGTGGTCGCAGCGCGTCGCATCGCGCGTGTGCTTGCCCAAGAACTGGAACCGCACGGGATCAGCGTCGGAGAAAACACAGGGCTGACCGACGACGAGCGGCGACGCGAGGCGTTGCAGAAAAATATCATCGTCGGCACATCTACGATTGACGTGGGCGTAGATTTCAACATCAACTTGCTGATTTTTGAATCCACGAATGGCGGCACCTTCTTGCAAAGATTGGGACGCTTGGGACGCGTCAAATACAATGAACCACCGTTTCCCAAATATCAAGCGCACGCGTTGATGTCCCCCAAAGCGCCGTGGATTTATGACCGATTGGAGCAAGCGCTGGCAGAGCGCGGGGTCAAAGACGGTGACGCGGTCGAACGTTCTACGATTCTCCGCGATGCGGTGATGCAAGCGTTCCCCGACGAGAATGACTTTATCGAATACGCCAAACGGTGGGGCATTCTACAAGCTGCGCATGTGGTGAATGTTTTGGAGAACCGCAGACACCAAGATGCTTATGCATCATTAGCCGCAACTTTGTCCGAACGGTACCGCGGCTTGTTCAACGTAAAAGATTTTGGGAAATCGAAAGGCAAGTATTGGGCTATCGAAAAAAAAGAGGAACACGGCAGGAAAATCTTGAACGAAGTGCTGGGGTTTCGCGGCTCGACACCTTTCCAAATTGCATGTTGGGATGCGACCGTTACGCCCGAAACCTTCCTTTCGTATGATTTGTTCCCACTTGTGCAGAACGTCGCGTACAGCATTGCAGACAAGGAAGAATACACACGCGCCGTCGAAAAGCGTTTTTCGGACATGAATCAACAACGTGAGGCATTGGACGCGGTGAAATACACGTTGGGTGGGGAAAGCAAATCGCCGCTGATTCTACGCATCGAACAGTTTAATGAGGAACGCGACAAATTGGTTCTAAAAAGCAATCAGGATTTTTCATTGTATTCGGAACGTGTCGTCGTCCTCAATGGATTTTCGATTGATGAACCGCGCGCCCAAGCCGTGACCAGTGTGAATTCCATTCTCAAGCGCCAAAGCGTTGTTTGTTACATTACGAAAACGGATCGCGGTGAATTGCGGCGGCGCTTGCGTTTGCCCGCACACTTTCCCTTGTACGTCGTGCGCGATATGCACCGCAATCGCGACTATACCATTGCATTCGGGAAGACGGCGCTGCTTTTGGATTCCGTGCTGTTGCGTTTCAAAAACAAAAATGTCGAAGATGAGCCAATCATCCTTTGAGGAGTGACCGATGATTCACCAACGTTTATTACGCCAAGCGGTTCAGGGGCGCGACCCTATTCTGGTCGAGTTCGTCGAAACGATTGCGCCCAAGATTCTGGAACACTTTGCAACGGTGCCTGCGCTCGGCGGGTCAGGACAACCGCGCCCTGCTCCAGCTTTCGAGATTCCGCCGAAAATGCGCCGCTACAGTGAGATTGAACTGGCGCGCTTTGGCGCGTCCAATCCTGACCAGAGCATGGCGACACATATCTTGAACGGCATTTTTGCGGGAATGCGGATTGCCGAAAAATTGCCCGCGCCGAAAGCGCTGAACGCAGCAGAAAAGCGCTTGTGGATGCTCGGCTATGTCATTCACGACTATACCAAAGTCTACGGCTTGCAGGTGCCTGCGGGTGAATTGCCTGCAATTCGCCAACTCGTCGCGCGACTG
The DNA here is from genome assembly GCA_016209205.1 of Chloroflexota bacterium. Lineage (GTDB taxonomy): Bacteria > Chloroflexota > Anaerolineae > UBA4142 > SHND01 > SHND01. The sequence continues at coordinate 2,958 of JACQWQ010000143.1, forward strand.
GGTGCGCAATTGAACTTTGGGTCATTCATTTCTGATTGGCAAAATTGGCTTGACGACATAGTTTGGCTGGGGCAAAACACACAAACGCGTGAAGGCGCGAATCTCAATACGCGCGACTATCCAAACTTGAAAACGCCGCTACGACGGCTTGAGGTTCTGCGCATCTTGTCATCGTACACCGACATTCTGGTGCATATCCAATCACCGTCGGAAGTGCTTATTTCGACAACGCACAAGACCGCCGAGAACATGCGCGAAAAGTTGGAGATTCTTTTTGGCGCAGGAAATGCGCCGCGCCTCACTTATCACAAACTGACCGAAGTGCGCGGACTCTTGAGCAATCTGATTAACAACGCGGTCATGGACGCACTGGCAGAGCAAGGTTTCGAGCCGTATTTGTTTTTTCCGAATGGAGTGGTGTATTTGACACGCCCGCATCATGCCCCGCAAATCGAGATGGATACCATCTTGAACGGGATTTGGACGCGTGTCGCAGATATATTGACGAGCAATGAAGAAATTGGCATCAAGCGTGATGGCAAGGGATTAAAAGTCGCGCCCGCGATGTATGAGCTGGTTGACCTTGCAGGATTGCTACGCGTTGGGGAACAAGCCGCAATGCGTATCAAGAACAGCAGCGCCGAAGATCGCGTGGACGCCAAACGCGTGATGAAGGAAAAACTTGTGGCTGATTTGCGAACTGACCGACTTGCCGAGTTTCTCGTCTTTGTAAAACGGCGCGTGTTTGACGAGCGTTTTCCGAAAGCGGGCGGTGTGACCGAGATGTTGCTCGACACGCTGAAACTAACCAAGAAAATCACGCCGAGTGAAACCGAGGAGCAAAGCGGCGGCGTGCTTTTGGGCTGGTGGTATGTCGCCGCGCGTTACTTGGCAGATCATCGCGGATTGGATGGCGACACGGGGTTGCCAGAAATCTTGGAAGACATTTCTGCGCACGCATTGGAATTCATTCGGAAGCAAAAATTAGAGACGAATCAAAATGCACCGATTCGTCAGGCATTTTTTGACTATGCCCGACGCCTCATCGAAATAGATGGGCAAGCTGTGCCGCCAGAGCTCAAAGGGTTCGAGCAGGAATTGGAAATTTATCTTGAACGCAAGGTTCGCAACAAACCTATCTGCTCGCTCTGTTCGTCCGCCTACGCGGCAATCGAGCAACCCGAAACCAGCGTGCTGTTCAAGCCGCAGCAATACAGCAACAAGACCCAACTCGGCAGCACGATGTTGCGCCGCGGGATCTGCCCAATTTGTACGGTCGAGATGATGTTACGGCTCGTGCAGCAAGGCGCGCCCGGCAAAGCATTTCAAGACCAAAAGCCAATCTACCTTTGGCTCTATCCGACCTATTTCTTTACAAGCGAGACCGCGAGTGTGGTCAAGTCGTACATCAATGAGCTGGAAGATTTGAACATCTTTGCCCTGTTGAATCATTTACGCAAGAACGGATTCAACTTGTCGAACTTGTTCACGTTTGAGGGCTTTATCCAAGGCGCGGAAGCGACACACAGTTTCACGCTCATCCGCCAAAAATATTCCGAGCACGACAATGCGGCACTATTCAACTTTGCGCTGCGTCCACTGGGCAAAAGCCCAACCGACACCGACGCGTGGATTGTGCCTGCTTTGTATGCGCTCGCCTTGCCGCTGCTTTTGGACTTGAAAGTTGTCGTCACGCCATCGTTCGTTCCGATTTTTGGGACGGGCGCGGATTTTCAAGAGACCGCAGTGCTGGATGCGCCGCACCAGTTCACACGCTACGCCCTGGGGCGCGACCGCTTCCGCGTGGATGAGCTAGAAGCGAATTTATTCAAGTTGCTGGCGCTGTACGATTTGCACGTAGATGTTCTGGCAGAACGCACAAACTTGCATTGGGGACAATTGAACGCGGTAGCAAAAGATATAGACACCGATCCCAACTATGTCTTTGCTTATTATGAGCGAAAGGAGCGTGACCCACAAAAGAAAGCAGAGATGTCGCATTACATCGTCAAGCGGTATTTTGAAATCTACAGAACTCTCGGAGGTGATGTGCAAATGGGACTCTTTGGCGGATTGGTTGATGCGTATGCCCAGTTCTATCGCGCGGACTGGGGCAAACTCGGCTCAGCGTATGGGGTGCTCAAACCGCTTGCCGAAGCGATTGATGTAACGACCGAAAGCAATCCAAAAACGCAAACGGACGATCTCACGCTGCTCGTCGCAGGCGCGATCGGCGACTTGATGGAGCGCGTGTGGGGAGGTCAGGCAGATGGGTTTGATCCCATCGTGTTCTCGAAAGATTCGGGCTTGGGCGGAAATGAACGACGCGCCCTCTCGCGCGAAAAACAAATGACCTTTGCGCGGTTGTTCGTCGAGAAAGCGTTCCTCGACTATTGTGACGGTGACCGCGGCTTGTTGCGGGAACGTGCGAATCGAATGCGTTCGGCGGCGCGTTTCTACTATCTCAGTAACTATGGGTATACCAAAAAGGAGGCAAACAATGGCAAACCTGAATGAGCTTGAAAAGAATGGCGCGTTTCTGGACGCGATTCCCCAAGTGCCGCAAGGGCGTTACGCACATTTTGTCCTCGTGCGTGAGACCGAATCGTTTCCCCTGTTCCAGACGGATGGCACGCTGAACGTAATTCGCGTGCGCGCGGGACAAAAGGATGATAAGGCGATTTCGCGGCTCGTGATGTTCAAACGTAAACAGTCATCACCCGAACGCTTGACGGGACGCGAACTGTTGCGCGCGTTTGGCGTCATCGCGGACGACGCGGACAAAAAGTGCGAATACAACAGCGAAGATTTTTGCAAGCATTGTCCCGATTGTATTCACTACGGGTACGCCATCGGCGATCAAGGCGCGGAAAAATCCAAAGTGCTGACCGATTCTGCGTTCTCGATCACGCCGTACGAAGATTCGCACAAGGCATTTTCGTTTAATGCGTTGTATGAACATGGCACGATGACACAAAAAGGCGAGACCCGTTCTTCTTTTGGCGAGCAAGACCACATCGTCCCGCAAGTATTCTTCCCCGCCGTCGAAACGCTGCGCGATCCGACGTATGAAGGGTTCGTGTACGTGCTGGGTAATCTGTTGCGGACGAATCGCTATGGGGCGCAAGAGACACGCACGGGCAAAGTGCAGAATCACCTCGTTGCCATCTGTTTCACGAACGGCGAGATTTTCTCTAACTTGCGTTACACTCAGGCGCTCCACGATGTGTTGGGCGAACAAGCCGCGCCGCTTAATCCCGACACCGTGCTTGAAGCCGCAGCGAGCGCCTATCGCACTTTGATCGCGCAAGAACCCGTAAGCCGCACACCCGAATACTTGGGCAATGATCTGGCGCAGCTGGCTGCCGATGTGACCGCGTTATACCAGAGTGAAGAGAAAACGCGAGCATTTTTGACGGCGCTGGATACCAAGACGCGCAAATACGCGGGCGATTTCGGCGCGTCAAAGAAAAAGGGCAAAGGTAAATCCGAAAATTGATTTTGAGGGAAAGGAGCACGCCGTGTTTATCACGCGCTGTACGCTTACCTTGCACGACTCGCTTTTCTTTGCGACGCGCGAGATGGGGACGCTGTACGAAACCGAACGCTATATCCACAACTATGCGCTTTCGTACGCGCTGTTCAACGAGAGGTTGATCCGCGTCCCCTATTTTTGCGCGAGTTATCGTCCCAACTATGCGCAAGAACTGGGTTTGCTGAATCAAAACGGCATTTATGTGACACCTGCGCGTCCATTGCAGTGGAGTTATCTGTTGGTGACGTGGAAGATGGGACAGGTAACGTACTATCGCCGCCCGGAACGATTTGGCGAAGGGGGCGGGCACAATTACCCGATGAACTATGGGCGTGCCAAAGAGCTTGCGCCCGAAAGTGTATTCGAGTTTTTTGTCATTCACCAAGCGCCGGTGAAATTGCCGCGCTGGATTCGGCTAGGCAAGTGGGCGAGCAAGGCGCTGGTGGAAACGCAGGAAATGAGGGAAATAAAGGAACAGGAGGGCGAATTTGGCGCGTCATGTCCACTCAATCCGCTCGATGTTCCAAGGACGCCAATCATCTATGACTTGATTTCGATGCCGCCCGTCTCTTTGATTCAAAACGCGCATTTGCGCGGCGAGTATTACGAGGCGGATGAAGGACGCATCAAGATTCCGAAGGGAATGCGCTATACGTTTCCCCAGCCAACGGAGGAAACGATGCCGAAAAGGGCGAGGAGGAAAAAGGATGAGTGAACCGTTGACGATTACGCTCAAAACGCTGACGCCGTTGTGGACGGGCGGCGCGGACGGCAAAAGCGACCGCTTGCACGAAACGGGTTTGATCGGCTCGCTGCGCTGGTGGTATGAGGCGCTGGTGCGGGGGTTGGGTGGGCGCGCTTGTGATCCGTCGGACCACACATGCAACTTTGATGAGGAAAAGTACCGCAAATCCAAAGCAACGGATGAACGACAACGCTTGCGGGATGCGGGAATTTGCGATGCGTGTCAGGTGTTTGGAGCGACAGGCTGGGCGCGCAAGTTTCGGTTGGAAGCAGGTGAGCTTGAATCGTTTTTTGACGGAGAGAATGTGTTGCTACCGAGCGGGAGAATCCACCGCTGGACAGATAAGCGTTCTGGCAAACCAAAACAACGTGCGGGTGGATGGTACGTAAACGGTGAGGGAAGGTTCGGTGAGACTCAATTGCATTTTACATTCTTACGCAAGATGAATCTTGAGGAATTACAGCTTCCCCTGCTGTTAATTGCTCGTCACGCCTCTATTGGCGCAAAAGCACCGAGCGGCTCGGGTGTAATTCACGCCAGCCGAGATGGCGCGCCAATCAGTATCACCCCTCAAGTAATTGAACAATTGCCCCTCGGCAATTTCAAACGTGGCAGTTCTCTACCCGATTTGCGCGATTTTTTCTTTGCCAAATTGGTTGTGGATGTGCCCAATGCAACAAGCCAAACATGGTGGACACGTATTGGTGGAATTCGTGAGGCAGTGGCCAAGTCCGTTACTGACAATAGTCAGAATCCTCCAGCGAGAATGCAATTGCCTGACGTTACTCGTCAATTGCAAGCGGTTGTTACAAAGAATGTAATTCCGCTTGCGCCCGCAGTGCGCAACTGGCTACGCTTTGAGAAATTCAAATCGCTGGGTAAAAACCAATCCGACTACCTATTCGGCAAGACATCCAAGAATGACAATATCGCGTCCAAAATCAATGTTTCGCACGCCTACTCCATTGGCGCGAATGAATGGGAATTTCGCGTGTGGGGATGGTTGCCGTGTTCCATGTCGCAAGCAGTCAAGTTGGATCGCGATCAGTTTCTCGATGAACTAAAAAAGACGCTCGAGTCAAACAATTGGAGCCCCGTTTTGGGGGAGGCGCAGCTTCAACCGCGAGTAACCAGCTGGCATGCACGAAAATGTAACGATCAAGATGGGCAGGGTTATCTTCGAGAACTGCTTGAAGGAGGTGCTTCGTGAACTATGACGTTTACTCTGCCTTTGCAAAAATGTCGCAACAAGACCTTGCCGACATTGCCACGCAGATTCAAATGCTGACAGGGGTTGCGGCGATAGGCAACAAAGAAGATGCAGTAAGCAGATACAAGGAACTTGTCCACGCAAACGACCCAAAGCAGACGCGCTATACCAAAGAGTTGATTAAAAAGGAACGCGAGCGCCTTACCGCTCTCGGCTTGTGGAAACCTGTCGCGCCCGATTTGGCGCGGCTGCCTCATGGTAGTTGGTTCTTGCAATTTCAATTCACGCTCGCCAAGCCGTACATCTCCAAAGACGACAATGCGTTTTATGTGAGTGACAGCGTGAATCCCGTGCGCAAGGACAAAGTGTTCCAAGTGCCGATGGTTGCCGCGTCAAGTTGGAAAGGTGTGCTGCGCTGGACAGCGATGCACACGCGGTTGTTTGACCAAGAGTGGACTATGGAGCAGTTTGCGGAGGAACGCTTTGCTCAAGCAATGCTCTTTGGCGATGAAAAGGGTTTGGAAGAGGAATCCGAGCAAGCCCAAGACGCGCAAGATTTTGCGGGATACATAGATGGATTGAATCACGACGCGCAAGCAATTTATCGGGGCAAGCTACGCGAGCATTTCCGCTGCAGGTCCGATGAGCCACTGCCGCGCCACAGCGGACGGCTGTTGTGTTATCCGACGTTTTTCGACTTGATTGGCATTGAAGTGATCAATCCGCACTCGCGGCAAACAAAAGCAGGCAGCCAGCCCATTTATCTGGAATGTGCGCCTATCGGTGCAAGAGGAACATTTACGTTGCTCTATGTGCCGCTCGATTCGCGCGAGGCGGATGACATCCGCGAGCAAGCCGAACAAGATTTGGCGACAGTGACGGAAACAATTACGGAAGTGATGCTCACCTACGGCTTTTCCGCGAAACGGACGAGCGGGTTTGGCACGGCGCGCGATGAAATCACAGAGCTTGTTGTGGCGACGCGCGCGGGGACGCATCACAAGGATCAGGCGCACCTGAGCAAACTCGCGGAGGAGGTGGCGCATGTCCAGTTTTGATCTTGAAGTGCTGGCAAAACCAGAAAACCGTGACGCGCTGTTGCTGGCGGAGGTGGGGGCGTGGCTGCATATGCTTGGGAAATTCCATGAGGATTTTCTGAACGGTCAACATGATTTGGACATCCAGATTCCTCCAGACTTGACCAGCGCACATCCCGCACTGGATAAGCTCTTGCGCGAGGATTGGGCAGGCGCGATTTGGAACCAGATGGGTATCCCCGAATTTCAAGCAACAGGGCTCGGTCTATTCAGTCTTGCCGAAAAACATCGCGACCGCAACGCGCCAACTGGTTTGCAAAGATTGATGCAAGATGCGCACGGATGCGGCTCGGGCATTGAGAAAGGCGTCTTGGAGCGATTCGCCCCAGGACAAACCAAGACCGTCTATTCGGCAACTGCCGTTGGCGATGAGCCGTCGCGGCCGATTGATTTAGATACTCTGCAAGGCAAGCGTAAGGAGTTGTACGCGTTCTTGGAAACGCAACTTCAGCAATTACGCGGCACAAACGCAAGTGTGGACTGGGCAGCATTTCGCAAGACCTTTGTTCAGCGGTTGGAGCAAGACTTTCGCATCAGTGTTGCTGAAACGCGCCGCCCTCTCAACGATGTGACACTGTTCGACCAGACCGCTGCCAGCGTTGCCTTGCTCAAAGCCGCGTTGGCGCAGAATCTGCTGAAGGGATGGACAGACCCTAAGCAGAGCAAAGTCGCAAACAAGTATCATTGGCGGATTCTGCGCGTGGGTTTGGATGGCTTGCAGTTTTGGGGACAAACTGCGCGTGTTAACGATTTGCTTTCACGCAAAATGCAAGTCGCGCTCGCACTGGATCAAGCCAAGACCCTGCTTGAGGAAACCTATCCCCTTGGCGCAGAGGTGTATCGAGATGAAAACGGCAGTCTGTTCATTGTGCCCGATATTGACGATTTGTTGAGCGCCCAGGCAGGCAATGGAGCATTACGAGAACATTTGCAAGCAATTGCGCAAGATGCGCTTGCGGCTGAAGCAACCTTTACGCTAGAGTTGGGCGAACGCACACGAAATATGCTCTCTTTCGGTCGGCTGGCGACTGCCACGTTGCCGCCGCCATCGCCGCAACCAGAATGGGTTCAGCCACACTGGAACAAAGAGAGCCATCGAGATGTTTGTCCTGTTTGTGGAATGCGCCCGCAGGGGCCCAGCAAAAAAGCGCAAGACCGCAAAGTATGCGATGTGTGTGAAGAACGTCGCGACGACCGCGCCGAAAAGTGGGCAGGCAATTTGACGACGACCATTTGGACGGACGAAGTTACTGACATGAACGGACGCCTCGCGCTAATTGTCGGACAGTTTGGGCTTGAAACATGGCTGAAAGGGATAGCGTTTAATAGCACGACAGCGTTTGATCCTTACGCTCAACTGCTGACCGATGAAAAGCGCAACAATAAACAGTATCCATTTGATTACTCTCACCTTCTGACCGATATTCAGCAGGCGTTGCGGCACAATCAATTCAATAGTGGAACATTGCTGGACAATCTGGTATTAAACATCTCCCGTGGCAGCGGATTTGAGGATTTTTACGATTTACAAGTGAGTGATACTGACTTGGGCGAAGGACGCACGACGCGGGAGCCAGTTCTGCTTGCTCTCGCAATGATGCGTCAGAATCCCTCCTTTGCCCGCCTGCGCCGCGTGTGGGAGATGACACGCGCGTTCTGGCAGGAGGTGTTGCCAACGGATAAGGACCAAGACCCGCAACAATATGTTGAGAAGTTGCGACAATCTGTTATCTGTCAGGTGGTTAGTTCGAACAACGTTCGCTTGGATATTCGTGGCACGCTCGTACCGCGCAACAACGGAGATACGTTAGGGCAGTTCCATACCTACGAGTTGGTCGTCAAAGGCGTACGCGTGAGTGTGGTGTGGGATAGCCAGAACAAGCGATTCATCACTTGCGATAACCTTGCGTACCTCGCCAAACCCGAACAACTCGGCAAGTCGGTCGAACAAGTCATTCGAGAAAGCAAAACAATCGCCATCGAAGAACCAAGCGGCTATGGCGCGAAAAATCAAACATGGGGTAGCATCACAGTCGCAGACATTCAACCTTTAACCAACCACCCTTACACCCCCGCGATCTCCATCCTCGCTGAGCCGCGAACGTTTATGGCACTTGTGCCAGCCGACCGCGCGCTGGAGATTGTAACGGCAATCAAAACAAAATACGAACGCGAGATGAGCAAGGTGCGGAATCGCTTGCCGCTGACGTTGGGCGTGGTGTATTTCGGGCGGCGCACGCCGTTGGCGGCGGCAATGGACGCGGGAAGAAGGATGCTCAAGGCGAAAGTGAACAGTGGACCGTGGACGGTGAACAGTCAACCGACAGACGAAAGTGGAAAGCGAATGGTGTTGTTGAAGTGCGGCGAGCATGAGATAAAAGTCGGCGTCAGGACGGTGATGGGCGATGGATCAGAAGACAAGTGGTATCCGTACTGGCGGTTGGAAAGTAAACGCAATGGGCATACTCGTTGGTTCACGGGACCCGACGGCGCAACGTGGGTACATGTGAGCGACTTGAAGGAAAACGATGTTGTGAGTTTCACGCCTTCCATCTTCGATTTTGAATTTCTCGATACGACCGCACGGCGGTTCGAGGTGAGTTACGAAGGTGGTCAACGGCGCAGCGCGGACAAGCGGCAACGTCCGTACCTACTGGAAGAAGTGGAGCAGATCGAACGTGTGTGGGAACTGCTCAAACCGCCTACCTTGTCCACTACGCAAATCAAAGCACTGGACGCGCTGATTCAAGCCAAGCGCGCGGAATGGTTGAAACAATTGAATGCAGATGAATCTACAGAGGCGCGGAAAACATTTCGTCAATTCTGTTGCGATGCGCTGGCAACGGCGGGATGGCGCGGCAAACCGTGGCACAAGTTTTCAGATGGCGACAGGCAGTTGCTTGAACGCGCGGCGGTGCGCGGGATGTTGAGTGACGCGCTGGAGTTGCATGTGACGATTGGCAAGGAACCAGACGCGCTGGCGGTCTCGAACGAATAAATTCGTTACTACGGGTGATGAAGGAGGACAAGTAAATGTACACGCAGCAACGTTTTGTTTTGATGACGCTCGATCCGGTGCACATTGGCACGGGCGGGTATCGGCTGGGGCGCGTGGATTTGAGTATCGCGCGCGAGCCGGGGACGAATCTGCCGAAAATTCCCGGCACGTCGCTGGCGGGCGCGGCGCGTTCCTACGCGGCGATGCGATACGAAAAGAAGCAGTGCGCGGGACAAGGACAAGGCAAGGATGACAACAAGAAACATTGCACGGAAGCGACTTGCCCGATTTGCTACACGTTTGGTTCGACCAAGGGGAATGAGGGCGGCAATGCGGGGACGGTGAGCATTGCCGACGCGCAAATTTTGTTTTTCCCCGTTCATTCGATGGCAGGTCCCGTGTGGGTCACAACGGCGCAGCGGTTGAATGACGCGGGTTTCAAGGTTGATGATCCGAAACTCGCGCGCGGCAAGTTTGCGACGACACTAAAGGATTGGAACAAGGCGCTGAATTTGGGATGGTTGCTTTTGGAATGGCAGAGCGCGTTTGACCCGCCCCAGTTAGAGATTCTTCGCTCTGCTCAGAATGACAAGGCGGCGTGGGGGGCGATTGAAAAGCGTCTGGTATTGGTGGACGACGGCTTGTTTTCGCAAATCGTCAACAGTAATTTAGAAGTGCGCACGTCGGTGAGCATTGACCCGAATACGGGCGCGGCAAGGGAAGGCGCGCTGTTCACCTATGAAGCGATGCCGCGGGCGACGTGGCTGTGGTGCGATGTGGTGGAGGATGATTATCGCCGCGATGACAAAAAACCGTGGCCCGTGACGAAAAAATTCAATGGGCAAGATAACGCGGGTGAGTTGTTGGATGAAAAATCCAACGAGACGTGGAACAAATCGTTGCATGTCGCCAAAGCGGGACTGCACCTCGCGGAATATCTCGGCGTTGGTGGAATGGGCACGCGCGGGTTTGGACGGATCAAGTTGATGAATCAAAACGAATGGGTGGTGAGCCATGTCTAACTCTGCAATACAAAATCTCGATCTGTTGGCGGCGCGAACGGCGCAAGCGATTGTGAACGCGATGCCCGAGGACAAGAAAAAAATCAGTGCGCTGGAAAACATGGCAACGAAAGCGCTGGGTGTGCTGCAAGAACAAGGAGTTTATGCGGGTCTGTTGTTTCTTTATGCGAAGAATGAGGACGCCGCAAAAGGGTTGCGCGGTGAGTTGTTGAACGCGTTGGCGGAGCCGGAGATGGAAGGATTCCAATTGGGTTTTCCAACAGCCAAGGACAAACGCAAATGGCAAGATGTGAATGACCATTTGCTCAAGATTTGCGCGGACCTCGATACATTGCTGTTGGTCAAACAACTTTGGGAGCAAACGCTGATCTACGTACGCTACGGCGCAAGGGCGCAGGGGTGAGACCCAAAGGGTTTTTCAACCTCACGCGGTATCCGACGCGGACGCGGTGAAAACCCTTTGGGTCTGGAACGCGGCGCGTGACGAGGAGCGTAACGAATGAACTGGACAAACTACAAGGTCGTGCTGCGGTTATTGACGCCGCTGCATATCGGGCATGTGAAATTGGGTAACGTACAGCGGACGCGGCATTATGTGACGGGCAAGGCGTTGTGGGGCGCGTTGACGGCGCGGTTGACGCGAGATTACCCCGAACTGGGCGGCGATTACGCGGCGGTGGGTAAGGGCGTGAACAAGGAATTGGCGTTCGGTTATTTTTATCCGACGGACGATGCGAGCGGCGCAGTGAGCGTGTATCCTTGGACAAACCCGGATGATTTTGCATGGCGGTATTTGAATACGTACGCTTCGACTGCGCTCAATTATTCGCGCAATTCTGCCGAAGATGGTAGTTTGCACGAGACAGAGTTCATTGCACCAACTACGCGCGATAACAAGCCCGTGTATTTGGTCGGGCATGTTTTTGCCAAGCAGGGTTGCGAACTGCGATGGCGCGAGGCGCTGCCGCGCTTGCAATTGGGCGGGGAGCGGACGTACGGATGGGGGCGCGTCGCTAAACATTCTTGCGCGGATACTGACGCTGGAATGTTCGAGGGCTGGAAAGTGGATTTGACAGGCGCACGTCCACAACTCGCTCTTGACGCCGAGACTTTTCTATGTGCGCACGCGAGCTGTGATAGTCTGAATGAGATACAGGGACGCGTCGAGCCGCTCGTTGGACGTATAACTGCTGCGGCGACCGCGCATGGGGAAGCGCCAAGAACGGCGCAAATCTGTTGGGCGCCGGGGGGACGCGTCAATGCGAACGTGAAACTGCAAATTGGCGATTTTGGGATTTGGAAAGGAATCGGAGGTCAATAATGCTCACCAGCACCCAAATCTATCTCCACGCGCTCGCGCCGGGGGAACTGCCGAATACGACGGGGCAGTTTGGACATGCGGCGTTTTTGCGGTTGGTGGAAACGGTGGCGCCGGATTTATCCGCCGCGCTGCACGAGAATAATGGACGCCAGCCGTTCACGGTGTCGCCACTGCATGTCCCACAACGCGCGCGTGTCAATTCGCACTTGCAGTTGAATGAAGGCGCGAGCTGTTCGATGCGCTTTACGATTCTGGAGGGCGATACGGCGGTCGCCCCGACATTGTACGCGTCGTTCCAAGCGGCGTTCCTGTCGCCCTGGAACGAGGCGATCATTCGGTTGGGACAGATTCGGTTCGCGGTGCGGGAAGTCGTCACGACCCCGCGCGCGGACAATTGGACCGGCTTTACGTCGTTTGCCGAGTTGTGGGAAAGGGCAAGCCGCGAACGTTTTATCACGCTGCGCTTTTATTCGCCGACGGCGCTGAGCATGGGACAAGCGCCGGGGAAACCCAAACGCTTTGAATTGTTTCCGCAGCCGTGGCTGGTGTTTGATTCGCTCTGCCGCAAATGGAATGCGTTCGCGGACATGCCGCTGGCGGAGCCGAACGCGCTGCACGCCTGGATAGACGAGCACGTGATCGTCGCCGATCACGCGGTGAATACGACGACGCTGTATTTTGAAAAGTTCGCGCAAAAGGGGTTTATCGGGCAGGTGACGTACGAGATTTCAAGTGATGACGCGGATATGGTGCGCGGGTTGAATGCGCTGGCGGATTTTGCGCTGTACGCGGGTGTGGGCTACAAGACGACGTGGGGGATGGGACAGGCGCGGCGAGTGAGAGTGGGAGAGAGGGAGTGAGGGAGAGAGAGAGGGAGAGAGAGAGGGAGAGATAGAGAGAGGGAGAGATAGAGAGAGGGAGTGGTCGGTAATCAGTTATCAGTTATCAGTTATCAGTTATCAGTTATCAGTTATCAGTTATCAGTTATCAGTTATCAGTTATCAGTTATCAGTTATCAGTTATCAGTTATCAGTTATCAGTTATCAGTAATCGGTGATTGGGTGATTGCGATTAGCGATTGGCGATAGGCGATTGGCGATAGGCGATACGCGATTTGCTATCTGCTATCGGCTATCTGCCATACGCGAGATTGACCATGGAACTGCCGGATTATTTGCCGATTTCGATGTTAAATGCGTTCGAGTATTGTCCGCGCCGCTTTTGGATCGAGTTCGTGCAGGGCGAGATGGAGGTGAACGCGCACGTGCTGGAAGGGCAATTGCGTCACGAGCGCGCGCACGCGGCGGGGGTGGAACATGCGGGCGACGAGGTGACGCTGCGGCGCTTGTATGTGTATTCGGACCGGCTGCGCGTGGCAGGGTTCGCGGATGTGGTGGAAATCGAACAAGGGCGCGTGGTGCCGGTGGAATATAAAAAGGGCGCGCTGGGCAAGTGGTTGAACGATCATATTCAATTGTGCGCGCAGGCGATGGCGCTGGAGGAACGCTTGGAGGTTGGAGATTGGAAGTTGGAGGTTGGAGATTGGAGGACCGGGAGTGGAGCAGGTGAATCTAACCTCCAACCTCTAACTTCCAACCTCCAATATGGTTTCATTTTTTATTTTGGGTAGCGGCGGCGCGAACGGGTCGAGTTTGACGAAACGCTGCGGCGCAAGACGGTGGAGTGTTTGCAGCAGATCTGGCGTTTGTTGGAGGAGGAAACGATGCCTGCGCCGCTGGAAAAATTTGCGAAATGTCGCGAATGCAGTTTGGAGCGGATTTGTTTGCCACGCGAAGTGCAAATGCTGGTAGTGCGATAGTGCGTTAGTGCGTTAGTGCGATAGTGCATGAAACTGCTTGTCCTGAACAACGTGAAGGATGAAACGTGATGCGAGAAACGAGAGACGATACGCGATTCGCGATCCGCGATTGGCTATTCGCCATGGTTCGACTTTGCTCACCACAAGTCTGCCATCTGCCATCGGCTATCTGCGAGATGCGATACGCGATTGGCGATACGCGAAAGGGCTGGTATGTCTACACTCTACTTGACGGAACAGTTGTCGGTGGTGAAAAAGGACGGGGAAACGCTGGTGGTGCATATTCCGGGCAACGCCGACAAGGGGATTGAAAAGCGCGCGGTGCGCGTGCCCTTGATCAAAGTGGATCAGGTGGTGGTGCACGGGGATGTGACGCTGACCGCGCCCGCGCTGCAAATGTTGATGCAGCAGCGCATCGAGGTATGTTTTACGGATTATTTCGGGCGCTTTGTGGGGCGGTTGACGCCAGAGTTTTCTAAAAATTCGCTGGTGCGTTTGGCGCAGCATCGCACCCACAATGACCCGCCGCGCGCGTTGGATTTGGCGAAAAAGTTCGTGGCGGGGAAATTGTCCAACGGGCGGACGATGCTTTTGCGCGCGAATCGTAAGCTGGGCGATGCGGAGATGGAAAAGGCGATTGGGGCGCTGAAGAATGTTTTGGACAAAGTGGACGCGTCGACGGTGGAGAACGCGCTGGGGACGCGCGCGCAGGCGACGGAATTGAATCCGGCGGTGGGGGTGGTGAATGACTTGTTGGGTCTGGAAGGCGCGGGGTCGGCAATGTATTTTGGCGTGTTTGGGAAATTGTTAAAGGGCGCGCCGAATGGGGAGGGGTGGAATTTTGTGGGACGCGCCAAGCGCCCGCCGACCGATCCGATCAACGCGTTGTTGTCGTACGGGTACACGATTTTGATGCACAAGGTACAGGCGGCGATTGGGATTGTGGGGCTGGACCCGTTCGTGGGGTATTTGCACTCGTCGCAGTACGGCAAGCCCGCGTTGGCGTTGGACTTGATGGAAGAATTTCGTCCGGTGATCGTGGACAGTGTGGTGATTACGGTGATTAATAATGGAGTGCTGCAAGCGAATGATTTCATGGCGGAAGCGGGGACGTTTCGGATGACGGACGCGGCGCGGCGGCGCTTTTTGGAAAAATTCGAGGAACGGATGCAGACGGAGATCGAGCACCCGACGTTTCATTACAAGGCGACGTATCAACGGTGCATCGAGCTGCAAGTGCGGCTTTTGGCAAAAACGTTGACGGGGGAGATTGGGGCGTATCCGCCGTTTTTGGTGCGGTAGTGCGATAGCGCGATGGTGGGGTAGTGCGATGGTGCGATAGTGGGGTAGTGCGATAGTATGAAGGTCGCGGGAGGATTGCGTATGGCGAATGACGATAGGTGTTTTTACGTGGTGGCGTATGACATTTCGGACGACAAGCGGCGGACGCGCGTGTTCAAGACGCTGCAAGGGTTCGGGAGTTGGACGCAGTATTCGTTGTTCGAGTGTTGGTTGAATAAAAAGGAGATGCTGCTGCTGCAGACGCGATTGCAGCGGTATTTGGATGCGCGTCAGGACAGTGTGCGGTTTTATCCGTTGTGTGTGATGGACGTGAGTCGGGTGGAAACGGTGGGGGGAGCGAAACCGAAAGAGGAGCGGGTGTATGTGGTGTGATTTTTTTTGTGTGGGTTTGTCAAGCGAGCGGCGCGGTGAGGGTGAGAATGCCCGTTGGCGCTCGCAAGGGAAAATAACTTGGAAACGGGGGTGTGGGGGAATGGAGGAAAAGGTTGGGGGGAAAAAGAGGGAGGTGGTCGGAAAACGTGGAAGGAAGTGTGGAATTCGCCTATGAAATAGGGCAAAAAAATTTGAGCGAGCGCCGCCGCGTGAACGCGAATGATTCCGAGTGAGGAATTGAAACGTCTGCAATCAGTTGCAGCGTTGGCGCGATCACATTGCGTGAACGCGAATGATTCCGAGTGA
>JACQWQ010000144.1 GCA_016209205.1 Chloroflexota bacterium
CACTTCTAACCCCTCTCCTTCAAGGGGAGGGGAAGCCCTCACCCCTAACCCCTCTCCTTGAAGGGGAGTGGAAGCCCTCACCCCTAACCCCTCTCCTTGAAGGGGAGTGGAAGCCCTCACTTCTAACCCCTCTCCCAAAGGGAGAGGGGGACTTGTTTGCTCCCCTCTCCTATTAGGAGAGGGGTAGGGGGTGAGGTCCTCTTCGTGCGCGGGATTGGTGAACGCGTACGTCACGATTTCTTGCAAGCCCGCGTCTACCAATATATCGCGCGCGGCTTCCTCTTGTTCCAAGGCGAGGTTGCCTTCGAGTGGCGGTAAGGCGTCGGCGATGAGTGTGCTGGGAATTTTTTCGTAACCGTGAATGCGTACGATTTCTTCCAACACATCGTCTGTCCCGTCCACATCGCTGCGATAGTCGGGCGGTGTGACGCGCAATGCCTCTGCGCCATTTAGCTTGATTTCAAAATCGAGTCCGCGCAAGATATGCTCGATGTCTGCAACGGACAATTCGATGCCGAGAATTCGTTTCACGTCGCGCGTCGTTACGTCCACCGTCGAGGTCGGCTGCGGCGCAGGATAATTGTCGGCGAGCGCGGTGTCAATCGTTCCGCCCGCCAGGTCGCGCATCAAGTCGGCGGCGACGCGCGCGGGCGCGACGTTTTGCGAGGCGGGAATGTCGCGCCCAAAACGCGTCGCGGCTTCGCTCGGCAGTTTTTGTTCGGCGGTCGTGCGGCGAATCGAAATGAAATCGAAAATCGCGGACTCTAACAGCACGTTCTTTGTGCTGTTAGACACTTCGGTCTCGCTGCCGCCCATGATGCCGCCAATGCCGACCGGACCTCGCGCGTCGGTGACGAGAATGTCGTGGGCGTGGAACGCGCGCATTTGTCCGTCGAGCGTTTGCATGGTTTCGCCTTCGCGCGCGGGACGGACGCGGATGGTCGGCTTTTTCCCTCCTGCACGCGCGACGAGCGCATCATAATCAAAGGCGTGCAGCGGCTTGCCGTAACCGAGCATCACATAGTTGGTAATGTCCACGACGTTGTTGATGGGTCGCATCCCCGCGCGCAATAACCGCTGCTGTATTTTGTACGGCGATGGTTTGATGGTGACGTTGCGAATGAGCAGCGCGGAAAAGCGCGCGCACAGTTTTGCGTCCGCGATTTCGATTTTTACAAATTCCGTGTCGGGCACGCCGATTTCGTGCGTGTTCCAATCCTCCGGCAAGCGCACGGTTTGTCCGGTGAGCGCGGCGATTTCGCGCGCGACGCCGAGCACCGATTGGGCGCGCGCGAAATTCGGATTGATTTTTACGTCGAGCACGATGTCGCCCATGTAATCCGCGAGCGGCATGCCCACGGGCGCGTCGTCGGGCAAAATGATGATGCCTTCGTGTTCTTCCGAAATGCCCAATTCTTTTTCGGAACAGACCATCGAGGACGATTCGACGCCGCGAATTTTGGATTTCTTGAGCGTCATCAATTCACGTCCTTCTTTGTGTCCGTCGTACAGACGCGAACCTTCGAGCGCGAGGACCACTTTTTGTCCCCTGTCGCCGATTTTGATATTGGGCGCGCCGGTGACCATTTGCACGGGTTCGCCGCGCCCGTAATCCACGCGCACGATGGTCAAACGGTCGGCGTTCGGGTGCGGCAGGGCTTGAACGAGCTGCGCGACGAAAATTTTGTCGCGGTCCCACGCGAGAACCTCACCCTCCGACGCATCATCACGCATGGTGCCAGTCGAGTCGCGGGTGCGTGATGATGCGTCGCCACCCCCTCTCCTCGTAGGAGAGGGGAGTCCGATGTATTCGATGTCTTCGACTTCCAAACCCGCGAAGGTCAATTTCTCCGCGAGTTCGACAATCGGGAGAGGAATGTCTACGAAATCCTCGAGCCACGATACGGGAACTTTCATAAAGATGCGACGTTTCCTTTATCTTTGATAAGCGTCAACCACTTGACGAATGGCTACGCTCAAGTTGGCATCTATCTTTTGGAGTCGTTTGATATGACGCGGCGTGAGGTAAATGTGTTTGTCAATCAATAGTTCTTTGCCGCGCTTGCGCCCCGCGCCTTTGCGCGCGCCACCGTGCGTATATTTGATTTTGCCAGCAAAGCGATTCGGGCGCGCTTGGCTAAAATCCAAATCGTACTCGGGCGCGAGCATATCATTGGGATCGTCCCGCTCTGGCGATTCCCGGAAAACAACGACGGCGTCTTTGGGCAGCGGATTGCGTTTATTCTGTTTCTTTTTCATAGCGCTCGCGTTCCTTTGGTCTGATTCTTCGCGCACTGATAATGCGGATGAGGTTTGGACGCTTTTCTGTAAATGACGCGAGTAGGAGCCGATTGCGATTCGAGTACCCGATGATGATTTCGCGATGCTCCGATTCAGAGTGTTGGGGGTCGTAAAGGATGCTGGCATAAGGATCGGCAAAAACCGTTGCCGCCTCATTAGAAGGTAACACTCTTGTGCGTGCGAATGTTAATCTTTTCTTTTCCAGAGTCCCACTCGAATTCGTAATGGGGCAACTCAGTCATAGTGTATCCTACAGTGTTACTTGAATTATACTCCCTGTTTTCAAGTGGACAAATTCAGTTCAATCATTGCATTTTATTCCGCCGCGCGTTAGCCAGCAGCACTGCGAACACGACAATCACCATTCCGACGAGCACGACCGTGTGTCCGAACTCACCCAACACGTCAATGACCGGCGACCATTTCACGCCTGCCACAATTGGAGCGAGATGATAAATCAAGTCCCAGCCGCCGCCGCCAAGAATCAATGCCCAGCCGACGAGACCGAGCGGCGAGAATGCGGGAGAGTGAAAGAAGCGCATGTGTGAAAGGAATACGCGAAACGTCAAACGTGAAACGTCAAACGTGAAACGTGAAACGTCAAACGTGAAACGTCAAACGTGAAACGTCAAACGTGAAACGTCAAACGTGAAACGTCAAACGTGAAACGTCAAAAAACCTGTCAGGTCTGGAATTACTTTTGTTCCAGTTCGCGTTCACGAATGCGCGCCAGTTGATATTCCAGACCGCGCTGGGTGTCGAGCAGCGCGGCGTTGAGTATGGGAAAAATTGCGAGCACGGTTGTTACACCAAACAAGAGTCCCGTAATCCAACGCGCCCACGAATTGAACGAGCCGAGCATGTTGCCGTAATAAAATTCACCAGGGAACACGTTGAACGTAATGACGCGCAGCCAATCGTTCGTATCGCGGAATCCTTGTCCAGAACTGCCTGCGATAATGTCGTTGACAAAATGGGTGATCCCGTCGAGACCGAGCGGGATGACGCCGACAAAAATCCACAGCCACAATGGAATGCGCGGCGCGTGTTTTCCCCAAATCGCATACAGCCCCGCGCCGAGCCAGATGCCGCCGTACGTCGAAATCATGCGGTCGCTCCATGCCATCTTCCAGCCCATTTCGGGTGTCCCAATGAATTGACGCAAGATCAGTTGATTTTCGGTGGACCACACTTGCCCGATTTGGTCGAGCGAGTACATCGTTTGCGATCCATAGAAAAACAGTGAACGCTCCGGCAATTGGTGGCAAAAGAAACTGTACGTGAAATACAACGCGTTCGCCGGTTCCGTCCATCCGTTGTGCATGAATATCGGCGCGAGAAAAGGCAGCCACACCCACGCGCCGTAAAAAATCAAAAAGATCGCGAGCCAATGCTTGACCACAAATAACGCAAAGGTATCAATGCCGCGAATAATTTTGCGCGTCGTGGGACTGACTGTCGTTCGAGTTGAACTTGCCATGTCGCTGTTGGCAGATGGCAGATAGCGAATGGCAGATAGCGAATGGCTGGTGGTATATGAACTATCGGCTGTCCGCTATCGGCTATCGGCTATTCGCCATCGGCTATCGGCTATCTGCTATCGGCTAAAACTGTTCCAAGAAGCGGAGATCGTTGCCCCAAAAGTATCGAATATCTTGAATGCCGTGTTTCAGCATCGTGATGCGTTCGGGACCCATGCCAAAGGCGAAACCGCTCCATTCGTCCGGGTCGTAACCGCCGTTGCGCAACACGTCGGGATGCACCATGCCCGAGCCAAGAATTTCTAGCCAACCGGTGTATTTGCACAATGGGTCGGTGCCTTTGCCTTCACAAACGATACAGCGTACGTCCATCTGCGCGCTCGGTTCCGTGAACGGAAAATGGTCAGCGTAAAAACGCACGGGACGTTCGCCAAACATGCGCCGCGCAAATTCCGTGAGCGTGCCTTTTAAATCGCCAAACGTGATGTTGTGTCCGACGACGATGCCTTCGACCTGATTGAATTGAATTTCATAGCGCGCGCTGATTTGTTCATAGCGATAACACATGCCGGGCAAAATCGCGCGAATCGGATTCGGGTAGCCCGCGCGCATGGCGCGAATTTGTCCGGGCGACGTGTGCGTGCGCAACAGAACTTTTCCGTCCGTATCTGCGATATAGAACGTGCTCCAATTGTCGCGCGCGGGATGGAATGGCGGAATGTTGAGCAGCTGGAAATTCATCATGTCCGTTTCCACCTCACGCGTACGGTACACCTGAAACCCCATCTCGCCAAAGATTTTGTAAATTTCGCGCAAGGTCTGAATCGCCGGATGCACGCGCCCGCGCTGCGGACGACGACCGGGCAGCGTCACGTCGAGCGGCTCGGCTTCCAACGCTTCGGACAATTCGCGCTGTTTGATGGCGCCCACTTTGGCGTTGAACGCATCCTCTAACGCGTTCTTGACCTCGTTCGCCGCTTTGCCGAACGCGCCGCGTTCCTCTTTCGGCAGCGCGCCGATTTGCTCGAACAACGCGTTGACCGCGCCTTTGCGCCCGATAAATTCCACGCGCCATGCTTCGAGTTTGGCATTGTCCCAAATCGAATCGAGTTGTTGTAACGCGCGGGTTTGCAGTTCGTGTACGGTTTCGCTCATAAGTAATCGGAGACTGGAGACTAGAGATTGGAGACTCACATGCCAGTCTCTAGTCTCTAGTCTCTAATCTCTAATTTTTCGGGCGGCAAAAAATCGCCATACGGATCGCGCTGCGCCAGTCGAATTGCCACAATCGCGTCGTGATTCAGCCCGCCATAAATGTGCGGATACTGACGCGCCGCGTCATCGTATTGGATTTTTGCTTTCACGCGACGCGTGTCAATGTACAAATAGACATGCGGACCGCGCTCTTGCTTGTAAAATTGATTTGCCACGCGCGCCATTTCGTCCGCGCGTTTGGTGCAGTGAATGAAACCGTCATGCGCGAACGGTTTCGGCAAATACACCGCGTTTTTGATTTGCTGTTCGTAAAAGCGTTTGGGCACGAGATGATAAATAATCATGGCGTGTCAAAATACGGGATTGACATTTCACCGCGCGCAAGTTTGAACAGCAATGGCACACGCAGTGTATGCCCCGGAGCGAGCTCGGGTAAATTGTCCTCACCGAAAAAACGCACGTCCAGTGCTTCGGCACTTGGCGCAGGTGTACCGCCAATCCTTTCCACTTGAAAGATTGTGTGAAACAAGTGTGCTTTGGTTCGACTCGACCAACGGCGCGAGTCAAAAATGCCCAACAACTGAATCACGCGCCCGCGCACGCCAACTTCCTCCCACAGTTCCCGCTGCGCTGTTTCTGCCAAGGTCTCACCCACTTCGGTCAATCCGCCGGGCACTGCCCACAAGCCATTGTCGCTTCGTTTCATCAAAAGCAGCTTGTCGTTTTGAAAGACAGCGGCTTCTGCGCCGGACATTGGACTCACGTGCAGCCAATTGTCGTGGTGAAATTCCGGCGTCACGTGTTCAACCGGTCGCTCTTCGAGTTTCGCAAATAATCGCGCCGCAATCGCGCGCAAGCGCAAATAACGCTCGCGTTCATAGTCATTCCGAGCGAATTCAAGCCCCATGCCGGCAATGGCTCGTAATTCGTCAATTGCCAAGTAAACATCTTGTGCGTGTAATGACATTTGTTATTTTGCAAACAAAAAACTCCCATCCCGATTGGGACGAGAGTTCAACGCACATCATTCTCCCGCGGTACCACCCAGCTTAGTCGGTTCGTCATTTGGTCGGTTGGTCTTGGATTTGACCATCCGACTATCCGCCAAGCCGACGATTCGACTCTCTCCATCGCGTAACGCGCGTCTCACGGCGCTGGCTACTGATTACTGATAACCGATTACTGGTTACTGATCATGTTCGCCCGCGCGGCTCGGGAGTGAATTTCGGTCACGTTCCACTTGGCGGGCTTGCAGCCAATGACCCGCGTTCTCTACAAGCATCGCGTGACGTACTCGTTCCGTCGTCGCCTTTAAGGTGGATTATGGGGAAATGCGCGGTTTTGTCAATTCACCGGCGTGCGGCGGAACGCAGAATCAGCGGCAGAAAAGTTTTCGCGGGCGGCGGCGATGTTGGAGTTGGGGTCGGCGTTGGTGCCGGTGTTTGCGTTATGGTTGGCGTCGGCGTTGGTGTGGGCGTTTGCGGCGCCGCGCCATATTCGTATGCGCCAATGTCGGGCTGCGTGTCGCGTGTGCTGCCGTTAAAATCGTTTAGCGGCGCGATGCTTGCCAAACCCGCGTTGATTGCCGGACTGCTTGCCAGCAAATGCGCGTCAAAGGTGTCCATGCCGGTGTCCACCAAGCCGGGCGAAACGCCGCAGATGTCGTGCGCGCCGGGACAAGCGCCGTCCTTGACATTGTTGATGAGCGAATAATCCGCATCGAAAGGATCGGCGGGAAAAGTTTCTTGATAGAGCAGGCAGGTGTTTTCAAAGGGCTGTAAAAAATCCACTTGCCCCTGCAAAATGTTGTTGCGCGCCAAAACCGCTTCCGTCCCGTTGCAATTCCCCGGGCATTCCGCCGTGACGAGACAATCGCCCTCGCTAGTCAGCGTGTTGTTGATGACGGACGCTTGATCGCCCGGTGCGAGACCGAGCGCGAGCGCGGTGCCCAACGCGCGGCAATTGTCCACGCTCTCGTCCAGATTTCCATCGCCGTCAAAATCCGCCGTGTAAATAAACGGCTTGCCGTGAAAAAACCCGCAGTTGCCGACGATGATCGAATTCTCGACGCGCAATGGTCCGCGAAAATTTTTGATTTGGTTCCCCGCGTTGCCTTGGACCAACGTGCGGCGAATCGTGATCGAGGAATCCGCTTCGGTGATATAGAGAAAATCCAATCCGTCGGAAGTGTTGTAGCGAATGATCGAATCTTCGACCAGCCAGTGTCCACCGCTGTAACCGGTCGCAAAGCCATCCCCATACCCTCCGGCGATTTGTCCCCAGCAACCGGTAGGTTGTTCACCGGGGAATGTTTCGCCGCAGCCGTTCCACTCGACGGTCCAGCGCCGAAAGGTCAGCGCGCCCGAATTGGAATCGCCGAGTGCGTCCCACAAATCGCCGTCCCAACCGACAGAACCATTTCCGGCGACGCGCACCTCTTGGACGGTCCAATTACTGATACGCCCGGCATGTACGCCTCCGGCCGCCAAGCCGTGAATGTTCAAATCGTCGAGCTGCACATTATCCGAGTCCTCGGCATACAAACCATAAGACGCCCAATCTCCATACGGCGCGTTGTCGCGTTCGCAGGCGAGCGCGCCCGAATGAAATTCCACGCAGCCCGAATGATCGGTAATTTCCATGCACGCGAGTTTTACGTTACTGGCATCGGTCAAATTGAGAATGAACCACGGGCGCTCTGCGCCCCACAATTCGGGCGGATTGGCGCAACCGGAATCCCAACCCGCGCCGAGAATGCGCGTCGGGTTTGTCGAATTCGTACCGGACGGAAGCGGCGGCATGACACAACCGAACGCGCCTCCCGCGTCGCAATTGTCCGCGCCCGGCGCGCCATAGCCCATGCGGTATGCGCCGCTGCCGATGATGAGCGTATCGCCGCCGGAAATGCGCGGCGTGCCCATCGGCGGCAGCGCGCGAAAAGGATGGTCCCACGCGCACGGCTGGTTCGTTCCGCTGCCAGGGTATGGAAGATTCGCGAGTCCAGTACACTGTGAGAGATTGCCACCGTCGGTGCGCACATAGTACGTGACGCCCGAACCGATGAGCGAGTTGGATGTTTCGTTCGGAGGAGGATGTGAAAAAGACGCGGAGGAACTGGCGGCGGTCAAGCCAATTGTGGCAATGATAAACAAGCCCAGCAGCGCGAAACGAAAATGTTTCATCGTGCACCTCTCCCTTCCGTCAATCAAGCACTTGCTCAAAAAAAGTATAGGACGAATCCGCTGCGCGTCAATGGGTCTTTGGGGATTTTGCAGGGCCGGCGCCAAGTCGCGAGGTGCCCCCAGACCCCAAGTGTTTGGCGATGGAATACATCGCAAACGATATCGCCTGTCGAGTCGCGCAGCGCGCCAAAAACACTTGGCGTCTTGTTTGCAACCGCCCTACACCGTTTACTCCTCATGCGCGTTCTTGATTCGGCGCAATCTGGCTCGCGCGC
>JACQWQ010000067.1 GCA_016209205.1 Chloroflexota bacterium
CAATCACCAACGCTTGTTCGTAAAACCCAATCGCCTTGCGCACCTCGCCCAAAGCCGCATACGCCAAGCCGAGGTTGCCAAGGTCACTGCCTTCGCCGCGCCGGTCGCCAATCTCGCGGTCAATCACCAACGCTTGTTCGTAAAACCCAATCGCCTTGCGCACCTCGCCCAAAGCCGCATACGCCAAGCCGAGGTTGCCGAGCGCATTCCCTTCGCCGCGCCGGTCGCCAATCTCGCGCGCAATTGCCAAATGCTGTTCGTAAAACCCAATCGCCTTGCGCACCTCGCCCAAATCCGCGTATGCATTGCCGAGGTTGCCGAGGTCACTGCCTTCGCCGCGTCGGTCGCCAATCTCGCGATCAATCACCAACGCTTGCTCGTAAAACCCAATCGCCTTGCGCACCTCGCCCAAAGCCGCGTATGCCACGCCGAGGTTGCCGAGATGATTGCCTTCGCTTTGTCTGTTTTCCAATTTCCGCGCGGCAGTCGCCGCTTGCTCCAACCACCGAATCCGTTCGCGCACGCTCAAGCGCAGCTGCGCCACATACGCCGCCGCGTCGGGATAATCATTGCACAAGCGCGCGGCGTCTTCATCGCGTTCCATGTTCGCCGCTGCCCATGCTTGTCCCGCGCGAATGTGCGGCAGTTCTTGGTCAAACAATTTCAAGCCCGCGATGATATTTTCATTCCCTTTCAAATACAATTCATCCGCCGCGCGTGCGACGTTGACAAAAAATTCCGCGTGTTGTTTTGCCGCCGTGCGTCGTTCGTCGTCGGTGAGGCGGCTTGCGCCAAACTCGCGGAGGAGGTCGTGCATGGCATACCTCACCCCTTGATGCGCCAAGACGACGCTTTGTTGAGCAACATCCGCGTCTTGGCGCATCACCCCTCCTCCTACAAGGAGAGGGGAGTTTTCAAAATCCACGAAACTCGCGCGCGTGAGTTGGTCGTAGGTTTGCAAGAATGTCGCTTCCACATTCGCTTCGGCTTCGCTGCCTTCGCGCAAAAGTTCCAGGCGTCTTTGTGTCAACTGCGCGACATAATTTTCCGCGCGCACGTTCGGACGCGCCGCCAGATAACTGCCCGCGATTTTCAACGCCAGCGGCAGGAACCCGCACACCTCGCACAATTCCGTCACCACATTCCCCTCTCCTTTTAGGAGAGGGGGCAGGGGAGAGGTTTTCAACCGCCCGCACAGCGCAACCAAATACTCTGCCGCTTCCTCTTGCTTCATTACGCCCAAGCGTAACGGCTGCAATCCGCCTTCGGTCAAGGTCGCGCGCGACGTAACCAAAAACGCGGCGTTCGCTTGCAATAACGGACGCACCTGCGCGTTGTCGCGCGCATTGTCCAAAACAATCAGCGCGCGTTGGTCGTGCAAGATGCTGCGATACGTTTGCGCGATTTGCGCGTCGGACGCATCCTTGAGCGCCGCGCCCATGTCAACGTCGAACGCGAAAATGATTTGGCGCATCGCGTCGGTGGGCGTTGTGTAATTCTTGTCCGTGCCGCGCAGGTCGAGCCACATTCGCGCGTCGGGGAATTTATCGGCGACTAAAGTCGCGACTACGGCGGCGAGCGCGCTTTTGCCGATGCCGCCCAAGCCGCTGACGCCCGTGATGCTGGCGATGGTTACATCGCTGCCCTGCCCGCGCGTCAATGCGTTCACCAGCGTTTCAATTTCGTCCGCGCGTCCGGTGAAATGGTCGGGCACGCGCGGCAATGAAAAACGCGCGTCGTATTGACGCGCGCTTGCTTGAATAATTTGCGTGGTGATATTGGTCTGCGTTCCAATGTTCGTTTGCGCAATGTTACTGCCAACCGCGCTCTGTCCCACCGTCGCGCTTGCGCCGATAGTGCTCGTGTTGGCATTCTGTATCTGGGCAGAAGTCTGTGTCGCGCCTTGATGTTCCGCGATGGCGCGCAGTCCTGCAACAACGGTAATGACGCCTACTGCCGCAAGCCCAAACATGGTCAAGAAATCCGCGAGCGATGCGCGCGTGGATGGAAACACCATCATGCTCGCGCCGACGACGATGACCAGACCAATCACCGCAATGCCAATCCAACCGCGTTGAACAAGTTTTCGCATTGGCATCTCCCTGTTACTCAAAAAAACAAATCTCACGCAGAGACGCAGAGCGTTTGCGCGTATCGCATATCGCAAATCGCATATCGTTTGACGTTTGACCCCTCAGTTCTTCGGGGCAGGCAGTTTCACGCATCATGCCTCTCGCATATCGCATATCGCCCAATCACCCAATCACTGATCACTGATTACTGTCCCCACCCTAAATTTTATACCCTATCGCGCGCAGCAGATTCTTGCGCCACGCAATCCCCTCTTCATCTTCAATCCCCTTGCTCGTGAATCCATCCACCACGCCCATAATGCCGCGCCCCTGTTCCGTTTCCGCAATCACTACTTGGGTCGGATTCGCGGTCGCACAAAACACACGCGCCACTTCCGGGACATTTTTGATCGCGTTCAACACGTTGAGCGGATAAAACCCCGCGCCGAGAAACACGATGAAGGAATGTCCCGCGCGGAGCGCGAGCGCGTTCTGTTTGGCGAGTTCCAGCATCGCGTCGTCGTTGCCGCTCCAGCGCACCAAACATTCGCCCGACGCTTCGCAAAACGCGACGCCGAATTTGATGCCCGGCGCCGCTTGCACCAACGCCTCGTGCAAGTCCTCGACCGTCTTGATAAAGTGCGACTGCCCGAGAATGAAATTGATTTCGTCGGGCTTGGAAATTTCGACAAGTGAGAGTTCCATGGGGAAATTGGAAATTAGAAATTCAAAATTCAAAATTCAAACGCGCCGTTCTTGCGCACGAATTTCTAATTTTGAATTTCCAATTTTGAATTACGGAATTTCTTCTTCCATCCACTGCGCGGGATTCACGTACACGCCGTTGACCCACATGCTCCAGTGCAAATGGTCGCCGGTCGAAAAACCGGTCGTGCCCACTTTGCCGACGAGCTCGCCCGCTTTGACGCGCTGCCCGTTTTTGGCGACGATTTCGCTCAAGTGATAGAACGCGGTAAACACGCCGCGCCCGTGGTCAATGAACACGACGTTGCCGCGCACTTTCAAGGGCGTTGCCATGACGACGACGCCGTCGGCGGGCGCATACACCGGCGTGCCGCCCGCCACCGCGTAATCCGTGCCTTCGTGTCCACACAGACCGGGCTTGCCGCCGTTGTAACTGCGGCGCTCGCCGAAAAATGTGCTGATGCGCGGATTTTTTACGTCGAGCGGCGAACGAAATTTTCCCGTCCACATTTGCCCCGGCGTATAAATGCTCACCGTTTGCCCCACGCGCGCGTTTTCCGCGTTGATGAGCGCGGGGTCGAGCAGCGCGGACATTTGCGGCGTGAGCGTCAAATCCTGGACGCCGAACGTGCCCGCGTTCACGCGCACGTCGAATTGCACCGGTTTGGAATTGCCCAAAGCGTCGCGCACGGTGAGCGCGACGGGATAATTGCCCACGTAATTCGCGCAGCGCGTAATGCCGACGAGCGCGACCCACTCTTCGCCGACGCGGTTGAATTTCAATGTCTGTTGGTCGAACTTGCCAAGAATTTCCGAAACGCCCGGCGTTGTCACCTTGAGCGTGAGCGTTTCGCCTTGCTGTACGGCTTGGGGCTTGAGCACAATCCCTTCGGGCAGTGTTTGCGCGTTCGCCGCTTTGGGAATGACGAGCCGCTGTCCGACCGAAATCACATTCGGATTCGTGATGTTGTTGACGCGCATCAATTCTTGCAGCGACACACCGAACTGTGCGGCAATCGCGGCGAGCGTGTCACCCGCTTTGACAATGTACGTTTCGGTTTCACCATTGACGTTTGATCCTTCGCTGCACTCAGGACAAGCAGTTTTACTTGGAGTGGGAGTGGGACCACGCGCGGTGGGTGTGGGCGTCACCGCATTTTGGGCGACCGGCGCGCCGGGAATCACCAAACGCTGCCCGACCGCGAGCGCGTTGGGATTCGTGATGCCGTTTGCCTTTTGCAGCGCTTCGACGCTCGTGTTAAATTTGAGCGCAATGGAATACAGCGTGTCGCCCGCTTGCACGATGTACGTTGTCGCCGTCGCCGCGCCAATTGTCGGTTGAGCCGTGACGGGCGCGCCGTTATTTGCGCCTGAGACGGCGAGAATCGCCGAAAGCAACGCGAGCCGCGCCAGAGTTGCCGGATCCATACGCGCATTATAGCATCAACAATTTTGTGGTGATAACTCTCAAATTGTTAAAGCGCAGTTGGACTGCGCGCTCCCTGACAGCAGTCTGCAATGCATCCGATGAAGCGGACGCAGTTCGTCCGATGCATCGGCGCGCATTGCCACTGCCTACGAACAGATGTGAGTAATCAGACGATTTTGGTTTGCACCAAACCGTTGATACAATTCCGCCGCGCAGACACATTTTTTTGGCCCGCGTGTCTGCCGCCGAAAATTTACGCGCACCTTTCACAAATCTCAAGCACGCGTCGCGCTTTAGCTTGGCGCTGCTCTCGTGATACTGGACAAGTTGGTTGATGAGCCATTCGGCTCACCCGCGTCAGAGGATGGAATCGCTTGCGATTCCAGGTGACATGCGCGGTCTTCCCCGCCACTCGTCACCCGTCACATTTTCAGAGGAGGAGTTTTCGATGAGCCATTCGGCTCACTCCCGACGAATGAAAATTCTGCGGACACAGATTCTGGCGACGCAGTTCGTCGCATCTATCTGTGTAATCTGTGGTATCTGTGTCCCATTTTCAAGAGAATCGCCCATGAGCCATTGGCTCACCTGACGCATCATCACGCACCCCGCGACTCGATGGGCACTATGCGTGATGATGCGTCACCACAACGGATGAAAAGTGACGGCGGCAATTTGCCGACGCGGTCTTTTGCCCCCGACGCATCATCACGCACTCCGCGACTCGATGGGCATTATGCGTGATGATGCGTCGCCGTCACCTGTCACCCGTCACCTTACCCATTTTCGAAGGAGGAATCACTATGCCCGCATTGCTTCAAACCGGGGGCGACCAACCAAATGTGTTCGGGCTCCTCGTTGGATTTTTGCTCGGTTTGCTCGTCGCCTGGCTGTTCTGGTATTTTTTCTTGCGCCGCAACGCGGCAACCCGGTTGGCGGAGTGGCAGTCCAAATATGCAGCCGCCAACGCCGATCTTACCGCCGCAAAACAATCGCTCGCCCAAACCCAAAATGAATTGAACGCGCAAACACGCGCGCTCGACGCCGCGCACAAAGCGCGCGCGGAACTGGACGCGCAGCTTCGAGCGCGCGACGAGCAGATTGCGGCAGACTCGGCGAGCGCTGCCGCGACCATCGGCGCGCTCGAACAAGACAAGCACACGTTGACGTCACACCTCGACGCCGCCGCCAAAACGAACGCCGACCAGCAAGCGCGCCTCGCCAAACTCGACGCCGACTATCGCGCCGAACTGGACGCCAAGACCAAACTGGAAGGCGAACTGAAACTCGCGCGCGCGAATCTCACCGACGAAATCAACGCACGCGCCGCGCTCGGCAGTGATTTGAACGATTTGCGCGATGCACACGCCAAGCTGGAAAGCGAAACCGCGCGCGCGCGCGCCGAATTAGCGACCGCGCGTTCGGCGCACGAGACGCTGGCGCAAGAGCACACGCGCGTTCAAGCGGACAAGCAAAATGTACTGGACCAGGTTGCCGCTTTGACGGCGAGCGCAGCCGCTTCGGCGGCGACGGTCCAAGCTTTGGAGCAAGACAAAAACGCCTTGACCGCGCAGCTCGCCAAACTCGACGCGGACTATCGCGCCGAATTGGATGCCAGGACCAGACTTGACGCGGAGAGCACACAACTGCGCGCGCAGCTCGCCAAGACCCAAGCCGACTATCACGCGCAGCTCGACGCGAAAGCCGCGCTCGATGTGGCAATCGCCAAGCTGCGCGCCGATTTTGACGCCGAATCCAACGCGCGCGGTTCACTGGTCAAAGAGCTGGACGGATTGCGCGGCTCGTTCACCAAACTCGAAAGCCACCACGCGCGCGTGTGCGCCGAACTCGACGCCGCACTTGCGGAAAAAACCGCGCTCGAACAGGACGGGCGCGAGTGGCACGCGCGGTTTGACTCGCTCGAACAAGAATATGCGCGCGAAAAATCCGACAAGAGTCGTTTGCTCGATCAAGTCGCTGCCCTCACCGCGAACACCGCCAACGCGGCGATCACGCTCAAGTCGCTGGAAAAAGAAAAAGAGGAATTGAGCACGCAGCTCCGCACTTTGCGCGCGGCTCTCGATGCCTCGACGCAAGCGCACACCGAGCTCAAGCAGCAGCTCGACAAACTCCACGCTGACTATGACGCCCAGCTGGAGCGCCAAACCGCGCGTGACGCCGAAATCGCAAAGCTGCGCGCAGAGCTGGAAGCGGAATCCAACACGCGCGCCACACTGGCGCAAGAGCGCGACGGTTTGCGCGGCGCGTCCACCAAACGGGAAAACGACAACGCGACGCTCCGCGCGGAGCTCGACACGTTGCTCACGGCCCACGCCGCGCTCGAACAAGAACACGCGCGCGAAAAATCCGCCAAGCAGGATCTCTTGGACCAAGTCGCCAGTTTGACCGCAGACGCGGACGCCTCTGCTGCTTTGCTCAGAGGATTGGAGCAAGACAAGGCGGCGTTGAGCACGCAGCACGGCGCGTTGCACGCCGAACTCGACGCGTCCGCGCAAACCCACGCGCAGCTGCAAGCGCAAATTGCTACGCTCAATGCGGACTATAGCGCCGCGCTCCAAGCCCGGGGGAATGCCGACGCCGAGCTGCAAACGCTGCGCGCGCAGCTCGACCAGGCGCAAGCGGACTATCACGCGCAAATTGACGCGCAAACTGCGCTCGAGGCGCGAATCGCCACACTGCACGCCAATTTCGACGCCGCGGCGGATGAGCGCGATTCGCTGGCTCAAGAATTGGACGACTTGCGCAGTGAATTCGCAAAACGCGAAAGCGACAATGCCAGTTTGCGCGTCGAACACGGCGACCTCAATGCGCGCTTTGCCGCCGCCCAACGCGAAAACGACGCCCTGTACACCCGGCTCGACAATGCATTGAGCGAACGCGACCGCTTGACGGAACAGGTCGCGACGTTCACCGCCGACGCAGCCGCAGCGCAGCAAATGGAAACGGACGTGCGCGCGTATCAAGCGCGCATCGCCGAACTCGAATCCGAAAACGCCGCGCTCCACGCGCGCGCCGAAACCTCGCGCATCGTCGTCCCGCCCTTGCTGCACATCGAGACCGAAGGCGAAATCATTCCACCGCGCGCAAGCGCCGTCGCCCAGCCCGACGCCTTCGCCGTGGACCTTGCCGCGCCCACGCGCGCGCCCCAAGCGCACGCGCGCGATCCCGAAGATGAAACGCCGTACGAAACCGTGTGCCCGCAGCACCTTTCGGATGTGCACGGCATCGGCAGCGTGTTCGAGCAGCGCCTGTATGATGCGGGCATTGGCGCCTACTGGCAGCTCTACAAAACGCCGTTCGACAAATTGCGCGAGATATTGAACGTGCGCGGCGTGCAGCGCGAAAGCGTTGACCTGCCCGCGATTCGCCGCGACGCGCTGCGGCTCGCCAAAGAGACTGCGAGCAAAGGACGCACGTGGAGCGGCGCCGCGCCGGACGATTTCGAACCGCTCAAGGGTATGGGCGCGACATTCGAGAAACGCTTGTACGATGCGGGCATTTGCACGTATGCCGCGCTCGCCGCCAGCACGCCCGCCGAACTCGAAGCCATCATCGGCACAGAGATGATGCGCAAACCGGATTTCAAGGCGTGGATTACTACAGCCAAACGACTTGCGGCGAAACGGGCGCAAGCCGCCGCCAAACCCGCGCGCAAGAAAAAATAAGCGCGCCGCGCTCGCTGTACTTGTTGGGGATTGCAAAAGAGACGTGCCAATTTTTGAAAATCAAATCGTCGTGATTGTCGGCGCGACGGGGGGCTTGGGACGCGCCATCGCGCACGCGTTTACGCAACAAGGCGCGCGGGTGCTCCTCGCCGCGCGCAACCGCGACGCGTTGAATGCTCTCGCCACGGAATTACATGCGGACGCGTGCGCGGTGGATTTTCAAGATGCGGCATCGTTCGACGCGCTGCGCGAATTTGTGCGCGAACGCTTCGGGCACGCGGATGTGCTGGTGAATGCAACCGGCGCGGATGTACGCAAAACCTTTGACGCGCACACCCGCGCCGAGATTCAAAACCTGCTCGACGTAAATCTGCGCGGCGCAATGTTTTTAACGCACGCGCTGCTGCCCGTCATGTCCGCGCGCGGCGTGATGGCGCACCTGGGCGGCTTTGCCGATGGACGCCTCGCCCTGCCCTATTACACGGCAGATGCGGCGACACGCGCGGGGCTGGCGGCATTTTGCGAAGGCATGAATCGGGAACTGCAATTGCGCGCGAGTGAAATCGTCGTCTCGTATTTTTCGCCTGCGCCTGCCGACACCGACGCGGAACGTCCGTATCACGCGCTGTGGCAGGCATTGGGCATCCCCATCGTGCCTGCCGAACGCGTCGCGCAAGAATTGCTGGATGCGATTGCAAAACGTAAACGGCGCCACGTCATGGGCGGCATCGTCGCGCGCGCGTTTGCAAAATTGAACGCGGTCGCGCCATCCCTCGCGGATGCGCTCGCGCTGCGCGCGTACGGCAAAACATTGTCAAAATTTTTTTCAGGGGAACCTGTCGCGCGTTCCGGCGCCCGCGCGCATTGGACGATGTATGCGGGCGTTGCATTGGTCGCGCTGTCGGTCGTGTTGTACGGCGCGCTGTTCTGGCTGCCGTTCGTGCCGCTGGAGTTGGAAATCAAAGCGGGCGCGGCGGGTGCGCTGGTGGTTGGCGGCGAAATCGCGTTTTGGAGCGGCGGCGTGTTGTTGGGCAAAGAGGTCGTCACGCGTTATCGCAAATATCTCGATCCGCGCACGTGGTTTGGTCGCGGCGGGAAAAATGAATCTGCTTGATAACTCGTGCGACGACAAGGCAGCTCGCTGCGGACGCGAATAAAGTTCATTCGAGCAATCTGCAAAAATAGAGGCGGGATTACTCGGATGCAGCTCAGTGGATGAACGCCGATGCATCGGACGAACTGTGTCCGCTTCATCGGAGCATCCGAGTAATCCCGCGTGGGCAAGAGGCGAATTGACAAAGGTCCGGGGCTTGGCTAAATCGTAGTGGGCTTAGGATCCTTCCAACTGCGCTTGCAGCGCGCTAGGGTCGGTGACAGGCAATTGGCACGCAAAATGTTGGCAGACATACGCGGTTGCTTTGCCCTCCATCAGGGCGCGGTCATGCAACAACGGAATGGCGGATTTCCCCCCCCCTTGCCCGTATGCCACAACCACATTCGGACGATATACGTCAAACACCACATCGAGCAATGCATTTGCATCATCGCCGACCAAGGCGATTTCTTGCGGCGGCGTCAACACAAAATCCAACGCGCACAACCGCCACGCAAACGCCGTCGGTGCCTGCGCTAACGCGGGCTGTAATGGCGCCATTACGCTCTCAACCGCATCCGCATAACGCGCATCGCCAGTATATGCCGCGAGTTTCGCCAACACCATCACCGCCATCGCGCTGCCCGAAGGCGTCGCATTGTCCTGCACATCTTTCGGTCGCACGACCAAGTTCTCGTGATCGTCGCTCGTGTCGAAAAAACCGCCGCGCGGGTCGGTGAAATGCTCAAGAATCTTGTCTGCAAGTTCTCGCGCCGCTACCCAATATTTCTCGTCAAACGTGGTCTCGTACAGCGCGAGCAGTCCCTCCGCCAGATTCGCGTAATCTTCCAGATAACCGTTCAAGCGCGCTTGCCCATCTTTGTACGAACGCTTCAACCGTCCGTCTCCATCCCGCAAATTCGCGAGCAAGAAATCCGCATTGCGCTTCGCAACGTCCGCATACCGATTACTATTTACTGGAGACTGATTACTGCCCAACACCCGCGCGGCTTCCGCAAACGCGGCGAGCATCAATCCGTTCCAGCCCGTCAGGATTTTTTCATCGCGCGCGGGTTTCACGCGTCGTTCGCGCGCATTGAATAACTTTTGGCGCGCAGCTTCGACACGCCGTTCCACATCTTCGACAGTTGTATTGTGCATCGCCGCGAGCACATCCACGTCGCGCGGGCGATGCAAGATATTTTTCCCTTCAAAGTTTCCGTTCGCCGTCACACCGAACGCGTCCATCACCAATTGCGCTTCGTTCGCATCGCTCTTGCTGCGCGATACAATCAACAACCCCGACGCGCTGCCGCCCAACACACTCCGAATCTCTTCCGGCGTCCATACGAAAAATTTCCCCGCGTGTCCTTCCGAGTCCGCGTCTTGGGACGAATAAAAACCGCCGTTCGCATCGGTCATTTCGCGCACGACGTAATCGAGGATTTCGGTGCTGATGCGTTTGTAAAATTCATCGCCGGTAATCTGATACGCGTGCAAATAGACGCGCGCCAATTGTGCGTTGTCATAAGTCATGCGCTCAAAATGCGGAACCAGCCAAATCTCATCCGTCGCATAACGATGAAACCCGCCGCCGAGTTGGTCATAGATGCCGCCGCGCGCCATTTTGTCGAGCGACAACGTAATCATTTTCAAAAGCAACTCGTCGTGTGTGGCGGTATAAATACGAATGAGGAATTCGAGCGTCATCGGCTGTGGGAATTTCGGCGCGCCGCCCCAGCCGCCGTTTTCGCTGTCGAACACGCGCACGAGATTGTTCAACGCGAGTTCGAGCGTCTCGGGCGTAAGGGGAATTTCCGGCGCGCCGCGCGGCACACCGCCTTCTGCCAACGCTTGCTGCAATTGCGCGCCATTGTGCTCAATGTCCGCGCGCTGTGTTTCCCACGCCTTTGCGATCCCTTGCAACACATCCATGAACACAGGCAGCCCATGGCGTCGCGTTTTGGGAAAATACGTGCCGCCGTAGAAGGGTTTGCCGTCGGGCGTGAGAAAAACGCTCATGGGCCAGCCGCCGCCGCCCGTCATTGCCACCACCGCGCTCATATAAATCGAATCGAGGTCAGGGCGCTCCTCGCGGTCTACTTTGATGTTGACGAAATGCTCGTTCATGAAACGCGCGGTGGGTTCGTCAACAAAGGATTCGGATTCCATTACAGAACACCAGTGGCAACTCGCGTAACCTATGCTCAAGAAAATCGGTTTGTCTTCGCGCCGGGCTTTGTCTAAAGCTTCCCGGCTCCAAGAAAACCAATCCACAGGATTGTGCGCGTGCTTCAATAGATACGGGCTGGTTTCACGGATCAAACGATTTGTAAATTTGTGAACATCGGTAAAATTCTGGTTCGCCATAAGGTTTTCGCCTCTCTCCCTCTCTCCCTCTCTCCCTCGTTTCACGTTTCCCGCTTCTCGTTTATAATTCGCGCCCATGCCGTTCAATCTCTATACCAATCCTGCCGCGCAGCTCACGCTGCTGTTGATATTGGTCGGACTCGTTGGCGCAATCGTTCCTGTCGTGCCGGGTTCGCTGTTCATTTGGCTCGGCATCTTGGCGTGGGCAATCGGCGAGCACTTTCAACGCTTTGACTGGGTTGTGCTCACAGTGTTGGGCTTGCTCGCCCTGCTGGCAACGTTTTCGGAATACTGGCTGCGTCCCCTCGTGCAATATCGCGCGGGGTTTGGTTGGAAAAATATCGGCGCCGCGATTGTCGGTGGATTCATCGGCGGCTTTTTATTGAGCGAAATTCCAGTGCTGGGGACGTTGGTTGGCGCGGCGTTGGGGTCGCTGTTGGGCACGGCGGCAGTGACGTATTTGGAAAAACGAAATTTTCGCCAAGCATGGCGCGCCGCACAAACCTACCTCGTCGGTTGTGCGTTGTCAACCGCCGTCGAGGTCGCGGTTTCGCTGGTTATGCTTGCCATCTTTGTGTGGCGCGCGTTTTTTTGATTACTTGTTCAAGGCGCGCAAAATCAAATTCAACACCACCGTCAACACGATACTCAGGATGATGGACGCGACGACCGGCACGATACATGTGAACCCGCCGCGTTGAAACGTAAACGTCCCCGGCAGTTGTTCCCCGCCAAACAGGCGCGACAGCCCCCACCAAATCACGCCCGCAAGCACGAGACCAATGCCGAGCACAATCAATAGTTTCGGGAAATCGTCCATGCTGGCGAATGGCTGATTGCCGATAGCAGATAGTGACAAACGTTCCTTGCCATCAGCCATCTGCTATTCGCTATCAGCTCTCTCGTAAATCGTCAGAAATTCTTCCAACGCGGGATTGGCAGTCCATTTCATCTGCGCGCGTTTGTATTCGGTCACATTGTCAAACAACGTTCCATAAATGACAACGTATTTTGGCGCGCGGGCGATGATGTACCCCAAATCAAATTTTTCGTGCCCCGGCGTGCCGCTGCCCAAATTCGCGACGGGCATTCGTCCGATGTGTATGTCGTTGATGCCGAACATGTCAATCGCGGGCAGTTCGGAAAAGTACGGCACCTGCCCCGCGGCATCCACCGCAATCCACGTGCCCGGCGAAACATTTTCTTTCAGCCACCTGCCCGCCGTAATACGCGCCTCGGTGGCTAACGCGGCGTCAAACCCACCGATAAAGATTTTATATTCGCCATTGTATGCAGAAGCGAACCACAGCGCGAGCGCGACGAGAATTGCCAGTAGCATAGCGCCTTGTGCGCGTCGAGAAGCGAAGCGGTGAAGAATGAATTCAATCATCCAATAAATGCCCGCCGCAATCAGCAGATACACAAACGCCAACATCGGCACAAAGAATCGTCCCACCGACCAATCGCCGCCGACGTACACAATGTACACGCCGTACATCAAAATAATTGTGGCGAACAACGTAAAGCCAAAAAACGCGCGGCGCACAGTATCGGAACGCTGCGGCGAACGTTCCCTACCCGCATCCACGCCATTGTACGGAACGCTCGCCGCAGCGTTCCCCGCCCCAGCGTTCCCCCTCCGCAGATAACGCGCGCTGACAACCACCAACGCAATTACCGCAGGCAACAAAATCACCCATCCCAAATGCACACCCACGAATTGCTGCACATGTTCCCACCCGCGCGTGATTTGCGCGATGGGTCCGCCAACCGACACTTTGGCGTAAAACGAATTGGGCAAGAACGCCTGATAATATCGCCAGCGCAAGAGCCAATACGGAACGAACAACGCGACAAAGGAAATTACACGCGCCACATCCCCGCGCGTGAATAATTTTCGTTGGTCCATTAAGCGCCACGCGACTTGATGCGCGACGACGAGCGCAAACACTGCGCCCGCTTCGGGACGTGTCATTGCCGCGAGCGCGAAAACGATTCCGCTAAAAGGAAATTTTTCCTTCGTCAAACGAATGAATGCATTAGTACCATTTCCCTGTTCTTGAACATACAAAAACGCGCCGAGTGCGATGAGGAAGGCAAACATCGGCGTTTCCAAACCGCTGACGCTCCACAATGCGAACGAACCGTCCACCGCGAGAAACAACGCCGCCATCCATCCAATCAACGCGGGAATGCCGAGCCAACGTGGAAAGCGAATCACCAACGCAAGCACACCGATGCCGAATGCGACCCCCAACGCGCTGCTGAGCCGCCCCACGTCGAGATTCAAAGCGACGATAGGCGTCATCATCGCCGTCCACAAAAAATTGCTGAACCCTTCGACGCGTTCGCTCGGATTGAACGTGAGTCCGTGTCCGAGAATCACATTGCGCGCATACACGTACGAAATATAAGCGTCATCTACTGCATCCCAACCGAGTGTGCTATAAAACCATAATGCGTTGGCGACCAGCACCAACGCAATTGCAATAAAAGCAAACCATTTGTTCATCACGCGTATTCTACCATAGAGCAAAAGACCTGTGAGGTTTCGGAAACCTCACAGGTCTTTTTGGATTACAACAGCCGATTTTGTTCGATGCGGTCCGGCGGCTCGAGTCCTAAATGCTCGTACGCTCTCCGTGTCGCAAATCTCCCGCGCATCGTGCGGTCCAAAAAGCCCAGTTGGATCAAATACGGCTCATATACATCCATAATCGTATCGGCTTCTTCGCTGATTGCCGCAGCGATTGTACCGACCCCGACGGGACCGCCGCCGAACTTTTCGATGATGGTGCGCAAAACTCGACGGTCAATGTCGTCGAGACCCAATTCGTCCACTTCCATCAACGCCAGCGCCTGATGCGCCACCGCTTCCGTAATTTTTCCATCGGCGCGCACTTGCGCGTAATCGCGCACACGTTTCAATAAACGATTCGCCACTCGCGGGGTGCCGCGCGAACGCTGCGCGATTTCCGTCACCGCCGGTGGTTCGATTTCCGCGCCGAGAATTTTTGCCGAACGCGCGACAATCGTTTTCATCGCGTCCAAATCGTAATAGTCAAGCCGATACACCGCGCCAAAACGGTCGCGCAGCGGCGCAGACAACATGGCAAAACGCGTCGTCGCGCCGACGATAGTAAAGCGCGGCAATTTCAAACGAATCGAACGCGCGCTCGGACCCTTGCCCGTAATCAAGTCCAGCGCGAAATCCTCCATCGCCGGATACAAAATTTCTTCGACCGCGCGGTTGAGGCGGTGCACTTCGTCAATAAACAAAATATCGCCCGCGCGCAGATTCGTCACAATCGCCGCAAGATCGCCGGGGCGCTCGATGCTGGGACCCGCGGTGATTTTGATCGCCGCGTTCATTTCATTCGCGATGATATTTGCCAGGGTCGTTTTGCCGAGCCCGGGCGGTCCGTACAGCAAAATGTGATCCACGGCTTCGTGGCGCGCCTGCGCGGCTTCCAAAAGAATTTTGAGATTCTCTTTGACCTTGGCCTGTCCGATATATTCCGCGAGTTTTTTCGGACGCAGCGAAAGATCCAGCGCGAGTTCTTCTTGTTTGATGGAGGGGGAAACGATTCGGTCAGACATGGTTAGTGCGGTAGTGCGGTAGTGCGGTAGTAAGTAGCGCACAGAAACTATCGCACTACACAACTATTGCACTATCGCACTATATTGCACTATTGCACTACCAGAACACCTGTGCGGATTATAGCAGAGAATGTTGTTTCGGGTAAATGAAAACTGGTGATTACCCACATTTGTTCAAGCGCAGTTGGACTGCGCGTTCCCCCGACGGCAGTGCAACTGCCTGCTAACATTTGTGGGTAACCACCAGAAAATTGCCTCTTGACATTTCCAAAACCCATGATAAACTCTCTCTTGCTTTGTTGACAGTGCAACGCGCTCGTTTTGACAATGAGGGAACAATTTCCGGTTCAGCAGTTGTCCGAATGGGTAACAATGATTTAATGAGCATCATCTTTTTCAAGCTCCCGCGAGTTCGCACCACCCGCCATGTTGGCGGCGGTGATGCGTTCGCGCCCTGTACGAGTGCGCCTGTTGACGGATAGAGTGATTTGTTTCGCTGTCGTTTTGACGGTCACAGTCGCATCCCCTGCGCTGTGACCGTTTTTTTATTGGTCCAGAGCGCGCCCCTTGCGCTCTTTTTTCATCGGTTTCGTTCACACCCTGAAGTGTGACGGGAGGTAACGACAGAAGTATGACAAAAACCAACACGTCCGATTTTGATCACATCGTTTCGCAGTCCCCTTTTGCCGGTCTGTGGGGCTTGCTGCGCGGTTTTCGTCTGACCTACGCCGGAGCGATCGGCGGGCTGGCAGTTTCGACGGCGGCGCGCACGGGCACCTTTTTTCTCATCGGCTATCTCGTA
The DNA here is from genome assembly GCA_016209205.1 of Chloroflexota bacterium. Taxonomy (GTDB): domain Bacteria; phylum Chloroflexota; class Anaerolineae; order UBA4142; family SHND01; genus SHND01. The sequence continues at coordinate 15,758 of JACQWQ010000067.1, forward strand.
GATCAGGTGCTCACGCACAGCGATATGCTTCAGGTTCTGCCGTACGTCGCCATGGGTTTTATCGCGTTGGCGCTGACGGAAGGCGCGTTCACGTTTTTGAGCGGGCGTTTTGCCGCGCGCACGGCGGAAGGCATCGCGTTAAAAATTCGCAACTATCTCTACGACCACATTCAACGCATGACGTTCGCGTTTCACGACAAGACGCCGACCGGTGATTTGATTCAACGCGCCACCTCGGATGTCGAAGCGGTGCGCCGCTTTTACGCCGAGCAAGCGATTGGGGTCGGACGCATCGTGCTTTTGTTTACGATCAATTTCATCGCGCTGCTGAGTCTCTACGCGCCGCTCGCGCTGTATTCGGTTGTCGTCGTGCCGTTGATCGCGCTCATGTCGGTGTTTTTCTTTCGACGCGTCTCGAAAGCGTACGCGCATTATCAAGAACAAGACGCCGTGCTCTCGACGACCTTGCAGGAAAACTTGACGGGTGTGCGCGTGGTCAAAGCATTCGCGCGGCAGCAATACGAAATTGGCAAATTCGAAGGCGACAACGCGGAAAAATTCCGGCGCGGCAAAAAATTACTCATCATGCACTCGCTGTTTTGGCCCAGCGCGGACATTCTCTGTGCGAGCCAGATGATCGCGGGTTTCAGCATCGGCGCACTCATGGTGATGAACCGGACGCTGACGTTGGGCGATTACGTGACCTACATGGGCTTGGTGGTGCTCTTGATCTGGCCCATGCGCGAATTGGGTCGCATGATCGTACAAGCGTCCACGGGCATGGTGTCGTTCGGGCGTTTGGCGGAAATCATTCGCACCGAACGCGAACCGATCGAACACGGTACGTACGCGCCGCGTCCGGGCGAACGCGTGCGCGGCGACATCGTGTGTAACAAGGTCGGGTTCGAGTACGACAAGGACAAGCGCATCCTGCACGACATTTCCTTTCACGCGCGCCCCGGTCAAATCATTGCCCTGATGGGCCCGACCGGTTCGGGCAAAACGTCGCTCGTTAATTTGCTGCCGCGCTTTTATGAATACGAACACGGCAGCATTCGGCTCGACGGCGTGGAATTGAACGAATACCCGCGCGAATATCTGCGCCGCAACATCGGCATCGTGGAACAAGAACCGTTCTTGTTCTCGCGCACGCTGCGCGAAAACATTACGTACGGCGTCGGGCGCGCGGTGTCGGATGAAGAGGTGTTTGCCGCCGCACGTGCGGCGGCAATTCACGACGTCATCTTGAGTTTTCCCGAAGGATACAGCACGCGCGTCGGCGAAAAAGGCATCACGCTGTCGGGCGGTCAAAAGCAGCGTGCGACGATTGCGCGCACGCTGCTGAAAAATCCGCGCATCTTGATTCTGGACGACTCGACGTCCTCCGTGGATACGGAAACGGAGCAAGAGATTCGTGACGCGCTGCAAGAATTGATGCGCGACCGCACGACGTTCATCATCGCGCATCGCGTGCAGAGCGTGATGAGCGCCGACCAAATTCTGGTATTGGAAAACGGGCGCATCACCCAGCGCGGCACACACCGCGAACTGGTGAAACAGGACGGTTTGTACCGGCAGATTTACGAACTACAAGCGAAAATCGAAACGGAAGTGGAACGCGAGGTGGGTGATGTTGTTACACGCGTTCCCAAAGCGCATGCACCGGAATTGATTCCTGTGATGAATTGATGAGCGACAAATGTCATTTCGAACGGAGTGAGAAATCTCGTTTCGCATACCAAGAGATTTCTCGCTCCGCTGCACAGGACTTGTCATATCGAAGGGACTGAGATATCTCGCCCCGCTCGATATGACAGTCCTCTTGCTCACATAGCCCACACGGGCTGACCATCTCGAAATGACAGAGTCCACAATAACCATGTGCGCATGTTCACGCTTACCCTGCCGCACAAGTGGTGGTTGATCGGATTCGTCGTGCTCATCGCAATTGTCGCGGCGCAGGATGGGGTGTTCAATTATCTGAAAAAAGAGATGATTGACGCGGGCATCGTGCCGGGCGACACGGCGGCGTTGACGCGCATCATGGTCGTTTACGCGCTCATCGCGTTGACCCAAGCCGCAGCCGTGTTCGGGTTCATCTATCTCGCGGGGATTCTCGGCGAACGCATCCAGTATGATTTGCGCAAGGCGCTGTTCGAGCACCTGCAAAATCTGTCGTTCGCGTACTTTGACCGCACGCCGGTCGGTTGGATCATGTCGCGCGTCACCTCCGATTCGGGACACATCGCCGACCTCATCACGTGGGGCGCATTGGATGTGATCTGGGCAGTGATGAGCATTCTCACGGCAGCAGTCTTTATGCTGATTCTGAATTGGCAATTGGCGCTCGTCGTACTGACGATTATCCCGATTCTGGTCGTCGTCGCGTCGTGGTTCCAAAAGCGCATCATTCTGGAATATCGCAGCGTGCGTAAAACCAATTCGCGCATCACAGGTGCGTACAATGAAAACATTCAAGGCGTCCGCGTCATCAAGGCGTTGAACCGCGAAGAAAAGAATCTCGACGAGTTTGGCGAATTGACCGGACAAATGTACCGGTCGGCGTTCCGCGCCGCGCGCCTCTCGGCAATGTTTTTGCCAGTGGTGCAGTTCATCAGCGCGCTGGCGTTGGCAATCATTGCGTGGTACGGCGGCGCGCAAATCGCGTGGGGCGTAATGACGGTTGGGACCCTGCAAGCATTCATCGGCTATATTACCTTCATGCTGTGGCCCGTCCAGGATTTGGCGCGCGTGTACGCATCCATGCAGCAAGCGGTCGCGTCGGCAGAACGAACGTTTTCGCTGCTCGACACGCCGCCCGACATTGTAGATCGTCCGAACGCGGTGGAAGCGGAAACCTTGCGCGGGGAGATTGAATTCGAGCACGTCGAGTTCTACTACACGGACGGCAAGCCAGTGCTGCGCGATTTCAATCTAAAAGTAAAAGCAGGGGAAACCATCGCGCTCGTCGGTCCGACCGGCGCGGGCAAGTCCACGATTGTAAATCTGGTATGTCGCTTTTACGAACCCAAGCGGGGCGTCATTCGCATTCGCGGCACGGATTACATGGACTTGACGCTGCACAGCATTCAATCGCGTATCGGCGTCGTCTTGCAAACACCGCACCTGTTCAGCGGCACAGTTCGCGAAAACATTCGCTACGGCAAACTCGAAGCGAATGACGCGGACGTGGAACGCGCGGCCAAGATCGCGGGCGCGCACGATTTCATCGTTACGCTGGAAAAAGGATACGACGCGCAAGTGGGCGAAGGCGGCAACTTGTTGTCAACCGGACAAAAACAATTGATCTCACTCGCGCGCGCGGTGCTTGCCGACCCGGACATTCTCGTGATGGACGAAGCGACGAGTTCGGTAGACACGCTGACGGAAGCGTTGATTCAACGCGGGATGGAACGCTTGTTGAAAGGTGGCGCAACTACACGCCATTACGATGATGCAACAGGTATGTACGTGCAGCGTGTAGGTGCGCCAAGAACCGCGTTCGTCATCGCGCATCGTCTCTCGACGATCAAACGCGCCGACCGCATTCTCGTCATCGAAAATGGCGGGATTTCAGAAATGGGCACGCACGCGGAGTTGTTACGCAAACGCGGTCACTATTACGCAATACCGCAAAACTCACTTTTTGACTAAAGAGGGTTCGTATGCACACTGTCTCTATCCTGACACAGAAAGAGCAGCGCATGCGAACCCCAAAGACATTATACCCTACGACCGCGACGATTTATCCATGTGAATTGACGGACTGTCCCCAGTGCCACGAACCACTGGTGAACTTACCCTATCTCAATGGACGCAAAACGATTCAAACCATGACCGAGATGCTGACGATTGCTTTTCGCCCCAAGCACTGCGTCAACCCAGATTGCACGGAGCGCACCCGCTGGCCCGCTGCGACCTGGCAACACCTCGCGCCCAAAGGCGGCACCTACGGCTACGATGTGATTGCCCAACTCGGCTGGGAGCGCCAAAAAGGACGCACGCGCTTTGCGGAGGTGCGGGCACGCTTGACCCCCGCCGTGCAAATCAGCGAATCCCAAGTGCGCTATCTCTATCATTTCCAGTATTTACCCCTGCTCGCCTGTCACGAACGCCAACACCTCGCCGACCTCGCCACGGTGGCGCAGAGCACCGGTCTGATCCTGGGACTCGACGGCTTGATGCCGGAAGGCGGTGAACCCCAGTTGTGGGTGGTGCGCGAACTGCATCACGGTTGGACTTTGCGCTGTGGTTGGCTCGCGCGGCAAGATCACACGACGTTTGCCGAATTCTTGCAACCGATTGCCGATCTCGGTTTGCCGGTCGCCGCAACGCTCAGCGATAAACAAACCGGGCTCTTGCCCGCGTTGGAACAGGTCTTTCCGCAGGCGCGGCACAGTTTTTGTCAAGTGCATTATCTTTCCAACGCCGCCCGTCCGATCGCCGCAGCCGACGAGCAAATGAAAATCACCTTACGGAAAACCGTGCGCGCCGAAATCGGTGAGTTAATCAGCCCCAAAACGCCCACAAAAACAGGTGTTTTGACGATCACGGGACTGCTGCCTTCACCCGTCGTCACCGAACCGCTCGGTGCGGAGCCGGATGCCGCCGCCTCCGCACCGACTGTCGCTACGCCGCGCGAAACGATCGTGCAAGACCTGCTCGACCGCGTGCGCTATTTACTCGTGCTCAAAGCGCGCCCACCGTTTCGTCTGGCCGGAATCGAGATGGTGGAACAATTGCAACAGGTCGTGCAGTGTCTTAATCAGTTGCTGCGCCATCAGCCCGAGCCGCGCTTGCAACGCTTGCACGAAGGATTGCAGCACGCACTCAAGACGGTGCGTGCCGATTATCGGGATTTGCGCCAAGCGGCGGATTGGTTGCACCAAATCGCGGAGACACTCGACCCCGCCGCCAATCCCCCACGCACGGGGCAGGAAGTGCAAACCGAATGGCAAGCCGTACTGGAGACGATTCAAGCCGAGAGTGACGCGCAACCACGGCTCAAGCCCTATGCCGAAACGCTCCGGACGGTCTCCGCAAGTTACGCCCCAGGTTTGTTCCACACGTATGACCTGGCTGACCTGCCGCGCACGAACAATGCGCGTGAAAGCGAGTTTCGCGATTTGCAGCGTCGGCTGTTGGCGACCACGGGACAACGCGGGGCGACCAAGCGCTGGATTCAACGGAGTGGCGCGTGGGAATTGATTCCCGGACCCAGCACCTTGTGCGAAACGATTCAAGCGCTCACCCAAGTCGCGCCGCAAGAATTCGCGCGCGAACAACAGCGGGTGCGCACCCATCGCCGTCGGTTTCGCATGCACACGCGCTCCGCCAAACAAGCCGATGCTCAACTCAAGGATTTGGTGCGGCGCTGGAAAATGCTCCCAGCGTGCAACCCGCTCAAGTGACTTTTGCGGTATTGCCTATTACGAACTGTACACGCGCCAATTCCGCAAAGAATTGGAGAGCGAGTACGGGCTGGGACGGTTGACGGGATTGGCGGTAGCGGCGGAGTGAGGGAGTGAGGGAGTGAGGGAGAGATGGAGTGAGGGAGAGATGGAGTGAGGGAGAGATGGAGTGAGTAGTAACGAATTTATTCGTTGAGGAGTGGATGGTAATCAGTGATCGGTGATCAGTGACCAGTAATCAGTGTCAGACAAGAGAACTGCCGAGTCAAAGATGGCTCGTCAGTTTTTTTGTGCTAGAATGAAAAGGTCAGGAGGAAGAATGATTGCAGAACAACCTACGGTTTATGGTGTCATGAGCGAAATTCGGCGGCTTACACCGCAAGAACAACTCGACCTGCTTGAAGAAATCGCGGCGCTCTTGCGCGCGGCTCTGCCCATGCAACCCACACGCAGCATTTTGGAATTGAAGGGTCTGGGCGCGCCGATTTGGCGCGGGGTGCGCGCACAAGATTATGTGGGGCAGGAGCGCGCGGCATGGGATGGGTAGAGCAACTCGAAGGGCATATTGTCGCAAAAATGCTTGGAATGTCAGTACGCGGTTTCTCATTTCGGGCATGGGTGCGAATATAACAAAAGGGTTATGAAATGCCAAACGCGCGGACAGCGGATGGATAAAGCGGATAAATGGATAAGGCGCGCGCATCCGCGCATCCGCTTTCTCCATCCGCTGACGAATGGTTGATGGGGTTGGCGGTGGCGGCGGAGTAGTTTGTGATGGAGAGTGGGAGAGATGGAGTGAAAAAACTGGCGAGTCATTGGTGACTCGCCAGTTTTTTATCCCGCAGGATGCTTTGGAAAGCTTTCCTACCGATTAGAACAATCGTTCTGGGGGAGGGGGGAGGATAAAATAAGTTTGTTTTGCGGAATTTTGCAGCCTGGTCATTCACCTCCGCAGAGACGCGACCGAAACTTGAACAGGATTATAGCAGAAAATTTGGAGAATGGTGTATCGAGTTTTTGAATCTTTTATGCATACACTTCGCGCCGATGCCGAATGCGATAAACGGCGATATGCCGCGCTGCATGATCCACTTGATAAATCACGCGATAATCGCCCGTGCGAAATTTGAAATATCCCGCCCATTGTCCGGTCAACGGCTCGGGTTGGATTTCGTCAAAATGCGCGGCGAACCAATCCAGCCGTTTGGCGAGGCGTTGACGAACCGTCGCATCTAAGCGCGCAAAATCTTGACGGGCTTGGGGTTCAAGAGAGAGATTGTACATCTCAATCCAAATCGAACTCGCGTTTAACTTGGTCCCACGGAATCGCCTTGTCAAGCCCTTGCTGGATTCGTTCTTTTTGTTCCCGCAATTCCGCTTCAAACTCGGGGCGCAGTTTCAACCCCGCGTCCGGATCCGGTTCGTTGAGTTCTGCCCACGCGAGCAAATTTTCAAATTCCTCTTCGATGAGAATGACAAAGCGTTGACCGCGTTCGTCCACTTGATATTTCGGATGCAAATTCAGCATCATTCACCTCCGCAGAGACATGACCGAAACGCGAGAGATTATAGCAGAAAACCGCGCGATATGCCAAGAGATTTTTTCGCGTCACCGACGCGCAGTTGGTTTGCCCGCTCCAAGCAGACAGGCATATAATTTGCCTAAAGGCGAGTGATTCACTGTTGAGGGACAGTATGAGGAACTCTTTACCCAGCAAGCCCTTTGTGCGCGTGCGCGCTGTCAAGCCGCTGGATGGTCACAACGTGCAGGTCACGTTTACGAATGGTACCGTGCGCAACATCAATCTCGAAAAATATCTACATGGTCCCGCCTTTGAGCCGATTCGCAAAGACCCCGAGATGTTCCGCCGCGTCTTTATCGGTGACGGCAGAACGTTGGCGTGGCCCACAGGCGCGGACATTGATCCCGACGTGTTGTATTACGACCTAACACCCGCCTGGATGGAACGCGCGCCTGAGCACACTCCATGAAACAACGGATTGGCAGTTTGCAGTGAGTGTGCCAAACAAAAAAGAAAACTGACGCGTCGAGAAATGCTTTTACGTTCGGGAATTTTGATTTCATCCCAGATGCCCAACTGGCGGGCGTTCACAAGGTAGAGTTCCACTGCCTCTCGAAGCATGCGCAGCGCATCATCAGGATCGTCCCCGCACGATGCTACGCCGAGTTCGGGACAATACGAAACATAACCATCCTCTTCGCGCCAAATGGTCGCGGTCAGGTTTGCTTGTGTCAGCTCTTTCCCCTCACCTTTTCGGCAAAGTACACGTTTCAAACGATGGCTTTGCGATGGCGGCAATTTTATCGCGCATTAATTGCTTTGACAATCTGTCTTGCCCAACAAAAGTGAAGCTGATTTTGCCTCCATCGTTCGCCACCCAAAGCACACCCGCTTCCACCACGAATGGTTCGCGCTTGAGCAATACGTCCAAGACAACATTCGTGTCAAACAACAGGCGCATTAGCCATACTTCTCCATACGATGTTCGTCCAGCCAGTCCCGAACTTGTTCATCCGAAGGCGCAGGTTGAGAAGTGGCGGCGAGCCCCAGCGCGCGCTTGAACGTATTGCGCGGTACGGGGCGCGTGCGCCACTCTGCCTCCAAAGAAAGAAGCAATTCGCGAATTAATGCTAACCGCCGTTCGTGCTCCCAACTCACCACCGTTCTTATGACGTCTTGATATGTAATCATTTAATCTTTCCTCTCATTGTTTCCAATTCGTGTTCAGTCTCTTTCAAGGATCTCGTATGCGCTCAATTCTATCGCGTAACGATAGCTTTGACAATTCATTTTTACATTTTCCGTTGAAGATTTCATTTACGCGAAATGCTTCAGCACGTGCTCTACAATCTCGAGCGCCGCGTTCGGTTTGCCGACGCGTTTGGCGTGTGAACGCATTGCCCGCAGCCGCGCGGGTTCGTTGCACAGCGCGACGGTGGCTGCCGGCGCGACTTCCGCCATGCGCAGTTGAATGCCCGCCCCGGCGCCCGCGACATAATCGGCGTTCCATTCTTCTTGCCCCGGAATCGGATCAATAATGATCATCGGCGTGCCGCGCGCCAGAATCTCGCTGACGGTCAGCCCGCCCGCTTTGGTAATTACCACGTCGCTCGCCGCAATCAAATCATCCACATAATCAATAAAGCCGAGTTTCAATAAACGGAGCGTCGCGCCGTTTTGCAATTCGTTCAATTCGTCGAGCAGCTCCGGGTTGCGCCCCGCGACGACGATGAGTGTGCCGCGCAAATTTGTGTTTAATAATTCCGCTACGATGCGGCGCAGGCGATTGCTTTGAATCCCGCCGCCCATGACCGTAATCAATTTCCCCGTCATCAATCCTACACGCGCGCGCGCCTCTTGACGCGTTTTTTCAATCGCCAATTCGGGTTTCACCGGAATGCCGGTGACGTGAATCAGCGCGGGTTCGACCGCGCGCGCAAGCATTGCCTCGCGCGTGAACTCACTCGCGACAAAATACGCATCCACGCCGTTTTGAATCCAATCGCTGCTGACCATGAAATCGGTAATCACTTCGTACACGGGCGCGGTCAATTCGCCTTTGCGCTTGAGCGGCAGCAAGATTTCAATCGGCATAAAGTGCGTGCCGATAATGATGTCGGGTGTGTATTCTTTGACGAACTTGTCGAGCGTCAAAACAAACAAAGGGCGCTGCGCCTGACCGCGCAACCGATTTTTGATTTTCGCCCAGCGCGGATCGCTCACGTCGCCCGATTCGTAAAACATTTTCCACAAGCGCGGCGCTTTTTCACTCGTCACGGTGTATCCGCCGACGACCGCGCGCTGTAATACTTTGCCGCCAAATTCAAAAACATCTTTGACGACGACATCGCTCACACCGCGCAGGGCGAATGCTTTTTGCAGCGCGTCCGCCGCGCTCGCGTGTCCACCGCCGATGGACGCGTGGAGGATGAGGATACGCGGATTGTTCATGCACGCATTCTACACACAACCTCACTTTCTGGCACATCGCGGGTATAATCTCCTCTACCAAACCATCACAGGAACAAACCGTGGCTCAAAATACTCTGCTCGCGATTGATCTCGGCACCTCGGCGCTCAAGGTCGCGCTCGTCACTCTACATGGCGACATCCTCGCGTGCGAACAGGAACCGCAAAATGTGACGCTGCTGCCGAACGGCGGCGCGGAACAAAATCCCGACGATTGGTGGAATGCGATCGTGCGCGCGGCAAAACGCGTGTTGTCGCAGAATGCTGCGCGTGTAGATGATGTCGTCGCGATTGCATGTACGACGCAGTGGTCGGGCGCCGTGCCTGTAGACCGCGCGGGCAAGCCCTTGCACAATGCGATCATTTGGATGGATGCGCGCGGTGCGCCGTACGTCAAACAAATCACCGGCGGCGGAATTGAAGTCGCCGGGTATGGCGTCACAAAATTATTGCCGTGGCTGCGCAAAACGGGCGGCATTCCGACGCGTTCGGGCAAAGATTCCATCGCGCATATCCTGTGGTTGAAACACGAGCGCCCTGACGTGTATCGTGCGACGTACAAATTTCTCGAGCCGAAAGACTATCTCAATTTGAAATTAACGGGACAATTTGCAGCGGGGTATGACTCGATCATTTTGCACTGGGTCACGGACAATCGCAACCTCGCGCGGGTGGACTATGACGCGCAGTTGTTGAAACTGGTTGGCGTGGCGCGCGACAAGCTGCCCGATTTGAAACCCGCGACGGCAGTGCTCGGAACGATTGCGCCGGAAATCGCGCGCGAATTGGGTTTGCGCGCGGAGGTGCGCGTGGTGATGGGGACGCCCGATGTGCAATCGGCGGCGCTTGGGTCCGGCGCGGTGCGCGATTTTGACGCGCACTTGTACGTAGGCACGTCGGCGTGGCTGTGCTGTCATGTGCCATTCAAGAAAACCGATTTGACGCACAACATGGCTTCGCTGCCGTCCGCGCTGCCGAACCGTTATCTGCTGCTGAACGAGCAAGAGAGCGCAGGGATATGCCTAACCTATTTGCGCGACAATTTATTTTTTCCCGACGACGAATTGAGCACGCCCAAGCCCGCAAACGCGTATCGCGCGTTTGACGCGTTGGCGGCGCGTGCGCCGGCGGGCAGTGACAAATTGATTTTTACGCCGTGGTTGTACGGCGAACGGACGCCCGTCGAAGACCACAGCGTACGCGGCGGTTTTTTCAATCTATCGCTGCAAACGACGCGCGCCCAGCTCATTCGCGCCGTGATGGAGGGTGTGGCGTACAACGCGCGTTGGCTGCGCGACGCGGTGGAAAAATTTTGCGCGCGCAAAATCGAGCGGTTGAATTTTATCGGCGGTGGGGCAAACTCGGAGGTGTGGAGCCAAATTTTCGCGGATGTGTTGAACTGTGAAATCCGCCAGGTGCGCGAGCCGGTGCAGGCGAATGTGCGCGGGGCGGCGCTGCTCGCGGCAGTGTCTTTGGGCTGGCTGACGGCGGACGAGATTCCCGCGCACGTCGCGATTGCCAAAACGTTTGCGCCGCATGCCGCGCACCGCGCGGTGTATGATGAATTATTTCGCGAGTTCCTGAATTTGTACCAAGCAAACAAAAAGATTTACGCGCGATTGAATCGCATCAATCCCTGACGCGCGGCGCGACGGTGACTTTATCGTCTCCAAGCGCAATCAGGCGATCCAACAACACCCGTTTGAACCCGGTGACTTGGCAAAATTGCATCATGTTGTGCTCGGTTTGGCGTTGTTGATAAATGGTCGCGCTGGCCATCGCACAAAAGATCGAGAGGAGCAACAGCAAATCCTCGGAAAGGGTTTGACGCGAATACATGCCCAGTACGCCCAACGGTTGGCAGCCCCAAATCAAGGGATAGCCCGCAAAGGCGACAAACGCTTCGCGCTGCGCCCATTCTTTGTCTTTGACGCCGGGATCGTTCAACACATCGTTGGTGATATGTGGTTTGCCCGCGACATACAGTTTGTCTATTTTGCTGCCTTGACCGATCGAGATGCGCGCGCGGGTACCGTTAATGCGCGTATACTGTCCACGACTGGCCTGAAGGATCAACACATCTTCGGTCTCGTTGACCAGCCAGATACGCGCAAAGGCGGCGTCCAAGTTGTCCACACAAAACTGCGCCAAAGAATCCAGCAAAATTTGTTGCGAAACGGATTGGCAGGCCAGTTCTGTCATCAGTTTTTGCAGAGCAACGAGCCGAGCGTTGAGCGTGACGGTAGTCATACGTTGTTCTCCTTGGAGAGTTAATGGGAATCGCAAATTGAACGGCGAAAATCATAGAAAATTCATGCAAAGTATGAAATCTGTATGTACTAATTGGGTCAGATTCTAGTGTGACGAGCCGTGAAAAAATGGGAGTTGCCAAGCGACGAGCGATGATGTGGTGAGAAAACTATGACGCTGACCGAAAAACTTTTTCGCGTGTTGAATCGCGTGAACCCGCGCGTGATGCGCGCGGCAGAGCAAACGCTCAAAGCCGTGCCGGGCGTGGACGCGCGTATGGAACAAGAATATGCGAGCATGTTGGGCAAGTTGGAGCATGCGCTCAAACCGTACGCGCACGAGTTCGACGCGTACGCCGAGCTGCCCCCAAGTGGACGCGCGCGCGAGGATATTCTGAGGGAAATGCAGGAACTAAAGGAACGGGAAGCGCCGCGTTGGGAAAACGGTTTTGTTTCCGGCGCGGTGTATCACGGGGATCCCCCGTACATTGACTTTCTCAATCAAGTCTATGCGCTCAATTCGCAAAGCAATCCATTGCACGCGGACCTGTTTCCTTCCACCGCGAAATTTGAAGCAGAAATCGTGGCGATGACGGCGCATTTGTTGGGCGCGCACGCGACCAATGAAATCGTCGGTACAGTCTCGTCGGGCGGCACCGAAAGCATTTTGCTCGCGATGAAAACGTATCGTGACCGTGCGCGCGACCAAAAGGGAATTACTGCGCCTGAAATCATCGCGCCCATCAGCGCGCACGCCGCGTTCGACAAAGCCGCGCAATATTTCAACCTCAAACTCGTGCACATTCCGCTGCGCGACGACCTGCGCGCGGACGTGGACGCCGCGCGCCGCGCGGTGAACAAAAACACGATTGCGCTCGTCGGCAGCGCGCCCTGTTTTCCGTACGGGGTCGTTGATCCCATTCCAGAATTATCGGAACTCGCGCGCGAGCACGGCATCGGGTTTCACACCGACGCATGTCTCGGCGGATTCGTTTTGCCGTTCGCGGAAAAACTGGGTTATCCTGTGCCGCCGTACGATTTTCGTTTGCCCGGCGTTACGTCCATGTCCGCCGATACGCACAAATACGGTTACGCGGCAAAGGGCGCCTCGGTCGTGTTGTATCGCGGGCGCGCGCTGCGGCACTATCAGTACTACACGGCGACGGATTGGAGCGGCGGTTTGTATTTTTCGCCGACGTTCGCGGGCAGTCGTCCGGGCGCGTTGAGCGCGGCGGCGTGGGCGGCGCTGGTTTCGATTGGCGAAAACGGCTATCTCGATGCGACGCGCAAAATTTTGGAAACCGCGACGAAAATCAAACAGGGCATCCGCGAAATTCCCGAATTGAAAATTTTGGGCGACCCGTTGTGGGTGATTGCATTCGCGGTCGCAAGCCATCACCCTCAACGTACATCGAGCAGAGAGGGTGATGACTTGCGATCTAATACACTCAACATTTACCAAGTGATGGATGCCATGACCCAACGCGGTTGGAGTTTGAACGGATTGCACAAACCGGCGGCGGTGCACATCGCGCTCACGCTGCGTCACGCGGCGCCGGGCGTCACCGAACGTTTTGTGAACGACCTGCGCGATGCGGTCGCGTACGTCCGGGCGCATCCCGAGGACAAAGGTGAAATGGCGCCGGTGTACGGACTCGCCGCGAATTTGCCGCTGCGCGGCGTGGTGAGCAATTTGCTGAAACGGTACATGGACGTGTTATACAAGGTCTGATAATGAATAACACGTTGGTGTGGGTTCAACTCGCTTTCTTGTGTGTGCCCTTTATCGTCGTAATGATCGGCGTTGCTGCCGCGGTGCGCGTCGTGCCCGAACATACACGGCTGGTAATGTTTCGGCTGGGGCGCACGATCGGCGCGCGTGGTCCCGGTTTAGTTCTTTTGCTGCCCTTGATAGATCGTGGAGTCAGCGTGGATTTGCGCGAGCGCGTCGAGACGATTCACGCCGCGCAATTTTTACTGCACGATCGCGCGACGCTGCAAATGGATGTGACCTACAGCTATCAAACGGTTGACCCGGTGGCAGTGGTGTTACAGGTCGCGGATGCGCACAACGCCTTGCGCCAATTGGTGCGCACGACGTTGCAGACGTTGATGGCCGAAGAGTATGCGGGCAATTTGCTGAGCGCGCACACGCGCTTGGAGCAAGAGGCGGCGCAGCGCGTGCGCGCGCATGTGGAAACGTGGGGTGTGGTCGTACACTCTATTCAGCTGGGCAACATCGAAAAACGCGCCTGACTCTCCTCCATCAATCAGGAATTTGCTCTAATGCCCGCGCCACTTCATCACGCGCAAACGTCGGCAAATCCACAACCCCTTCGCGCGATTTTATTTTCAGCCCGTGGGCGCGCGGCGCGACGACACCAATCGGCGCGCAAGGAATACCATCACGCGCAAGTGTATCCTGAACGCGCGCAGCATCTGCGGCAGACACCGCGAGCAGCAATGCTCCCGATGCCAACGTGCCCAGCGGGTCCAATCCCAGCGCGCCGCAAATTGCCTGACATTCCGGCAAGATGGGAATGGCGGCGCGTTCGATGACGAGTCCGACGTTGGATGCTTGCGCCAGTTCCGCCAATCCGGTCGCCAAGCCGCCTTCGGTCGGATCGTGCATCGCGTGAATTTGCGCGACCTCTTGCGCACGGAGCGCAGCGCTCACGACGCTCAGCCCCGGCGCATAGAGAAAATTCTTGGCGCGTGCAATCAAATTCTCTGCCAGCCCGCGTTCACGCAAAACATTCTCGCGCTCGCGCGCCAGCAGTGCGGCGCCTTCGATCGCAATTCCTTTCGTGAGCAGAATTGTATCTCCGACTTGTACGCCGCCCGTGCTCACGAGTTTCGCCCGTGACACCTCGCCGATCATTTGTCCAATCGCGAGCGGGCGTTCCAGTCCAATCGTGATCTCGGTATGTCCGCCGATGAGCGTGCAACCCAGCGCATCACACGCGTTGTAAATCTGGTCAAAGAGCAAAGACACGAGCGTTTCGTCAGTATGACGTTCCGGCAAAAGAAGAACGACGAGAAACCAGCGCGGGCGCGCGCCGCGCACCGCGATATCGTTCGCGTTCACCTGCACGACGTACCACCCCAACTGATCCGTGGCAAAAGTAACGGGGTCGGTCGCAACGATCAGGCACGTCGCGCCAAAATCCAACACGGCAGCATCTTCGCCCACGCGCGGTCCAACCAAGACGCGCGGATCGCGCGTCGTCGGCGCGGCGCGCGCGAGCAACGCTTCCAGCACCGCATTGGGAAGTTTACCGGGGAGAAAAGGCATGGCTGCGCGGCGGCAATTACTCGATCAGCTTGGCTGCTTCCGCCGTGTGATGCAAACTGGAAACGAGTTGCGCACGGTCCTCGATCTCGGCAAGCTTGACCGAGGCATACGCCGACGCTTCAATCATCACCTGTTTGCGTGCTTCCGGCGCAAGTTCGCTGAGCGACTTGAAGGACAGCCCTTTGTGCTGCAAATACTCTTGGATAAAAGCGTGTGCCAGTTTGGCTTGCTGGTCTTCGAGAACAAAGTTTTCTGGCGCCAACATAATGGATCACCTCCCGTGACTGATTCTCGGGGAATTCGCACTTTCCTCATCCATACTCTATCCGTAGAGTCAGAATTCTGTCGTGGGTGCGTGCCTTTTTTATAAAAAGGATGCCGCTCCTGAAAGAGACCCGTTTTCAAAACCTGTGAGGTCTCCAAGACCTCACAGGTTTTGAAAACAACTGTATTCTTCCACTTGTAGGTAACCGCCAGTGGTCGCCCCTTGACAACGCCGCCCTGATATGATACAAGATTCGCATATTCTAATATAACGATAGATTCCGTTTATGGACAAACAAATTTTTCAGCGCCACGCCGAGTTCTGTCAAACGCTGGCCAATCCGACACGCCTCGAAATTCTGAGCCACCTGCGCGACGGTGAAAAATGCGTCGGCGAGCTGGTCGCATTGACCCAAGTCAGTCAAGCCAATATCTCGCAGCACCTCGCTCTCTTACGGAGCAAGGGGCTGCTCACGACCCGCCGCGAAGGCACGAGCATCTACTATCGTATCGCCAACCCCAAAATTATCCATGCCTGCGACTTGATCCGTCAGGTCTTGATCGAGCAAGCCGCAGAACATGCCCAGGTCGTCGGAGCGAAAACCGTCGCGAGGAGCCGCCAATGAAAACCTTAACCATCTTTTTGACCACCACACCTTATGGTTTTGAAAACACGCACACCGCGCTGCGGCTTGCGCGCGCCGCGCTCGACAGAGGGTATGCCGTGAATCTATTCGCCTCCGCCGACGGGGTGTACAACTTTACGCCGGGACATCAAGCCAAGGGTGTTCCCGACGCCGCAAAAGAGTTCGCTGCTCTGATCGAGCGCGGATTGCACGTCGAACTATGCGGGAGTTGCCTCGCCACACGCGGGATTGCGCCCAGCGCAGTTTTACCAAACACCGCGCCCAGCTCGATGAAGCGGTTGTTTGGATTGATGAAAACGAGCGATGTTTTTGTCACGCTGGGTGCATGAGGAGACTGCAATGGAAAACAGTTTGTGTATCTTGATTCGCCGCCCGCCCTATGGTCAAATCCATGCCGCCGAAGCGATTCGCCATATCGCCGGCGCATTGAATGAGGGCATTCCCACCACGGTGCTCTTGAGTGACGACGGTGTGTACGTCGCGCGCGATGGGCAGCAGGTCGGCGAAACCGCGTGGACGGCCCTCGCGCCGGCGCTGCTCAAGACGATTGCCAAAGGCGCGCGCGTTTTAATTCACGCGCCTTCGGCGCAAACGCGCGGGCTTGTGCAGAACGAACATTTCATCGTCGGCGCAGAATTGATCGCGGAGGAAACCTTTACGCAGACGCTCGCCGCCGCGGGCGCGGTGATGGTGTATTGAGGTGAAACGCATGGATTCGATTCTATTTTTGCTCAACAGTACACCCTCCAGTCCCAACGCCGCGCGTGCGTTCATGGCTGCCCTAACACTGCGGACGCAGGGACATCCCGTTTCACTGTGCCTGATGCAAGATGCGGTCTTGGCGGGATTGGAAACCGGGGAGGACGGCGTAAACGCGCGAACCGCGCACGTGCTGCAAGCCGGAGTTTCGATGTATGCGCTGGGCGAAGATTTGGCGCTGCGCGGCTTTACGCCGCAGAAATTGTACGCGGGCATTCAGGTTGCCGATTATCCGCAGCTCCTAGACCTGTTCGAACAACACGCGCGCGTGATTGGCGCGCTGTGAAAGGGGCAACCAGCTTTGTCAATTCCAGATGGTTCCTTCACAACTTTTTCACACCTTCTTGCTAAATTCCACGAGTCAGTTTTTCACTGAAAGGAGCACGAAACCATGTGCTGTATGATGATGCATGCGATGGAACATTCGCAACACGCGGCGCAAACGACAACTGCGAATATGACATCAAACGAAGCTCTGCTCGATATTCTCAAACGCCGCTACGCGCTCGGCGAAATCACGCGCGCGCAATTCGAGGAAATGAAGCGCGTGTTGGGCGTGACACAGGACCCCGCGCCCGCGGCAGTCGCACCTGAACACGCGCCGCATTGAGCGAGGGAATGTTACATTGTCATTTCAAGGTGCTTGCCGTTCACGAATTGAGACGAACTATGCCATCTGATCAAAGGGGTGGAATGCTCGATGTCTGACAAAACAATCCTCATTCTCGGCGGCGGTATCGGCGGGCTGGTCGCGGCAAACGAACTGCGCCGACGCGTGCCGCCTGAACATCGCGTCGTGTTGGTAGAGAAAAATACACGCCACGCGTTTGCGCCTTCGTTCTTGTGGCTGATGACGGGGGACCGCAAACCAGAGCAAATCTCGCGCGAGGTGCGTCAACTTGTTCGTCCCGGCGTACAAATAGTCACCGCACAAGCCGAGACGATTGATCTGAACAATCGCCGCGTGCAGACGAACGCGCAAGAGCTCGGCTACGATTATCTCGTCGTCGCGCTCGGAGCAGAGCTTGTGCCAGAGACGATTCCCGGACTGAGCGAAACGGCGGAAACGTTTTACACGTTTGACGGCGCGCAAAAACTGCGCGATACGCTGCAAACCTTTCGCGGCGGGACCGTCGCCGTCGTCGTGAGCGCGCTGCCGTACAAATGTCCCGGCGCGCCGCACGAAGGCGCCATGCTCATCGCCGACACACTCCGCCGCCGCGGCTTGAGCGCGCAAGTGGATGTGCATCTTTTTACACCGGAACCACAACCGATGCCGGTTGCGGGACCGGCTTTGGGCGACGCGGTCAAGCAGATGCTGACCAAGCAGGGGATTCATTTTCACCCGCTGCACAAGTTGAATGCAGTCAATCCGCAGACGCGCGAGCTGGTTTTCGAGAATAAAGATTCATTCAAATATGATTTGCTTGTCGCCATACCACCGCATCGCGGCGCGCCAATTCTACGCGCCGCGGGCTTGACGAATGAGGCGGGCTGGGTTCCGGTGAATCGCGCCACGATGGCGACCAGCTTTGAGAATGTGTATGCGATAGGCGACGCGACGATGATTCCGATTCCGGGACGCTGGAAACCGGACGTGCCGTTGGTATTGCCCAAGGCGGGTGTTTTTGCCCACGCCCAAGCGGAGGTCGTCGCGCAGCGAATTGCCGCAGAACTTGCAGCCCACGCTCCGACTGCCGAGTTTCCCGGCATGGGGTACTGCATGCTCGAAGCGGGCGCGTCAACGGCTGGCTTTGCCTTTGGGAACTTTTTTGCCGAACCGGCGCCGCAAGTGGAATTACGCATGGTCGGCGGTCTCTGGCACATTGGCAAAATCATGTTCGAGCAATGGTGGCTCGCGCCGTACGGTCTAAAGCGGGACGCGCTTGCAATGGGACTGGAACTCGGCAGCAAAGGATTGAGAATCCCTTATCTCATTCCAAGATAATTTCCGCCGCTTGCAGTGTTTGGAATTCTGCTTGCTCCATTCCCAACGCGCCCAAAAGCTCGCGCGTGTGTTCGCCCAAGCGCGGCACTGCCCCCCCCCCTTGCGCTAAATCGCGCGCGACGACTTGCGGGTGCTTCAATGCTTCGCTCACGTCGAGCAGCGGCTCGAGACAACAATCGGTCTGTTGCGCAAATTCCGTCCATGCGACGCGGGTGCGTTGCTTGAACAATGCTGCGACGCGCGGGATCGCGTCCGCGTCGAATTGTGATTCCATCAAATCCGCGCGCGCGATGCCCTCACAAAACGCGCGCCAAAATTTTTCCTCCAACGCGCCGAGCGCCATGTACGCGCCGTCTTGCGTTTCATACACGTTGTAACACGGATACGCGCCGGTCAAATGCGTTGCGCCGCGTTCTGGATTTTCCCCTTCGGCGCGATAGCACGCGCCCAAAATCGTTTGCATCCAATCCACCGCCGCGTCGAACAAAGCCACGTCGAGATATTTGCCCTTGCCCGTGCGTTCGCGTTCCACCAACGCCGCGACAATTTCCAAAGTCGCGCGCATTCCGCCCGCGAGGTCCGCGACTTGTACGGGCAGTGGGACGGGCGACGCGTCGCGCGCGCCGTTCATTTTCAAAACGCCCGCGACCGCGAGATAATTCAAATCGTGGCCCGCGCGCTGGCGATACGGACCCGTTTGTCCGTACCCGCTCAGCGAGCAATAGATCAGGCGCGGATTGTGCGCGCTGACACTGGCATAATCCAAACCGCGCTGCGCCATCGCGCCGGGGCGAAAAGATTCGATCAGCACATCCGCGTGTTCGGCCAACCGCAAGAGAATCTCGCGCCCGCGCGCGTCGTCGAAATTCAACGCGACACTTTTTTTGCCGATATTGTTTTGCGCAAAAATCGCGCCAACCCATTCCGCGTCGTCCGTATTGGTAGTGTCCGCTCGCCGCAGCGGACAGAACGGCGGCATCTGGCGCGCGTAATCGCCTTCAGGCGGACGTTCGATTTTAATAACCTCCGCGCCGAGATTCGCCAGCAATTGCGTGGCATACGGTCCGGGCAGCAGGCGCGATAGATCGAGAATGCGGATTCCGTGCAGTGAGTTCATGGCGATTCCTTTTCAAATCTTTTGGACAGGATTAACAGGATTGGTTCGAACTTCCAAAGTTTGCAAAACTTTAGAAGTTTGAATGGCGAATGAATTGTACTATACTCGACGGAAAAGAGAGGATTTGCGCGAGCTGTTCAGAGGCAGTTGCACTGCCGTAGGGCAACGCGCAGTGCTTGCGCGGAAAGTATTTTCCGCGCAAGCAAGCAACTTGCGCTCTAACGAGCGAGAGAAAAGAGAGGATTTGAATTTGGGCATATTGCGACAGGCGACGACGGACGGCGCGCAGCTGATTTTGAATGTGCGGCGCGAGTCCACTGTCATCATGGAAAATGACACGCGCGCCTACACGTTCGATGCGGCGGGGCGGCTCGTCGGCGTGTTTCTGGACGGCAAAAATTACCGGCGTTCGCTCGACAATCGGATTTTGGTCAAGCAAAGCGGCGCGCGCAAGGGACTCGCCGGGCGTTTGCGGCGAATGCTCACACCCGCAGAGGTGCACGAACTCGAAACACGCGCGTATGCGTTTGCGCGCGAGATACTCGCGCGTTTTGCCACGCCGTTGGACGCGGAATTTCGAGACGCGCTGGCGTGGATTGACACGTACGACGCCGCGCGCCTCGAACGCGAACGCGTTCAATTTCAAACACTTTATCGTCCCGTTTCCATTTTACCGCCCGACCAATATCTCGCGCTGTACTTGCAGGCGACGGAAGGTTGTTCGTACAATGAATGCTCTTTTTGTGGATTGTATCGCGACCGCCGTTTTCACGCCAAGAGCGTGGCAGAATTTCGTCAGCATATCGAAAACGTGCGCGCGTTTTTTGGCGACGGGATTTCGCTGCGGCGTACGATTTTTTTGGGCGACGCGAACGCGTTGATGCTGCCGCAAGCACGGCTCGTCGAAAGGTTTGACGCGGTGAACGCAGCATTTGAAATCATGCCACGTAATTTATCCGGCGCGGCGCGACGCGCATGGGCGGACGCGCATCCGATTCATTTTCACGGGATCTATTCGTTCATTGACGCGTTCACCACGAAACGCAAAAGTGTGCAAGATTTTGCCGCGCTGGCAGAACGCGGTTTGCGCCGCGTGTATATCGGATTGGAGAGCGGCGACCCGGCATTGTTGGAATTTCTCGGCAAGCCGAATCGCCCGGAGGATGTTATTGCGTTGGTCAAGCACTTGAAAGCCAGCGGCGTCGCGGTCGGCATTATTATTTTGATCGGCGCGGGCGGCATGGAATATCAAGCGGGGCATATTCGAGAAACGGCGAACCTCGTCAATGCGTTGGGACTCGACTCGAACGACTTGATTTATTTTTCGGAATTGGTGGATTATCCCGGCTCGACGTACGCCGAGTACGCGCGGCAAGCGGGGCTGCACGCGCTGAGCGCACAGGAAATGCAAGCGCAGCAAGCGCAAATGCGCGCGGGGTTTGTTTTGGGGGATGCAAAACACGCGCCGAAAATTTCGTACTACGACCTGCGCGAATTTGTCTATTAGACCTTACCGCACCTTTCCGGTAGGACCAAAATTTAATGTGCGCTGGAGGTAACATTTTGTCTGGGAGTGCACATATGTTTTGTCCGTACGTTGAGAATATCTTCACCTCAGGAGGAATGTTCGATGAGCCAATTGTCTCCACGCGATTCCGCTGCGCCAACGCTGCCGCACCGGCACGACCTTGCGCCGAATTTTACCGCGCCGCCTGATAAAATGCCGCCGCGTGCGTTACAGCTCGAAATCGTCGTCGGCGGGCACTGTCCGGTCTGTCAGGCGAATTTGCCGATGATTGATGCCCTGCGCCGCGAATTGCCGCACGTAGACATTCGGGTGATTGATGTAGATGCGCCGGGCAGCCATCCGCCCAAGAACGTGATTGCAATTCCGAGTTTCTTGTTGAACGGTTATCTGGTCGCGACCGGGAACCCGAATTTGGATGAACTCAAGAGCTTTATTCGCACGCTGAGTAATTAACTCACCTTACGCAGTAACTGTCATTCTGAGATGGTCAGCCCGCAGGGGCTGTATGGGCTCAGGACTGTCATATCGAACGGAGTGAGATATCTCATGGAGCCTGCCACGCGGAGCCTGCCACGCTGCGCTCGCAGCCGTGGCTCGCAGCAGTGGTTCGATATGACAAGTCGCAGCCGTGGCTCGCAGCAGTGGTTCGATATGACAAGTCCTGTGCAGCCGTTCCTTCATGCTTCAGAGCCTGCCCTGAAGCATTGAAGGGGCAGGCTCTGAGCATAGCCGAAGGAATGACATGCGTAAGATGAGTAAGGCGGGCGTTTTGAAATGCGCGCGGGATGCGATGGTGCATCCCTTTTTTTTGTGCGGCTGCGACTTGATTTTGACCACGACTCAACACAATTTGCCACGCAAAGACCGAAAATAGAATAATACGAGTCTCTACTGGCACACGATCATGCAGTGTGTCAAGATCCGCAAGGTGCGTGGTCGCGTGTCGCCGTTCGCTGAGGATGTGCAGGGGGCGGCGTCCCATCGTCATGCGCGGTGTTCCCCGATATGCACCGTGTCTGAGGATGTACCGGTAGAGACTCGTTTGGGGGTCATCCTGCCGCGTACGACAAGGGCATCTGTCACTTGTTTCTTTTACTTTTTCAAGCATAATGACCCGCGCGAGATTTCGCGCGCTTGTTTTGTCGGCGCACCTCGCGATTCCCCTTGGAGGCATACCAAATGTCACGAAGCATGGTCACGCTCGACGCCAATGAAGCCGCCGCGTATATTGCTCATCAAGTTAGTGAGGTTATTGCTATTTACCCGATTACCCCATCCTCGGCGATGGGCGAATGGGCGGACCAATGGTCTGCCGAGAGCAAGAAAAATATCTGGGGCACCACCCCGCTCGTCGTCGAAATGCAAAGCGAAGGCGGCGCGGCGGGCGCAGTACACGGCGCATTGCAGACGGGTTCGTTGACCACGACTTTTACCGCCAGTCAGGGTTTACTGTTGATGCTGCCGAATATGTACAAAATCGCAGGCGAGCTCACGTCTACCGTGTTTCACATTGCCGCGCGCGCGCTGGCAGCGCAAGCGCTCTCGATTTTCGGCGATCACCAAGATGTGATGGCGGCGCGCATGACCGGCTGGGCGCTGCTTTGTTCCAACAGCGTGCAAGAGGTGATGGATTTTGCGCTGATGGCTCACGCGGCGACGTTGCAAGCGCGCGTGCCTTTCTTACATTTCTTTGACGGCTTCCGCACTTCGTCCGAAGTGATGAAGATTGAACAATTGGACGAGGACGACCTACGCTACATGATTGACGACGACCTCGTGCGCGCCCATCGTGCGCGTGCGCTCTCGCCGGACAATCCGTTCCTGCGCGGCGCGGCGCAAAATCCCGACGTATATTTTCAAGGACGCGAAACGGTCAACCCGTACTATGCACAGATGCCCGAAATCATGCAGGCGACGATGGATCAATTCGCGCAGCGCGTCGGACGACAATATCACTTGTTTGATTACGTCGGCGCGCCGGATGCCGACCGCGTCATCGTCATCATGGGCTCAGGCGGCGAGGTTGCGCAAGAGACCGTCGAGTTCTTGAACGCGCACGGGGCCAAGGTCGGCGTGTTGAAAGTGCATCTGTTCCGCCCGTTCAGCGTCAAACATTTCATTCACGCCCTGCCCGCCACCGTGCAAAAAATCGCAGTGCTGGATCGCACCAAAGAACCCGGCAGCGCGGGCGAACCGTTGTATCAGGACGTCGTCACCGCGTTAATGGAAGGATGGGAGAGCAGAGAGGGCGAAGAGGGCGGAGAGGGCGGAGAGGGCAGAGAGGGCGGAGAGGGAAATCGGCGGATGCCGCGCGTCATCGGCGGGCGGTACGGTTTGGCGTCGAAAGAATTTACGCCCGCGATGGTCAAGGGCATTTTCGACGAACTTGAGAGGGGCGACCATCAAGGTCACCCCTACCAAGGTCGCCCGCTCAAAAATCATTTCACCATCGGCATCAACGACGACGTATCGCACACCTCGCTCGATTACGATCCCGATTTTTCGACCGAAGACCCATCCATCATCCGCGCGATGTTTTACGGCCTCGGCGCGGACGGCACGGTGGGCGCGAACAAGAATTCAATCAAAATCATTGGCGACGAAACGGATTTGTACGCGCAAGGATATTTTGTGTACGATTCCAAAAAATCGGGTTCGACCACGACCTCACATTTGCGCTTTGGACCAAAACCGATTCACTCGTCGTATCTCATTCGTTCCGCGAATTTTGTCGCGTGTCATCAATTCAGTTTCCTCGAACGCTTTGAGATGCTCGACGCGGCGCAAGACGGCGCGGTCTTTTTGCTCAACAGCCCGTACGGTCCCGATCAAGTGTGGGAGCATTTACCGCGCTCGGTGCAAGAACAAATCCTTGCCAAGCACCTGCAATTTTACGTGATTGACGCATACGCGGTGGCGCGTGAAACCGAGATGGGCGCGCGCATCAACACGGTGATGCAAACGTGTTTCTTTGCCATCAGCGGGGTCTTGCCGCGCGACGAGGCGATTGCAGCCATCAAACACGCCATCGAAAAAACGTATGGCAAACGCGGCGAGCCCATTGTGCGCAAAAACTTTGCGGCGGTAGACGCGACGCTGGAGCATCTGCACCAAGTCCAGGCGCCCGCACGTGTGACGAGCACATTTGATATGCGTCCGCCGGTCGCTGCCGGCGCGCCGGAATTTATTCAAAAGGTGACGGCAGAAATAATCGCGGGGCGCGGCGACGCGCTGCCCGTGAGCGTCCTGCCGGTAGACGGCACGTACCCGAGCGGCAGCGCGCGCTGGGAAAAGCGCAACATCACCCTCGAAGTTCCGGTGTGGGACGAAAATATCTGTATTCAATGCGGCAAGTGCGTGTTCGTTTGTCCGCACGCAGTGATTCGCGCCAAAGTCTACGACCCGAAATATCTGCAAGGCGCGCCCGAAACGTTCAAGAGTGTGCCCGCGCGTTGGAAAGAATTCGAAGGCATGCGCTATACCCTTCAGGTTTCACCGGAAGATTGCACGGGGTGTACGCTGTGCGTCGAAGTGTGTCCCGTCAAGAACAAGAGCGAGGCGCGTTTGAAGGCGGTGAACATGGCGCCGCAGTCGCCGATTCGCGAAGCGGAAAATGCGAACTGGGCATTCTTTGAAAAGCTGCCCGAAATGAATCGCGAGAAACTTGCCGTGCATCTGGTCAAAGACAATCAATTGCTGCAGCCGCTGTTCGAGTTTTCCGGCGCGTGCGCGGGCTGCGGTGAAACACCGTACATCAAACTCATCACGCAGCTGTTTGGCGACCGCGCGTATGTGGCAAATGCGACGGGCTGCTCTTCGATTTTTGGCGGCAACTTGCCCACGACCCCTTGGTCGTTCAACGCCGAGGGACGCGGTCCCGCCTGGTCGAACTCGCTCTTTGAAGATAATGCGGAATTCGGTCTCGGCTTTCGCTTGACGCTCGACAAACGCCTGCAATTTGCGCGCGAGCTGCTGCCGCAATTTACGGATGCGGTGGGCGGCGAATTGGTAGACGGCATTTTGAATGCGGTACAGACAAGCGAAGCCGAAATCTTGAAACAACGCGGGCGCGTGCAGCATCTCAAAGAAAAGTTGGAAGCTTTCGTCACACAATCACCCAATGCCCCAATGACCGAGACCGCGCAGCATTTCTTGTCCATCGCCGATATCTTTGTCAAGAAATCAGTGTGGATTGTCGGCGGCGATGGTTGGGCGTACGACATTGGCTATGGTGGTCTCGACCACGTGCTCGCGTCGGGACGCAACGTGAACGTCCTCGTGCTCGACACGGAAGTGTATTCCAACACCGGCGGGCAAATGTCCAAAGCCACGCCGCGCGGCGCGGTGGCAAAATTTGCGGCCGGCGGCAAACCGACCGCGAAAAAAGATTTGGCCATGCTCGCCATGACGTACAGCTCGATTTACGTGGCGCGCGTCGCAATGGGCGCCAGCGATTCTCAGACCGTCAAGGCGTTTCTCGAAGCGGAAGCGTACGATGGACCCTCGCTTATTATTGCGTACGCGCACTGCATCGCGCACGGCTACGACATGGCGCGCGGTTTGGACCAACAAAAAGCCGCCGTGCAATCCGCGTACTGGCCCCTGTTCCGTTATGACCCGCGTCTCGCCGCGCTCGGCAAGAACCCCTTGCAATTGGATTCCAAAGCGCCGACCCTGCCGCTGGAAAAATATGTGTACAACGAAACGCGCTACACCATGTTGAAACAGAGCAACGAAGCAGCGGCGGAACACCTCTTGGCTCTGGAAAAGCAAGACGTGGCGAATCGTTGGAAAATGTATGAACAGCTCGCACAAGCGAATGGAAAGGAAAGTAAATAGAAATTGGAAGTTGGAGGTTGGAGGTTGGAGGATAGAATCCAATCTCTAATCTCTAATATCTAACTTCTAATTTCCAATTTCTAATTCTTGCCATGCTCGACCTCACGACGACGTATCTCGGGCTCGAACTCAAAAATCCGCTGGTCCCCTCTTCCTCGCCGTTGATGCAAAAGGTGGACAACATCAAGCGCATGGAAGATGCCGGCGCGGCGGCGGTTGTCTTGCACTCGTTGTTTGAAGAGCAGATCGCGCGCGAGAGTCACTCCCTCGATCATTACTTGGATTATGGCAGTGAAAGTTTTGCCGAAGCCGTGACATACTTTCCTGAAATGATTGGGTATAATCGGGGCGTCGAGGGGTATCTCGAGCACATTGCCAAAGCCAAGCAAGCGGTGAGTATTCCCGTCATCGGTTCGCTCAACGGGTTCTCGTCCGGCGGTTGGATCGAGTACGCGCGTGAGATTGAAAAAGCCGGAGCGGATGCGCTCGAACTCAACGTGTATTATGTTGCTGCCGATCCGACCCGTACGAGTCAAGACATCGAGCAAATGTATCTCGAATTGGTGCGCGCGGTGGTCAAAAGCGTCAACATCCCCGTTGCCGTCAAACTGCCATACTTTTTTACTGCCTTTGCGAACATGGCGCAGCGTATTGCGTGGGCCGGCGCGGATGGGTTGGTGCTCTTTAATCGTTTTTATCAGCCCGACTTTGATCTCGAATCGCTCGAAGTGTTGCCTACGCTGCGGCTTTCGCAGTCGTCCGAACTGCGCTTGCGGTTGCAGTGGGTGGCAATGATCCATGGGCGCGTGGACGCGGACCTTGCCATCACGGGCGGCGTGCATACCGCAGAAGATGTGCTCAAGTGCATGATGGCAGGCGCGAATGTGGCAATGATGACTTCGGTGCTGCTCGAACGCGGCGTCCAGTACTTGCGCGCCTTGCGCGAGAGTATCGAGACGTGGATGTTGGATCACGAATACGATTCACTGCGCCAAATGCGCGGGAGCATGAGTTACAAAAATGTTGCGCAGCCCGCCGCTTTTGAACGCGCCAACTATATGCGCGTGCTGCAAGCTTACGACCAGCACATAGACATGCTCGGCTGAACAGAGGTAATTCCCAAACAGTAAACCGCGGCAAACGCGGATAACGCGGACAGGCAAGTTATCTGCGTGATCCGCACGACCCGCGGTTTTTGCGTTTTAGCTATGACGACCCAACCAAAACCCAGAATTCGTCCCGGGGATCCATCCTCAGACGTTGCGCGCTTTCGCCGCGACTCACTCGAAATGTTTTTTGCGCCGCGCGCTGTTGCCGTCATCGGCGCATCGGATAAACCGCGCAGTGTCGGACGCACGGTGCTGCGCAATTTATTGGAAACGCCTTTTGGCGGCGCCGTCTATCCGATTCACCCGCAGTCCGCGCAGGTGCTGGGCATTAAAGCATATCCCAATGTCGCCGCTGCGCCCGAACCGATTGACCTCGCCATCATTGCCACGCCTGCCGTCACGGCGCCCGACATGGTTAAAGAATGCGCCGCGGCCGGCGTCGGCGGCGCGATTATTATCTCGGCCGGTTTTCGCGAGATCGGCGCAGAAGGATTGGCGCTCGAACAAAAAATTTTGGAGAATGCGCGGCGGGTCGCAACGGAGCGGGTCGCAACGGAACCCGGTTCCGTTGTTACCCGTTCCCTACGCATCCTCGGTCCAAATTGTTTGGGCGTCATGCGTCCGTTCCAGGGATTGAATGCGACGTTTGCAAGTAATCTGCCGCGCAAAGGCGGCATCGGTTTTGTCAGTCAAAGCGGCGCGCTCGGCACGGCGGTGTTGGATTGGAGCATCCGCGAAAATTTCGGATTCAGCGCGTTCATTTCCGTCGGCTCGATGCTCGATTTGGGCTGGGGCGAATTGATTGATTACCTCGGCGCGGACGAGCACACGCAAAGCATTGTTTTATACATGGAAACGGTCGGCGACGCGCGCGCGTTTCTTTCGGCGGCGCGCCAGGTCGCGTTGGACAAACCGATTATTATCTTGAAAGCCGGACGCTCCGAACAAGGCGCGCGCGCGGCGGCGCGACACACCGGCGCGGCAATCGAAAGCGACGCGGTGCTCGACGCGGCGTTTCGCCGCGCCGGCGCGCTGCGTGTGGATACCATCGCCGATTTGTTTCACATCGCCGAAGTGCTGGCAAAACAGCCGCGCCCCAAAGGTCCCCAGCTCGCGATTCTCACCAACGCGGGCGGGCCCGGCGTCCTCGCTACCGATTCACTGTACAAGTACGGCGGCGCGCTCGCGCATTTGACCGACGAAACCATCGCGCAGCTCGACAGCTTTTTGCCGCTCCATTGGAGCCACAGCAATCCGGTGGATATTTTGGGCGACGCCGAACCCGCGCTCTATGCCAAATCGCTCGACGTGTTGTCGCACGACTCCAACACGAACGGCGTGCTCGTCGTGCTGACGCCGCAAGCCATGACCGATCCCACTGCGTCCGCCGAAGCCATCAAGCCCTTTGCGCAGATGCGCAGCAAACCGCTGCTCGCGGCATGGATGGGCGGCGCCGAAGTCGAAGTCGGCGCGAACGCGCTGCGCGCGGCGGGCGTGCCCGTTTTTTCCTATCCCGATCACGCGGTGCGCATGTTTGACTATTTGTGGCGCTATAGTCAAAACTTGCGCGCGTTGTATGAAACGCCCATGCCTGCCGCGCCCGAGATTGACGACGGCGCGCGCGTGCGTGTGCGCGCCATCATTGACCGCGCGCGCGCGGCGGGACGCACACTGCTGACCGAAAATGAATCGCAAGAAATTCTTGCGGTGTATGGCATTCCCTTTATCGAAACGCATCTGGTGACGACGGCGACGCAAGCGGTCCACGCCGCCGACGCGCTCGGTTATCCGGTGGTTATGAAACTCAACACCGATCGCATCGTGCGCAAGCGCGAGTACGGCGGCGTCATTTTGAATA
Organism: Chloroflexota bacterium; assembly: GCA_016209205.1. GTDB lineage: Bacteria > Chloroflexota > Anaerolineae > UBA4142 > SHND01 > SHND01. The sequence goes on from JACQWQ010000067.1 coordinate 44,774, forward strand.
TCACCAGCGCGAACAATGTGCGCGCCACGTTTCGCGCGGTGAAAAATACCGTGACGAATTTATTGGGCAAGGAAAATTTTCGCGGCGTGCTGTTGCAGCCGATGTTGAATCTAAAGGGCGGGTACGCGCTGCACCTTGGCAGTATGCTCGACCCGCAGTTTGGGCCCGTGCTGCGTTTCGGCGCGGAAAAACGCCCGCCGCCCACCGACACGCAAGGCGCGCCTGTGGGCAGTGATCCGACGACCAAAGTGATGCTCGACGCGCGTTATCGCGATGACGCGCTGGGCTTGCCGCCGTTAAACACCACGCTCGCGCGCCGCATGATGGAACATACGCGCGTATACAAAATTTTGCGCGAAGCGAACGTGGACACGACCGCCTTGGAACAGGTGCTCGCGCGTTTCGCGCAACTCGTCGCCGAGCAAGGGTGGATCAAAGCGATAGATATTCATCCGTTGATGGTGCTGCCGCCTTTCGACAGAGAGAGCGGCGGGGCGACGCGTGTCGTTGGGCTTGACGCGCGCATTTTGCTGCACGACCCCGCCTTCAAGGAAACGGAACTGCCGCGCCCCTCGATTCGTCCGTATCCCACTCAATATGTCGAGCCGTTCAATTTAAAGGATGGTACGCCCGTCACGATTCGTCCGATTCGTTCCGAAGACGAACCGCTGCTGATTCACTTTCATGAAAAATTATCCGAGCAGAGCGTGTACCTGCGCTACTTTCACGCGTTGAATTTGTCGCAGCGCATCGCACACGAGCGTTTGGCGCGCATTGCGACGAACGATTACGACCGCGAAATCGCGTTGGTGGTGGAACGCGCCGCGCCGGGGCAGGCGGAGGGCGAATTGCTCGCCGTCGCGCGTCTGACCAAAATCCAAAATACCGGCGATGCGGAATTTGCC
>JACQWQ010000146.1 GCA_016209205.1 Chloroflexota bacterium
GTCCCAATTTTGGCATCGTGACGACCAAGTACAATCCACCTCTGCCGACCCCATCCGGAGGTCAAGAACACCGCTCGCTTATCGGCGTTGTCAAAATCAACCAATTGATTCCGCTGGAGGATGTTGACTTGTCGCAAATCCCGGTGGATGTCGTGCACGTGTTGGACATCTCGGGCAGTATGAATTACAAGTTTGGCAGCCCTGCCACCGTCAAACTGACCGCCGCCAAACAGGCGTTGATTACTTTTAACAATATCCTCTCACCGACCATCGGCGGCGGCACGGACGGCGACCGCGTCGGATTGGCGACCTTCCCGCGCACGACAAGCGGCTCGCAATATAGTTACAACTGCCAACAAAAGGGGAAATGGTCAACCTACTTGTGGGGACAGAACCGCAAAAACTTGACGGGCAACATCTCTTCGGTCAACAGCACGATCAACTCGCTTTCCGCAAACAGCGGCACTCCAATTGCCGGCGGGCTACTGGTTGGAAGGCAAATGGTCACCGACCCGACCTATCACAATCCTGCGCACGTTCCGGTCATCATTCTTGCCTCTGACGGGATCGCCAATGTCCGCACGAATGGACAGTGGACCGGTTTCTCTGGAAATACCTACAACAATCTGACGTGCAACAGCCCGGCGGTTCAGGATGCGATCACCGAAGCAAACAATGCCAAGTCGGATAATAACGGCGACGGTAAACCGGACGCGATCGTCTTTTCCATTGCGATTGGCACGGACTTTAATCCCGACGCGCTCCAAGCCATTGCCTCAGAACCGGTGGATTCGCACTTTTACACCGCCTCAGACGCCGCTTCGATGCAGAGCATCTACGATCAAATCTCGGACGTTATCGCGAGCGAAACCTGCATGGTCAACCAAAAAGAGATCTTTGCGCCCAACATTACGGTCCGCGTGAAAAATCTCGACACGGGCGCAACCTTGAACACGACGGCTACTTCGACCGGCTATTTCGCCTTTAACAACATAGATGCCGGGACGTACGAGTTCCAGTCCATCAGCATCACCATCAACGGTTTGACCTACGACATTTATACGGATGGCGTCGGAGGACCGGTGCTCGCCCAGTTGCCGAGCATTGATGTCGGCACCGGCTCTGGCACGTATGAAAAGAACCTCTCTCTCAAGACCGACGACTTGGTTTGTACCACACCCTAGGTCGCCATCTTGAGAACCAAGTACCATAGTGTTTGCTCGGTCTGATTCACGCGCCTGCTCGCGCCGGGTATCACTTGCCCGGTTTGGGCAGCGCGTGACCGTATCGGGCGGTCACGGCACACAGTTATGTTTACACGGAATCAATCTCTACTTGGACTCGGCGCGCTAGCCCTGGCACTGGTGCTGGTGCTCATTCTCGGCTTTCGCCCGCTGCGCGCGGCAGATCCAGTTTGCAGCGGTCTCTTGTGCCAAGTCCTGCACACCACCACCAACGACTTTGTGCGGGGTGAGTTTTATGCCACCGGTTTGCGCCAGCTCGGCGACGGCGAAGTACAACTTTTGCCGGTGGGCTTGAGCACCCCTTGGCAAGCGACGACCGGATTACCTGCCGCACGCGCCGAGCTGGCGCTCGTCTCCAACAACAACATCTTGTATGCCATCGGCGGCTATGATGGCTCAAGCTATCACACCGAGATTTATTCCGCGACGACTTCACTTGTCAGCGACATCACTTCCAGTTGGGCTTTGGCGGATAACCTCCCCGTGGCGCGTGCCGGGGCTGCCGCCGTGATTGCACACAATCCGGACCCGATTCTGTATGTCATCGGCGGCGGGACGGGGAGCGCCACCAATACCATCTATTACAAGAAAATCGCGGCGAACGGCGCGCTGAGCGGCGCCTGGAGCTCCGCAACGCTTCCCGCAAATCGTGTCTATTCGGGCGCGGTTGTCCGGGGCACAAATCTTTATGTCATTGGCGGCGGTTCAAGTGGAAGCGATACCGTTTATCGCCTTCCCATCCAAAACAGTAATGGCGATTTGGGCGCCGCTGTCGAAGACCTCGCGCTGCCCGAAACATTGAGCGCCGTCGGAGCGGTAACGTGGTTCGACCCCGCGCACGATTTTGTGTATGTGCTCGGAGGACAAAACTTTCTGGGCGCGGCGACACAAAACGTTTACTATACTTCGTTCAACGCGGACGGTTCTCTGAACGACAATGGCGGAACGGGATGGCTCAACACCAGCTTGGTAGATGCATTCACCGCGCACGGCGCCGTTCAATACCACGGCGTAATTTATGTCATCGGCGGCAAACAAGGCATCGGGGCAAGTACGGCGATCACCAAAGTACAAACCGCGCTGATTGATCCCGATGGTTCACTGCACAATTGGGGCGGCGGCGCAGGCAATTGGATTGTGACCGAACCATTGCCGCAGGCGCGCTTTTTCCACGGCAGCGCAGCCAACGACGGCGGCGAATTGTTCATTGCCGGTGGGTATAATGCCAGTGGTATACCCCAGACAAACGTCTATCACGGCTCGACCACCGGGGCTGCTTCAACCTACGCGCCGAATGGAACCTATACGGGTGAACCATTTGACGTTGGAACTAACAAGCACATGACGGCGCTCAATTGGAATGCCGCAGTCGAAGACACCTCGAACAACAATATGGCGCTGGCAATGTACTATCGCACCTCGAACGATTCGACCGCGCTCCAGAGCCAGCCGTGGACTTTGGCAGGGCTTTCGGTCCAGAGCACTGACGGCTTTACCAATACCCTCAACTTTCCGACGCGTCTCGACCAACGCTATCTGCAGTACCGCGCGATATTCACAACAACATACTCGAACAAGTCGCCGCGCTTGAACGCCGTTGAATTGGCATTTGAACAGGCTCCCACCCCAACCCCTACAAGAACGGATACGCCGACGGTGGGAGCCAGCAACACGCCAACGCCGACCGGAAGCGCGACGGCGACGACAACCGCGACGGCGACGAACACCAACACGGCAACCGCGACACCCACTGCAACGGCGACCAACACGGCGACCAACACACCGACCTCGACGGCGGCGATTACCAATACGCCCACGCCGTCCGCGACGCCTTGCAGCGGCAAACCAAAAAAAGTGACGCTGGTCTCGCCCAACAAGAACGCGAGTCTGCTCGTGCGCGCCGTACCGTTGGCGTGGAATGCGAATCCATGCGCCACAAAATTCAAAGTCATCGGCAAGTATGGCAACAAAAAAGGCATCCGCGCTTTCAAGAATGCCAAAGCCACCGGCGCCACGTGGACGACCAAAAAACTCGACAAGGGCAAAACCGTCGTTTGGCACGTAAAAGCGTGCAATGCAATCGGCTGCGGCAAGTGGTCCGATTGGTGGAATTTCAAAGTCTCCAAGCAAGCCAAATAGACCGAAAACAATAGACCCCCAAAGGGCGGCGGGAAGCATCGAGACCCGCCGCCCTTTTTTTAGAGCAACGCAAGCCCTTTGAGACCTTTTACCTGTTGTCAAGAACCACTGTTTTGTCTACAATAGGACATGCCAAGTTGCAGCATTTTTGCGCTTGACCAATCAGCATAACAATTCGGGAGGAACTCTCGCATGAAGCGTAGTGGCGGCGGCGGTCGTATTTTTGTGATCCTCGGTTTGGTCCTCGCTGTAATTTCAGGGGTAGGTGTATTCTTTGTGCTCGCAACCGCTGAGCCACAAGCGGTGCCCGTCCTTACAACCCAAGTGGTCGTCTCATTCCAGCAGATTCAGGGCCGCAGCGAAATCTCACCGGATCAAGTTGGACAGGTTGAATGGCCCCAAACGGTGCCGACACCCATTGGCGCATTCGCCGCGCCCGCAGATGTTGTCGGCAAACTCGCCAAATACCCGATTTATCCTGGGCAGCCGATCAATTCGGAAATGATTATTTCGAAAGCCGACGCGGAAGCCAAGCACAGCAATGCGGCGTTGATTATTGAAAAGGGCCAAGTGGCGATTGCATTCCCGGTCTCACTGGACAGCAGCGTCGCAGAAGCGATACAAACCGGTGATCGTGTGGATTTGATTGTGACATACAATGTACAGCTTCAAGATCGGATCAGTGGGCAAAGCGGAGAATATATTGTGACCCAAAAGACGCTCGAGAATGTTCTCATTCTCCAAGTGGGTCCGTGGCCCCGTGAAATCGGCGAACAATCTGCGCAAGGCGGCGGTTCGGTCAACATCGCTACCGTGCAATTAACGGAGCAAGACGCGCTCGCTTTGCGACACATCCAAGACACCTCGTCGAGTTACGCGTTTGTGTTGCGCGCGGCGAATGACGATCAGATTTTCACGACAGAACCGGTGACGCTCGAGTACCTCAATAAACGCTTCAATTTCAATATCCCGGGCTTGGGGCAATAATGTTCCTGCGGGGGGAGGTTCAATGTCAGTATCGCGCGACAACAAGAAAATTCGCGTCTTGATTGTAGATGATATTCAGGAAACGCGAGACAATCTCAAAAAGCTCTTGTACTTTGAGGACGATATCGAGATCATCGGCGCCGCGGCGAACGGGCGCGAGGGCGTGGAGCAAGCCCGCGCGCTCCGACCCGACATTGTCCTGATGGACATTAATATGCCGGGGATGGATGGGATTCAAGCGAGCGAATTGATTTCGCAGCAGGACCCGAACATTCAGGTGGTGATGATGTCCGTGCAGGGCGAGGCAGATTATTTGCGGCGTTCCATGCTCGCCGGTGCGCGCGAATTTCTCATTAAACCCTTCTCCAGCGAAGAGTTGGCCAACAGTTTGCGGCGGGTGAATCAATTGGCGGTGATGCGTCGCGCGCTGGCGCCGGCCCCCCCCCCCTCCCCCCCCCCCGACGCCGCGTATCCGCAATACGCGCCGCGCAAACCCCAAGTCGCCAAGATCATCGCCCTCTTTTCACCCAAAGGCGGCGTGGGCGTCTCGACCATCGCCGTCAATCTGGCATTGGCGCTCAAAGAGGAAACACGCGGGCGCGTCGCCCTGGTAGACACCAGCTTGCAATTCGGCGATGTCGGCGTACTGTTGAACTTGCCGGCGAGTCGCACGTTGAATGATATTGCCGAAGCAAAAAATGAGCCCGACGAAGATTTGTTGAACGGTATTCTGACCGCGCACAGTTCGGGCGTCAAAGTTTTGGTCGCGCCGCCGCAGCCCGAAATGGCAGAGCTGATCACGTCCGAACACTTGCGCGCCACCCTAGGCGTGATGCAAAAGATGTTTGATTATATCGTCGTGGATACGGGCAAGACGATCAGTGATCCGTTATTGGCGGTCTTGGATATGTCGGAACAAATCATCTTGATTTCGACAGCCGACATCAGCGCGCTCAAAGATGCCAAATTATTCTTCGAGGTCACACACAAGCTGGAATATCCTGAATCCAAAACGTTATTGATTTTGAACAAATACGACGGCAAGTCGGGCATTAACGCGCGCGATGTAGAAGGCAACATCAAACATCCTGTCACAGGCGTGATTCCGCGTGACGACAAAGCCACCACGCTCGCGCTGACACGCGGCATCCCCGTGGTGTTGACCCAACGCGGTATTCCGCTGAGCCAGGCGCTCTTTGCGATGGCGCGGATGCTCAAACGCGAACCAGTCGCGCCCGTCGTACCCGCGCCCGCCGCGCATGCAGCGGCGCCGCAACAACCGCCCAAGATGACAGTGGCAAAGCCAAAACGTCGTTTTCTAAATTTTGGCCGTAGTTCCTGAGGGGAGGCCTGACTGAATGTCACTTTTGAAACGGATCGAGAAAAAGGATTCGTCCCAACCCATGACAGCAGGCAGCGTGGGCGCGCCTCCACTGCCTGTCGAGCCGCTCGTACGCCAACGCCAAACGCCCGCGCCTCCGGTGGACAAGCTCACAGAGCTGCGCGCCCGGCTCTTGACCAAAATCATTGCCGAACTCGATCCCAAATTGGACATTGGGCGTGCGGATGATTTACGGCGCAGCATCGAAGAGCTCTTTAACCGCTTCCTCGCCGAAGAACCGGATGTGGTGTTGGGACGCATCGAGCGGCAGCGTTTGCTGGAACAGCTGACCGCCGAAATCATGGGCTTTGGGCCACTCGAACCGCTTTTGCGCGACACCAGTATTGACGAAATCATGGTCAACGGACCCAATATGATCTATATCGAACGGCACGGCAAAATCGAGCGCGTGCCTGCGCGGTTTGACAGCGAAATGCACGTCTATCGCATCATTGACCGCATCGTAGCTCCATTGGGTCGCCGCGTGGATGAAGGACAACCCTACGTGGACGCGCGTCTGCCGGACGGTTCGCGCGTAAATGTCATCATTCCCCCACTCGCGCTGAATGGTCCAACCGTCACCATTCGCAAATTCGCCAAAATTCCGTTGACCTCAGAGGATTTGATTCAAAAGGGCGCGTATACCAGAGAATTCGACGAATTTGTGAAAGCGTGTGTCAAGGCGCGTTTGAACATCGTCGTCTCGGGTGGCACGGGCACCGGTAAAACGACCCTGTTGAATATCTTTTCCAGTTACATCCCCACTGACGAGCGGATTATCACGATTGAGGACGCGGCGGAATTGCAACTGCGTCAGGAACACGTGATCACACTCGAATCACGTCCCAAGAACATCGAAGGCAAAGGCGAAATCACGCGCGGGGATCTCGTCATCAACGCCCTGCGTATGCGCCCCGACCGTATTCTCGTCGGCGAATGTCGTTCCGCCGAGGCGTTGGACATGCTCCAAGCCATGAACACCGGGCATGAAGGTTCCATGACCACCGTCCACGCCAACAGTCCGCGCGATGGCTTGCACCGTCTGGAGACGATGGTGTTGATGGCGGGCTACGATCTGCCCCTCAAAGCGATTCGCGAACAAATTTCCAGCGCCCTCGATCTCGTCGTGCAATTGGAGCGCATGCGCGATGGTTCACGCAAAATCGTAAATGTATCCGAAGTGCAAGGGATGGAAGGGGACGTGATCATTACGCAAGAGATTTTCCGCTGGGAACCCGCAGGCATGAAAGACGGCAAAGTATTGGGCCACCTCAAACCCACCGGAATCCGTCCCAAATTCATCGAAAAAATCGAGGCGCAGAGCATCTTTTTGCCGCCGACAATTTTCGGCATGGACCCGCGCTTTTTTCAATAGAACCTTCTTGTTCACGCACGAGTTGGACTCGTGCGCTGTCGGTAGGGCGAGTTAAACTCGCAAGTACTGGATGGCACGGTCCAACTCGCGCCATAACGTATCATTGTCTGTCAGGTGAGCTGTTATGGATCTTAGCGCATTATTAACCCTTCCGATGGTGATGGCGTTCGTCTTTGCGGCTTCCATCCTGGTCCTGTTTTTGGGGCTGGATCGAGTCCTTGCCGGGCGCAATGAGATCATCGAAACACGTCTCGACCGTTACGCTGGACGAGCTGCCCCTGCGTCTGCGCAAGCTCAAAAGGAAGGTGGACGCTTTGATGGACTGGTGGATGAAAAACGGGGCAGCTCTATCGCCACGGAGCTCGCGCGCGCCGATTTGCGCTTGACCCCGGGGGAATATGTTGCCCTCAACCTCGGTTCGATTGCGTTTGGCGCTTTCTTGGGTCTGTTGGTGGGCGGCGGCATTTCGGTCTCGGGTTTTGTTTTCGCGCTGCTCGGCGCGCTGCTCGGTTTCTATGCCCCGCGTCTCTATGTCCGCATTGCGCAGGGACGCCGCCTCAACGCCTTTAATGGCCAATTGGGCGACACGATCGTACTATTGTCCAATTCACTCCGCAGCGGTTATAGTCTGCTGCAATCCATGGAAACCGCCGCGAAAGAATTGTCCAATCCAATGTCCGCAGAACTCGGACGCGTGACGCGTGAGATCGGTTTGGGGCTGACCATTCAAGAAGCGCTCGCCAATATGTATCGTCGCATGCCGAGCGACGACCTCGATTTGCTCATCACCGCGATCAACGTCCAGCACGAAGTCGGCGGCAATCTCGCGGAAATCCTCGACAACATCGCGCATACGATTCGCGAGCGCATTCGCATCAAGGGCGAAATCCGCACCATCACCGCGCAGCAGCGGCTTTCGGGATACCTCCTCTCCATCTTGCCCGTCATACTCGGTTTTATCATGTACTTGCTAAATCCCGAATACATTTCACGGATGTGGAAAGATACGTGCGGTCTGATCATGCTCGGCACAGGCGCGTTCATGATTTTCCTTGGCTATCTGGCAATTCGCAAGATCACGAATATCGAGGTGTGAAAGATCGCTTATGCCACTCATGCCATTATTGCTCGCCGGTATATTCGGGATCGCAATTCTGATCCTCTTCTTCGGACTGTCGCGTACCTCCTCCACTCCCAGTCCCGTCCAGGAACGTCTCCAGATGTACGGCAGTCGTCCACGAACGCTGGAAGAGATCGAGTTGGATCAACCGTTCAGCGAACGCGCGCTCTTGCCGTTGATTCGCGCCATCGCGCGAATCTTTACCCGCGCGACGCCGCAAAAGAATGTGGAAGCGGCGCGCCACAAATTGGATTTGGCGGGAAATCCAAACAACTGGTCGGTTTCGGACTTTTTGGGCGTGCGTGGTCTTGCCGGCATTATTGCATCTGCCCTTGCCACCCTGCTTGCCATTGTCTTGCACATGGAACCCGCAATGATCTTGTTGCTCCTCGGCGTCGGCGGCGTCCTGGGCTTTTTCTTGCCCGTGCTGTGGCTGGGCCAAAGGATCAAAGCGCGCCAAAACGCCGTCCAAAAACAGCTCCCCGATGCGATGGACCTGCTCACCATCAGCGTCGAATCCGGTCTCGGTTTTGACGCTGCCATGGGCAAGGTTGCGGACAAATGGGACAACGAGTTGAGCCGCGCGTTCGGGCGCGCACTTGCCGAAATTCGCGTCGGCAAAATGCGCCGCGATGCATTGCGCGACATGGCGGCGCGCATCGAGCTGCCTGACTTTACCAATTTCATCGCCGCGATTATTCAAGCCGACCAACTCGGCGTCAGCATCGGCAAAGTGCTGCGCATTCAATCCGAACAAATGCGCATCAAACGCCGCCAACGCGCCGAAGAAAAAGCAAACCAAGCGCCAATCAAAATGCTGATTCCGCTTGCGTTTTTGATTTTTCCCTCCATCTTTATCGTGCTCTTGGGCCCGACCGTTTTGATTTTCATGGCGGGCGGTTTCAACGTCAAATAACTGCCGTTTGCCCTGCGCGTGGTGGAACCTTTTTTCGCCGCGCGTTTTTTGCGGATGCAGTTCATCCGATATGCCGCGCACCCTACAGGTTTTTAACCGTTCACAAAATACAAAACTCGTGACGAGTGGTGTAGTTGCCGATAATCCGTGGGCGCGCCTCGTCGGCTTGATGGGCAAACGCAGTTTGCCGGACGGATTCGGTTTGCTCTTGCGCAACGAAGCCGCGATTCATACGTTTGGGATGCGGATCCCGATTGACGTCGTGTATTTGGATCGCGTCGGCATTATAGTGCGCATCACCGAAACCATGCCGCCCGCGCGGTTCGGACCCCTTGTGCGCGGGGCGCGAGATGTGCTAGAATTACCCGCAGGAACACTTTCACGTACCCATACGCGCGTTGGCGATCAACTTGAATTGAACTTGTCATGATCCAACTCCCGAAGCGTCTCAACGCAGAGGTGCAAGGACTGGGTGGGAGGTTGCTCGACCTCCTGTTTCCCGCGCGTTGCGTAAATTGCAGCCAATCCGGCAGCGCGTTGTGTGAAAGCTGTTTTACGTCCATTCAACCGGTCAACGCTCCGTTTTGCCAACGTTGTGGGCATCCTCTCTATGCTGCCCGCGCCGCTTGTCCCGAATGTCGTGCGCACCCGCGCCTCATTACTAATATTCGTTCTGCATGCTGGCATGAAGGCGCCGTGCGCGAAGCGATCCACGCACTGAAATACAAGCGCCGGCGCGATGTGGCGCCAGCGCTCGCGCGCCTGCTCGCAGCGCAGCTGGCGTCCGAGAACGCGCCCTTTGAGTTGATTACTAGCGTGCCGCTCCATCCCGCACGTGAGCTGGAACGCGGGTACAATCAGGCAGAACTCTTGGCGGAACAAACTGCGCGCGTGATGCGTTCCACATACGTGCGTACGTTGAAGCGGACACGCGCCACCGCCGACCAGATCGGCTTGAGCGCCGTCGAACGCCGCGCCAACGTGCACGCGGCTTTCGTCTCCACCGGAAACGCCGTGGCGGGAAAAAACGTAGTGTTGATAGACGATGTTTGCACCACCGGCGCAACGCTGGACGCTTGCGCCGCCGCGTTGTTTGCCAATCACGCGCGCGCCGTGTACGGGCTGACGGTCGCGCGTGCGCGTTAAGTCATCGCCCCATTGTCCTTTACCAAATCCTATATTTAGCGATTTGTGCGTGCCAGTTCTTGTTTCAAACAAAAATCCACTGCAAGCATGCACAAGTCAAGGAGGTACATGATGCAGCTGATTATTACGGGCAAGAACATGAACGTTGGAGACCGCACCGAAAAATATGTGCGGCAAAAGCTTGAACGGCTGGATCGTCATTTGCACGAACCGGTCGAAGCACACGTTGAGCTTGCGACCGAGAACACCAAAAATGCCAACCAACGTCAGGTTGTGCAAGTGACGCTGCAAAGAAACGGCACGATTATTCGCGCCGAAGAACGTTCTGCGGATTTGCGCGCCGCAGTGGATGCCGTGGTGGACAAGCTGGATAAGCAAGTGCGGCGTTACAAGGACAAGCAAGTGCGCAAGCGCCGCGCCCCGGTAGGACTTGGCGAAGCGGCGGTGGCACAGGAACAGGAAACCGAACCCGAGCCGCTCATTGTACGCACCAAGAAATTCAAGACCGCGCCAATGAGCGCACAAGAAGCAGTGGAACAAATGGAATTGTTGGGGCATTCGTTCTATTTGTTCCTGAATGAAGCGACCGGTGAATTGAACGTCGTATATCGTCGCGACGATGGAAATTACGGCGTGCTCGAACCGCAATTGGATTGAATAATCAAAGGGTGGCGAAAAAAAGCGCCACCCTTTTTTTGTCGGAAATTTAACGTGACAAATCCGCCAAAGTAGTATATGATGTGCACAAAGGGGCGGGCGTGCGCGGGCGATTCGCCAAGAGCAGCGCCCGTCCCCTTTCGTAACCGTAACTCCCTTGCGGAAGCGGAAATGTAGTAACGAATTCATTCGTCGAACTTGCGCCACCCGCGCGCAAACGATTGAAATCGTTACTACCCCTGCGTAACACGAGTCCGCAATAGAGCATGTTACGATTTAACAAAGATGACGGCAAATTAACAAATTTGCCGATGTAAAAAGACGAGTTGGGTCGCAGTGCGCGATTTTCCGTGCTATTTATGGCGTCCCCGAGACGCGAGAACTCGAATTTCGGTGAGCCACGAACAAGCAATTCCCTATTGTGGCGTCCAAATTGACGCAGCGGGTGATTTCCCGCTGCATCTGAACTGACGCCGCGTCAAGCTTGACGCAAGAAACCATTCTCTCATTCACGCCGATGTCTATTGTGCATTTCGGCGGTCTGATTTTTCTCACGCTGTCTCTACGCTCTTTGGTTTCTTTTTCGCGCGGTATTTTTATTGATTCCTACCGAGCATTAGGAATGCTGTTCCGCTGGTCTCTACGTTTGAATGCCGCAGAAAATCCCCCCGCGCCCTTCTCTCATTTTTTGACCAGACCATGACCTGTCTACAGCACGCGTAGTCCTACGCGTGCCGTTCGCGCATCCATTCCGAATGAAGCTGCCGCGCGCCCAGCGTCATGTTTTGGTCACACCCCAGGAAGGGTCAACGTGCCACAACGCAAGAAACAATCTACCAAGAACGCTCTGCCGCAATGGAAGCGCATGGATTTACACGTCCATACTCCGGCGTCGGCGGATTATCGCGAGTCGGGTGTTTCGTACCTCGATATTTTGAAAAAGGGCGAACAAAAGGGCCTCGACATTTTCGCCGTCACCGATCACAATACGGCAGCGGGCTATCGCCGCTATCTTGACGAGATCGAAGATCTCGAGCTGCTCGAACGCCGCAACCGCCTGACCGACGAAGAAAAAGTGCAGCTCCAAGAATTTCGCCGCCTGCGCGAAAAAATCCTCGTGCTCCCGGGATTTGAACTCACCTGCACGCTCGGCTTTCACGTCCTCGGAATTTTCCCGCCGGAAACCACCGTGCGCGAGCTCGAACACTTGCTGCTCAATTTACACGTGCCCGCCGAAAAATTGGATGTCGGTTCGGGCGAAGTGGGCGCGACGAGCGATGTGCTGACCGCGTACCGGCTCATTAACGAAGCGGGCGGCATCGCCATCGCCGCGCACGCCAATTCTTCGCACGGCGTCGCGATGCCCGGTTTCGATTTCGGCGGGCAAACGCGCATTGCCTACACGCAAGACGAAAATCTGCACGCGCTGGAAGTGACCGACCTCACTTCCAAATCGCGCCGCCGCACCCAAATGTTTTTCAGCGGCACGAAACCGGAATACCCGCGCAAGATGCACTGCATTCAAGGCAGCGACGCGCATCGCCTGAACGGGATTCCGGGCAACAATCAAGAACTTGGCGTCGGCGACCGTCCCACTGAAATTCTGTTGAGCGAAACATCGTTCGACGCGATGATGGCTGTATTCCTCGCGCGCGATTTTTCCAAAACGCGCCCGTACATCCCCGCCGCGTTAAGTGAATTCGATCCGTTGTATGCCGCGCGCGAAGAAGGCGATTCGCTCGTGCAGGCATTTCACGAAAGCGCGGGCAAGCACGGCATTGATCGCCGCATCTTGCAAGATGTGGTCGCGCTCGCCAATACCAACGGCGGCGCGATTTACGTCGGCGCCAGCGCAAATATCCGCCAACAGATTCAAGGCGTGTCGAAACCCTCCGAGACGACGAATCAACTGCGGAATGAAATCGGCAAACACATTGTTCCGCCGCTCGACGTGCAAATTGATACGCTCAAAAGCGCGGGCAAAACCATTTTGCAAATGATCGTGCCGCGCGGCAGTGAAGTGCCGTACGCGTTGGATGCGACGCAAATTTTCGTGCGCTCGGAAAATGAAACCTCGCTCGCCGTGCGCGATGAGATTGTCAATCTCGTACGCGACGCGGTAGCGGTCGAATTCGCCGCGCGGGTTGAAAAGGTCCCCCTTGAAACCGTTGCCGCCGTCGAATCGGCAGAACAAATCGTCGCGGCGCAAGAAAAAGCCGAAGCCGCTCCCGCCGTCACTCTCGTCAGCCCCCCCCCCCACACGGGCGTCGAAATCGTTTCGAGCAAAACGCGCAAGGGCGATTCGGGCAAAGACCGCCTGACCCAATACACCATGCGCGACCTGCGCAACAATCGCATCATTCATAACGTGACGCGTTCGAGCGCGCGCAAGTTATGGCAATATGCCATCGGCGAGTATGACAAAAAGACCGCCCAGCAAGCGGATATTCATTGGCTCGGCGATGTGGGGCTGCTCAAGGCGAGCGCGCGCGCGGGCAAACTGCGCTATGATCTCGTTCAGCGCGATTCGGGCGGCGAGCTGCACGTCTATTACGGCGTCACCGACGACGGCATTCACGGCGCGTGGAAAGATTTGATCGAGAGCGTGGCAGGTCAAGCCCCCGTTGTCGAAATCGAAGAGGAAAACGGGAGTGTGTCAACTCCCGAAACGTTCGACGCGCTCTCTGAATCGGAAATTGGCGAGGGTGAGGAGACAGCGGAGGCAAGCGCCCAAGCAACGACGGACGAGCTCGCGGCAGAGCAACCCGACGTAGAATTTTCAGAAATGACGCTGGGCATCGGCGAACCGTTGGCGCCGCCAACGCTCATAACGACGCCGGGACGCAGTCTGTTTCCCTCACCCGTTTACGATCTGACGCCGTCCACGCTAGAAACAGACGATACGGCTGCCACGCACGGTCTCGGCGTGTTGGAAGCAGCAGAAGCTCTTTCGGAATCAACGGATACGCAAAAAACTTTGGCGGCAGACGCACGTGTTAAAACGGCAGACCAACCGCCGGAATACATCGCAGCTGAAATCTCTCCCGCCGCAGTAGATTCATTTTCAAGCGCGGCTATGCGCGCGCCGGAAACTCCCGTTCCTCGATTCGGCGTGTTGAGCGTGGAACTCCCCTCGGCGATTGAGGTGGCTACCGCGCCCACCGCCTTTGCCAATCTTGAACCGACCGAGATTGTATCGGGCGAAACGCTCGCGCCCATCCTGGAATCCGCGCAACCAGCAGCAGAAATGACCATGCCGCCCGTCAATGTGAATCTGGACGAACAAATCGTTTTGCCGACGGATAGTCTGCCAGCGGATGGTTAAAGCGGATAAGCGGATGGCAGAGCTCCATCCGCTTATCCGCTTTCTGTATCCGTTGACCGCGCGTCGTGCACTCGCGCGCCGCGCGCTTTTCTGTTACAATACGCGCATGAAGCGATTTGTCGTCCTTGGCTTGCTCCTGCTCGGCTTTTTGACGCCCGCGACTGTACACGCTGATTCGCCCACGCACATTGTCGCGTACGGAGAAACCCTCTATTCGATTGCGCGCAAGTACGGCGTTTCGCCCCAAGCCCTAGCCAGCGCGAATGGCATCACGACGCAGAGCTGGGTGTATGCGGGGCAGCGTTTGAAAATTCCCGGCGCAGCCAGCACCTCGAACAATGCCCTGGCGCTCGCTACGCCAGCATCGCCTAGAGCAGATTCCGAGTTGATTGGTGGTATCCGCGTAGGGGCGACGGCCTGTCCTCGCCCATTCCGGTTGGGCAACCACGAGGGATTGCCCCTACAACCCACATACGAATGTGGAATCCGCTCTAATGGAATGTATGTCGTGCGCGCGGGCGACACGTTGTATTCGGTTGCGCGCAAGTTCGGCGTGTCCGTCAACGCGCTTGCCGACGCGAACAACATTCCGCCGAACGGTTTTCTCTACACCGGCTGGCAGTTGAAAATTCCCGGCAATCCCCCCCCTGCGCCCCAACCCGACCAACCGACCAACCGACCAACCGACTATCCGACCAACCGACTATCCGACCTCTCGACCACCTACATTGTGCAGCCCGGCGATACGCTGTATCGAATCGCCGTACGCATTGGCGTGACGATTCAAACGATCGTCATTGCCAACAATTTGCCATCGCAGTTTGTTTACTCGGGTCAGCGCTTGACCATTCCCGGTACGGCAAGCAACTCGACCCCCGCCAATAATTCTTCCAACGCGCCCGCGAGCAATGCTGCCGTTTCAGGCGGCGTCAATGTGCGCGTTACCGCCGTCCCCGTGTATCGGCAAAAACAAACGTTGACGTGCGAGGAATCCGCCGCGGCGATGGCGACTTTTGGCGCGCTGGACGAAAATCAAATTGTCGCCGCCATGCCGCGCAGCGATAACCCGTTCGAAGGCATTCGCGGCGAAACGAATTATGAATTACTTGGCGGGCTGACGCATTACGGCACCTACGCGCAAGGTTTGCAAAAGGGATTGGCGAAACTCGGGCGTCCGTCTACCACCTATTACGGGCAGCCGTACGAAAAATTCAAGGCGAGTATTTTGGAAAATCTACAGCAGAGTCGCCCGGTGATTTGGTGGACGACGTGGCGCGAATCGTATCAAAAGCCGCAGTGGGTCCAAGTATCCAATGGTACGAGCGTTCCCCTGACGCCGTACGAACACACCGTCGTCATTGTCGCGGCAACTGACGCGGGCATCACGTACAATGATCCGTACGACGGCACGGTGCGTTTCACCAGCTGGGCAAATCATCAACGCACGTCAAGCTACTTTAACAACATGGCGTTGGTCGTGTATTAACAAAAAAACTCCACCGGCATGGGTGGAGTTTGGCTATGCTACACAATCCTCTCTAGCCTGTTTTCGACATAGAACAGACGAGCTAGTTTTCGCTCTTTAACAACCGAGCCCAAGAGTGTATAGTGTCCTTACCGTAGCAAGTCGGAGGGACACTGATGAGCGAACAAAGCTTAGCCCATGCTGTGGAGGGGGCAATTCGCCAGACCAACACGTTGCAGCTCGGCGCGGTCCCGCTTTTGTATCCTATCTTGGAAACCCTGGGCCTGCGTGAGATGGTCAATGCCGTGTGCCCCACCCAGGCTGATCTCGACTTGGGACTCATGGTCCTCGTGCTGGTCCTCAATCGGCTGCTGTCGCCCCAACCTTTGTCTTGGGTTGACCAGTGGGTTGCCCACACCGTACTCCCCATCGCGCTGGACCTGCCCCTGCACAAGGTGTATGACCAACGCTTGGGGCGCACCTTGGAGGCGCTCTATTCGCACTTGGGTGAAATCTGGACGCGGCTGGTGGTGCGGGCCATTCAGGTCTGGAAACTCGATCTGAGTGTCTTGCACTGGGACATCACTTCGTTTTACTTCACCGGAGCCTACACCGACAGTGACTTGATCCGCTATGGGCACAGCCGCGACCACCAATCCGACACCAAGCAGATCAACCCTTCGGCAGGCTCAGGGCAGGCCCTTCGGCAGGCTCTGCAAGCCGATGTCACCCACCGCACGCGGGTCCCCGTGGGCTATCAAGTCTTGGCGGGACAAACGGCGGATATCACGACCCCGCTCAACCATTTGCAAGCCCTGCTCCATTTCTGCGCACGCCCCGAACTGGTCGCGTTGAACCTGCATCCTCTCTTGGTGAGCGACTGCAAGATGATCACGCCGGAAGCGGTCGGGGCATGTCACCGCCATGGGCTGTTTTACTTGGGCCCCTGGCAGCAGTGTAAGGCGGTGGAGCGCGTGCTGCGCAGTGTCTCCGCCACGGAACTGCGGACCACCCCCTCGCTTATCGCCCGCACCGTCAAGCCCACAACCCGCAGTTTGTGCCGTATCAAGGGGTGTGGCGTCCCTTCTCGATCACGGTGCCAGCGCCACCCGATGAGCCGAAGGCGTCCAAGCAAGTCATCACGCATCGCCTCTTGGTCCTGTCGAGCGCCGGCAAAGCACGGTTGGATGCCCAAAAGCGACGGCAGCACCTGAAACGTTTACTGGCTGGACTGGAGCACATTCGTCGTCAATTGAATCACGGACGTTACGCCGAGCGGGACTATGCCGTGGCGCAAATTGATCATGTGCGGCGCGGCAACTCCGCCAAACGCTTGGTGGAGGTGGACTTGCAAGGGACCGACCAGCACCTTCACTTGAAGTTTCGCATCCAGCGCGAGCGGTTGGCGGCGGCTCGAGCCGTGGAGGGACGGTATGCTTTGGGCACCAATGCGCTGCACTTGTCCGCCAATGACGCACTCGCCATTTTCAAGGCACAAGATGATGCCGAGAAGCAGTTCCATGCCATGAAAGGCCCCTTGGCGGTGCGGCCCGTCTTTCTGCACACGGACGCGCGGATTGAGGGCCTGGTCTTTGTCACGATGGTGGCATTGTTGGTGCGTGCGTTGTTGGCGTTGCAGTGTCAACACGCGGGCGTGAAGCTGTCGGTTGACCGCGTGCTTGCCGAGTTCGCCGCCTGGTCGGCGATTGACCTGCGGCTGACCGACGGGACGCACGTGCGCCAAGTGGCAGAGCCCACCGCGCTTCAGGCCCAAGTCATGGCGGGATTAGGAGTACCCTCATGTGAACGTTATCTGACGCCTGTATCTGCATCGCGCTGATCCAGTGTCCGAGAAGCTGTCCGCGCTGGCGGGGCAGTGAGGGGCATGACACCGTGTGTCATGAGCAGTCGAATCACCGCGCGGTCAGTGGTGGCGTCCTCGTCATCCTGGTTCTTTGGACAGAATGGCGCGGGTAACGGTCAACGGCTGAGCAACGCTCACCGTGTTGAGTGCAGTCGGAGATCATACAGAGGTTGGCGACGTGCGTTCAGCATGTCCGCCAACCGAGTGATCCACAAAGGACACAAAGCACACGAAGAATCTTGGTGCCCTTCGTGTCCTTCGTGGATCAGCCCGCGGTCATTCGGTGAATCAGCTTCATACTCTACTTTGAGCGGGATGCTCTGTGGCTCGGTTGTTAAGGTGCGTCGGCAACGGCCAAGCGAGAAAATCGCCGGGCATCACCGACAGCGCAATTTCGGGGTCTGGAATCTGCGAGCCCAACAGCAAAACGCGAAACTTGTCCACTGGGATGTTCGGAAGGAGGACAAACCCATCCATTGGGTCGGGCGGCGGCAGTATGCCTTCATAAAGATTGCCCTGTGCGCTCATCGGATGAACGGCGTAGAGTGAGATGCCCCCGCCCGAATTGTCTCCCAGGATCATTCCATATTCCTGCAACGCTTTCGCAATCGTCTTTTCATACGGAGTAAGATTCAGCGTGTCAAGGTTCAACGTGGGATCGAGCTGAATGCGCGCGCCTTCGGGAATGGCGTCGGCGGACAGAGACTCTCCATCGCTTTCAGTTGCCGGTGAAACGGGCCCCCCGCTTTTGGTGTAGTTGTAACTGAAGAGCAGGGCGTGGTCGATCCTTCCGTTTCTTAATTCATCGGGCCAGATCATTCCGGCGAGCAACGCGAAACCGGATCCGCGCGCGGACAATCCTTTTAGGAAGATTCCCTGCCCGTCTATTTTCAGGCTGTTCCCCCAGCTTGCCTGCCATTGGCCGTTCTGGTTTTTCGCCTGCCAGAAATCGTATTCGCAATTCGTTGTCAGGTCAACGATGGTCATACTTCCATCGTCCTGCGGGTCGGGCGCGGCCCAGTCGGGGATTGGGACGCCGTTCATCGTCGTCGCAAACCAGCGCGCCCAATCCGCCGTGAGCCTGACGTTGTAACGTGGGGTGTTGGCGTCCGAGTAGTAGATGGGGACCGTCCACTTGTCCACGACGATGTAATAGCCCTGATTGCGCGCATCCCGCAGGAGGCTTTGCACCATGGTCGCCGAGTTCGGGTCTATCTGCGGATTGGAGGGGATTTTCTGGTTGAACGGACTTTCGGCGGAATAATAGATCGGCGTCAGCGTTGTCGGCTTGCCGCCGCTTTGATCTGCGCGGATGATTGGAAGAAAAGTGAGAGATGGAGTCGGAGTCGCGCTCTGCAGCGGATGCGCTTGCGCCGCGCTATCCGACCACTGAACTATGCCGATGCCCGCGCAGATTGCAGACGCAATCAGTGTGAGCACAATCAGATGTTTCTTGTTCATTCGCTCCACAGTCTTCGTTTTCCGGCAAGATTAATTGCTCTCGACTCGGGACTTGCGCCTGAGTATGGGGAGTTCCAGATTTTCTTCGCTTTCCCATTCTGTCCTTGAGTCAGTTACACGAATGATTCGTGTTGTGACGACACACCGTTGGACTTTGGTATCGTTGTGAGTGCGCCGAGCCGCCCAAC